>CAYLJO010000045.1:0-33199 GCA_964383905.1 uncultured Blastocatellaceae bacterium
CCAGTTGCCAACGTAAAGTATGCGCATGATGTTCGACACCATAGTTCTTTACTAGCCACACTATCGAAATGCGCTAATATACCGGGGCAAATAAATTAAGAGGTCTGAATCAGACGGCCCCTTCGACTTTCAAAAGGTATCTCCTGAAAAGTATTAGCTCACTCACACATAGCCTAATATATCGAATATCCGCGATCGGGCACTGACCGGAAACAGGTTGCCGTCGCTGCACCAGGGGCAGGTTGTATTTAAATCCTGATCATAGGAGTCCTTCCGGAGCAGGCCAGGGCTATTAGCAATTATCCGGTGTACGGTATCAACTGCTACCTCGAAGTCCTGTGAGTAACCTTCTTTTCTGTAATCCTGCCAAATCCTACGCACTGCGTCCATGTCAGCGAATCCAGAAAGTAGTTTGAATTTATCGTAGTACTTCGGATCAACCCGCTCGCCGGTAGTCACGGCATATAGGATACCTAGCAACCTTGCTGCGATGTCTTCTGCGGCTACAATCCCGCAAGCGATCCCCGCGAGCCTGGCGCTTCGCACTCGGCTCATGAGAGACGGGGAGAAGGGGGTAAACACGTCGATTCGTACTCGGTGCCTTTCATCCACAAGCTGCAGAAGAATCCTTCCGCGTCCCCGCGAAGGGTGAAAGTGAGCGACGAGGAAATCATCCCCCAGAGATTGTGGGAGATCAGAAATATGTTCAACGACAATGTCGATATCATTAAACGGTCGTTTTCCCATGCGGCGGCCGCTGCGTGTCGTATGCCAGCCAGCCGCAAGGCCGCCGGTCAGAACCAGGGTCCTCTTTAAATGTCGCGCTAATCTCGAAAAGGTACTCTGGCATCGAAAAACATCTTCGCCGGTAGGAAACATCTCCGCCATGAACTCGTCGTATTCTGCCATGCTTGAGGTTTACTCCGCTCTCTTCGGTTGGACGAGCTAACGCCAGACTGACCATCGCGTGAAGGGTTGTTAGGTGGTGATGGTGCTGATCTTCATGACGAGCCCCCTTGCTCTCTGATCCGCGGCACCGGTTCCAGCAGTTCAGTAGTGTTCTCTGTTACACTTTGCGCTTTAATGAATTCCGTTGTCTCCCCGCTACCCAAAGACGCCACACTGCGTCCGGTGTCCAGCCCTTTCAGTTGCCTGGTATCGGCCCGACCTCTTTTTAACCTTTGCCTTAACTCCAGGGCGAAAAAGAAACTGATCGTCTGATGCACAGCAATCACGGTGCAAAAAGCCGCGGCCACTAACATCGCCACTTTCGCCCCGGGTTTGCCCAAAGTTGCATAAAGGATAATAGTCGAGGCGAGACCGAATGCGGCGCTCAAGGCATTGAAAACGATCATTGCATGCAGCCGCTTTTCTGGAGTAGTTGTGTGCCTTCGGACGGACTTTTGATCCAATAGCCACTGGCCGCAACGCTTGCAGTAAGCATTCGGGCTTTGATCGCCAGTACCGCAGTTTGGACAGAACATGGCTGTCGCCCTCCTTACACCGGCGCCTGATGAAACTCCTCGAGTTCAGTTAAAAGGCTAATCCTTTTCTTTGTACAATTCAAATGAGAGATCAATGCCCAAGCTGACTGCGCCAATTTACGGAATCGGCCTCAACTTCTAGTCCTGCGATACTCTTCAGCCTTAATTATGTATGCCGGATGCTGCAGACCTGTTGGAGGATAGTATTCGTCATGCGTATACCGGCGTATACCGGAAACCAAGCTTTCCCAGCATATGACGTGAATCATCGTTCTTTGGGATATGGCCAGCAAATAGAGCGGTTGCGTTAAGCTTGTCGAAGGCGTTTTTCATTACCGCACGTCCTGCTTCTGTCGCATATCCCTGTCCCCAGCGCTGCGGGCGAAGATGAACGCCGATTTCGTAAACGCCTTCGGCTAAATTGTACGGTCTGAGCCCACAGCAACCGACGTGCTCGCCGGTGCCAAGAAGAAAAATCGGCCAATATTGAACAGCATGGGATTCCATGGTCGCGATCTCTCTCATTAGTCGCTTCCGCACCTCCTCTTCGGAAAGCTGGCCTCGTGCCTCGATCAGCCTCGTCACTCGAGGGTCGCCCCAAAGCTTGAGTGCGATGGCTAAATCATCAGGTGTCCAGGAACGGAATCCAAGTCATTCTGTGCGCAAAAAGTACGTGGTCACGTCAGTCACCAAACTGCACTCCCCGTTGCACTACACTCATAATCGCCTCATCAGTGACCGATCCACGGACTCTTTCAGGCGCGAAGTAACTGATGGCGCGAAATCCCTGTGTAGCGTGAGCCGCCCGGCCCCAGTTCGCTTCTGATCACGCGGAGTTCGTTGACAGGAAATCCGATGGGCTCAAACCCCATCTCTTTGTGCAATGCCGCCAGCCTGCGCGCGCCCTTCGGAACGCGCGGCCGTGCGATCGTAAGATGCGGATGAAACGGCCGCTGCTCTGGCGGGAAACCTTCACGGTCACATTCCTTATCAAGACGGCTTTGGAGCCGTGCGAGTCCGTCTGAAGCATCTGTGATGCCGAGCCATAAAACACGCGGGATGCCGTGAGGCGGAAATGCTCCCGCTCCTTTGATAGCAACGTCGAAGGGAGGAATGCCTGCGACAGCTCTTTGCGCCGCACGCGAAAGTGATTCGACGCGGTTCCGCCCTATTTCACCCAAAAATTTTAGTGTGATGTGGAAGTTTTCGGCGCGGGCCCAACTGGCGCGGGCATCAGGCGCTTCGTGGCGCAGGCTTGCAATGTGCTCGGCCACGCGTGCCCGCGCTTCGGTTAATACTTCAACGGCGCAGAAAACGCGCCACCGCTCTTCGTCCATGCTTGTTCTGCCTTGACCCTGATCAATCTCATTTCGCGGCGGGCGCGAGAAAAAGAGTTTCCTTCGCTGCCTTCAGTACCGCAGCATTGGTAAAGGGAAAGCTGCGGGGCGTCACATTACGCCAGTCCGCCAGTTGATCTTTCCAGTGTGGGCTTGATGGATCGCCCGATTCGCCGAGGGCGATACCCTGCTGTGTTCTGTCCCAGTCGCTAACGTCTGCGATGAAGCGCATGGAAACGTATGCTCCTCGATTCACCGTGGCCAGGCTGCCGGTGCTTCCTTCCTGTGGAAATGGGGGAATGACGAACTGCTGGCCGATGAACGGTATGCCTGCCAGCGGATGCGGGAAACGCGCCTGAGCTTCGCGCCCCAGCGTCCACTTTGATTCGTCCGCGCCATAACTTTTCGTCAACTCCGCTCGCGCATCCGCGTAGCATGCGCGCAGCAATTCCGCATAGCTCTTAAACTCCTGAGGCAGCCATTCGAGGGGCTGCTCTGTGATCACACGGTCCAGGAAGGTATCGAAGTTAGAGTAGGCATACTGCTTCGCGCGCTCGGGGCCGAGTGCCGCTGCGAGCACGCGCCTGCGCAAAGCGTTGCGCAGGTGCGCCGCCAGCAATGCTGCGCGCGACTCAGGGACCATGCGCCCGTCCCACTCTTCAAGCATTCGAACTGCCCCGAGCCATTGCTCATCGCTTGCCCCGACAGAAGTTGATTCTCGCGCGGTCTTGCTGACTGCGCGGGCGAGTATGGCGCCGCCGATAGAGTATGTATCGCCCTGTATGGCGCGAAAATCGTCGATCGTGAACTTCTGTTTAGCTTGTAAGAGGTCGAAGATGCGGCGCGCGCGATAGGCGGCGATCGGCATCACTGTGAGTTGATAGGGGTAGTCGCGCCCAACCACTCGACTATTCGCCGTAACAATGATGCCCGAAGGCGGGTCGTAAAGATGCGGGAGCGCGTCGAAAGGAATGAAACCGGTCCACTCGCCATCATCGGTCGCACCGTCGTAGGGGGTCAGGCCCCTGCCCGTCTTCCTGACGGGGAAGCGACCCGCGCCGTAATAACCGATGTGTCCTTTAGTGTCCGCGTAGATGAAGTTGAAGGCCGGGCCGGTGTAGACGCTGAGAGCATCGCGAAATTCGTTCCAGTTGTGGGCAGCGTTGAGCCGATAGAAAGTCTCAGCCAGATTTGCTTGCGGATCGAGCGCCGTCCACCGAAGCGCGTAGCGCGCCGGGCCTTTTTCAAAGATGATAGGGCCGTGGCGAGTTACCGTGACGTCGAACGGAACCATTTCGGTCGAAGTATCGGCGGGACTCTTACGAACTTTGATCTCTTCATGGCGCACCTCGGCCTCGCGCCAGCCGGCGGGTGTCATGTAGCGTCGCGGGTTATCCTTGTCAAACTTCTCGATGTAAAGATCCTGCACGTCCGCTTCAAGACTGGTGGCGCCCCATGCGAGATGTTCGTTGTGGCCGATACCGACACCAGGCAGGCCCGCCACCGAGACGCCAGACACAGTTTGACCGGGCATGCTTAGGTGCACCATGTACCAGATTGAAGGGGCAGACGGAGAGAGGTGTGGATCATTAGCGAGCAGCGGTTTGCCGGAGGCGGTGTGTTTACCGCTGATGACCCAGTTGTTGCTGGCCGCACAATCTTCGGCGTAAAGGCCGACGCGTTCGAGCGTGCGTTGCGCCACAAAAGCGCCCAGGGAGACTTCACGCAATACTTCCGCCCTGGCCGCCGAGCGGCTTGGCAGACTGGGTGAGGGAATTATAGATGCCCTCTTTTTGTCCGGGCTGTCGCCGCCAACAAGAACGACGTCAAGCGGCGAGGTCTCAGGAAAGAGCGCTTCATACTGTCGCGGCGGCAGGTCGGCGAATGCTGCGCGCATGATGTCAGTGCGCCATGTGGTCGAGAGAGTTTCGTCGAGCAGGTGGCCGATCACGAGCGAATCCGCCGGGCGCCATGGGCGGGGTTTAAATTGTAGGATCTGGAATTCCGGTGGCAGGCTCTTGCCATCACGTGATTCGATAAAAGCGTTGACACCGCGCGCGTAATCTTCAAGCGCGGTGCGCAGTATCGATGACAACTGCGCGACAGTCGCTTCCGCATGGCCGGCGAAGCCATACCTGCGATGCTGCTTGTCGCCTTCCAGCACAATATTTTGGGGTCCGGCTCCGAAGACCTCTGCCAGCTCGCCGCGCGCCGTGCGGCGAAATAGCTCCATCTGCCATAGACGGTCGCTCGCCGTAATGTAGCCTTGAGCGAAAGAAAGATCGGCCTCATTTTGGGCTTCAATGTACGGTATGCCGCGCTCGTCGCGCCGGACAGTAACGCGGTCGCGAAGTCCCGCGAGCCGCAACGTATCGGAACTGCCCTGAGCTGTCTTGCTCAACCGGGCGACGCTGCCAACGGCCCGCAATACCATCACCGGCGGGGAAAGCGAAAGAATCAGGCAGAAAACGATGTGTGGTCTTTTCATGAATCGGGCCCCATGATGAGAAGCAGAAAAATCCAGTAGGTGTTGGTCGACACAAAAATTACGCTGACGGCGGGCAAAATTCTGGCGTGTAGCCGGACGGGCAACTCCCGCGCCAATCTGCCTGCTCTTGTGGAAGCAATGTTAACACAGATGTCCGAGCGCAGTAGCACATCTGCGCATCAAGTATCGGGCTCTTCGTGTTGACGCTGTGCCATATGTGCCGCTACAATTCGCGCGGCGTTGTAGTTGAGCGTAGGACTAATTCGCTCTCGCTTCAAACCTCGAAAGAAATGGGCCGCCCTATGCTGTGTCGTAGCCATTCTTTAAGACTCCCCGGCATATTTCTGGTTGTACTGTTCTGTATCTCCGGTTCGCATGCGCAGCAGCGCCCCCTTATCACAGAGGACGTGGACATCATTCCGCCGGGCTCGGTGCGGATCCAAACAGGTGTCGATTTTTTACAGGGGGCAAAGTTTCCCGTCTCGGGGCTGACCGGTGATCTGACGCGTGTCGGCGTGATAGGCGTCAATATCGGCCTCGCGCCCAATGTCGAGGTCCAGGTTAGCGGTGTGGCGCAGAACTTTTTGAGCATCAGGTCGATGAGCGTGCCGTCGCCGATTCCGCTCAACATCTCGCCGGGGGCAAACTCTACAAATGACATCGGCGATTTCACACTGGCGACCAAGATTAAGTTGAGAAACGAGACGCGGCGTTGGCCCTCGTTCGGATTTCGCTTCGGCGTTGACCTACCGAACTCGAACCAGGCGCGCGGCATCGGGCTGAACGCGACCAACGCTTTCGGCTCGATTTTGATCGGCAAGAAATTTGGCTCTGATGGCCGGTTCAATACGTTTGGTAATATCGGCATCGCGATTCTCACGGCGCCGACCAAGCTCTTCTCCCAAAACGATGTGCTCACCTACGGCCTGGCGGCCATCTATCGCTACAGTAATCAATTTAGTTTCGTCGGCGAGGTCAATGGGCGAGCCAATACGCGCCCCGGCGCCGGGCAGCTCGGCACCGAATCGCAATCCCAGGCCCGCCTCGGCATGCAGATCAAAGCTTCCGGCTTACGCTTTGATGTCGCTGGCATCGCCGGCCTGACAAGGTTCAGCGCCCGTACGGGCGTAACCTTCGGTGTCACCTACGATACGCCAAGTATCTTTGCCCCGGCTAAATAGTCCCGGGTCTCAAGTCTGAAGTCTAGAGTCGGAAACCCGTTTTTAGACTTGAGACTTGAGACTTGAGACTTAGAGATTATGTTTGACTGGTTACGCGTCGCCGCCCGATGGCTTGGACAATTTGTCATCCGCGTGCCGCTCTACGTGGCGGGGCCCGCCATGATTATCATCGGCGCGCTCGATTCCTCACTCCTTTCGCTCCCGGAAATCAACGATTATCTGGTCGTGATGCGGTGCTCCAAAGACCATACCGCGGCCCTCTTTTTCCCGCTCTTTGCCGCGGCGGGCTCGGTGCTTGGCTGCCTCTTGCTTTACACGATCATGCGGCGCGGCGGACAGGCCGTCCTGCGCTCGCGCTTCCGCGCAGAGCATCTCGAGCGGGTTGAGCGAACCTATGCGCATTTCGGGTTTCTGGCGCTGGCGGTTCCGGCCCTCCTGCCCCCGCCAATGCCTTTCAAGATTTTTGTCGCAACCGCCGGGGCGCTCGAATATCCACGCTGGCGCTTCATGATTACGATCATGATTGCGCGCTCCCTTCGTTATTACATCGAAGGAACGCTGGCGGTATTTTACGGTGAGCGCGTGCTGCGTTTTCTACATCATAACGGACTGGTGATACTGAGCGTCGTGGCCGCTGTGTGCCTGATCGGTTTCGTCGTGTACCTAATTTCTAAGCGGGGAAGGGAAGCCGCACGCCGAGCCAGCATGGCCCGGGTTGAAGCGGAGGCAGACGAGGGCGACCTCAGCGCGACGACGGAAGGTCGGCCCGTCGCTCCCGCCTCCGAATCAACCGCGCCTTGAAGGGTCTAGGAAAAGAAAGACACGAAGGTTGAAACATCTTCTCGACGAGATCACGGATGGTCTGGCTGGCATTAAGGAATATCTGATCGCCTATGGCGCGTTCGGGGTATTTACCATCGCGCTGCTCGATTCCGCGCTCGTTCCTTTGCCGGGCGGCCCGGACGCCGTGATGCTTCTGCTTGCGTCCGCGCACCCCTCCTGGATGCCGGTCTATGCGGCGGCAGCCACGCTCGGTTCAGTCGCGGGTTGCCTCATTCTCTACCGCATCTCCGGGCGCGCCGGAAGCCGTGCCCTCGCACGTTTCTCTCCGGCGAAGCAGACGCGCGTCAAAGAGCTGATAGACCGCTATGACGTGCTCTCGGTTCTGGTGGTATCGGTTCTGCCGCCACCGTTTCCTTTTAAACTGTTCGTCATCACATCAGGTGTCTTCCGGCTCAACATTATTCGCTTTACTATTGCAATCGCCGCGGGCCGCGCCTTTCGCTTTCTGTTTGAGGGTTACCTGGCGGCGCATTACGGCGGGCGGGCAAAGGATTTGCTCGCGCATTATTATCCGGCGGTCGGCATCGGGCTCGCCTTGTTAATTGTCGCCGTCTTTGTCGGGCGCGGCTGGTGGCGAAGGAAGGCGGATGCTCAAGCCCAGATCACCGGATACCGGTGATTCAGTTTAGATCTCATATTTTGAATTTCAGACTTAAGACCGCAAATTCGGGCTCAAATCTCAGATTTCTGAGCGACAACGGTAAAATCTAACCGCCAATTTTGAAGCGCCGCGCTTCGGCCAGGTTGCGCACGCCATTTTCATGCAGGCGGGCGAGCATGCGTATGAAAATCTCGGCGGTTGCCAGCGCGTCGCCGGCGGCGCGATGCCGGTTGAGGATCGGGATCGCAAAATGGTCGGCGACCGTGTGTAGACGGTAATTCATCAGTCCGGGTATCACGCGGCGGGATAGCTTGACGGTGCACAAGTGAGTGTTAATCATTCGTCGGCCGGGAAAGATACGCGCGATCTCATAATTCAAAAAACGCACGTCGAATGTCGAGTTGTGGGCAACCAGCACCGCATCCTCGACGAAATGAAGCCAGGCCGAGACGATCTCAGCAAACACGGGCGCGTCTTTGACCATCGCGTTATTGATGCCCGTGAGCTGTACGATGAAGGGCGGGATGTGCATTTCCGGGTTGACCAGCGTCTGGAACTCGGCGACGATATGGCCCTGACTGACGCGGTAAGCCCCGACTTCCATGATCCGGCAGGGCGGTGTTTTGGCTCCGGTGGTTTCGACGTCGACCACGACATAATCAGCTTCGTGCAGCAGGCGTGTCTCAGCGTCTTCATGGGTGAGTTCGACCGTCGAGTTCTCGCCGATGCGGAAGCGGTGATCGTCTTTGATTAGGTCGGCGACCAGAAGCGCCGCCAGTTCCGCATCAAGGTCCGGCAGTTTCAATACGAGGTCAACGATATCGGCGGCCGACGCGCGGCCGCCGCAGACGCGCAGCATCTCCAGGGCTTCCTGGACAAGCGCGGAATCGGAGACAAGGTTGCGATGAGCTTCCTTCATCGCGTGATATTGTAGCATGCACGAATGAACGTTTTGGAATGGGGTGAGAATTTGCGAGCAGAAGAAGTTATTGAAAGGTTCAAGCGCACAAACGCGCTGCTCGAAGGACATTTTGTTTTGACAAGCGGACTGCACAGTACCCGCTACCTGCAATGCGCGTTGGTGCTTCAACATCCGGCAGAGGCCGCCGTGTTCGGAAAGGCTCTAGCCGACCTGTTTCAAGATCAGGGAATCGAAACAGTCGCATCGCCGGCAATCGGCGGCCTCATTATCGGTTATGAAGTCGCACGCTCTCTCGGCGCAAGATTCGTGTGGACCGAACGCGAGGAGGGACGCATGACGCTCAGGCGTGGCTTTACAATAAGGCCGGGGGAGGGCGTGCTCGTCGTCGAAGATGTCATCACGACCGGGGGCTCAACGCGCGAAACGATTAACGCCCTCCGCAACGCGGGTGCCCGCGTCGTCGGGGCAGCGTCAATCATAGACCGCTCGGCCGGACGCGTCGATGTCGGCGTCCCGCGCGTCTCGCTTGCCACCCTCGACGTCCCCGCCGTCGCACCCTCGGCCTGTGATGCCTGCGCGCGCGGTGAAAAGGCCATCAAGCCAGGAAGCCGTCAAAGGAAGGATGAAGCGGTGGGGATCCGGGACGCCGGGACATGGGGAGGCGGCGACGCGGCGACGCGGCGATAAAACAAGATTTCGTCTCGGTCGTCCCGGTCTCCCAACGAAGAGCATCTCTTTTCTCACCCTTTTATGAACTATCGCCTGACACTACAGTATGATGGCACGGACTTCCATGGCTGGCAGATGCAGGGCGAGCGGCGCACGGTACAGGGTGAGTTGACGCGCGTCTTAACGCTCATTGACGTGCGCAGAGTTGTTGTTCATGGATCAGGGCGGACAGACGCCGGTGTTCATGCCGAAGGGCAGGTGGCGAGCGTACGCCTTACCCGCGGGATCACGCCGGAAAAGCTTCGCGCGGCCATTAACGGCAACCTTGGGCGTGACGTGCGCGTGATCGAAGCCAGGCCGGCCCCCGACGACTTTCATGCGCGCTTTTCGGCGCACAGTAAAACTTACGTTTACAGAATTTTCAACGCACCCTACCTTTCCCCATTCTGGCTGCGCTTCGCGCATCAGGAAGCGCGCCCCCTCGACCTGAGATGTATGCGGGAAAGCGCGGGGCTGTTTTTGGGTGAACACGATTGGACCGCTTTTTCATCCGCACAGTCAGAGACGCAAGCCCGCGTGCGTACTATTACGCAGTTAGACGTATCTGATCGCTATGATGAGCGCGGGCGCGCAGTATTGCTGGAAATCACCGTCACCGCCAACGGTTTCCTGCGCTATATGGTGCGCTCCATTGTCGGCACGCTACTCGCTACCGGGCGCGGCGAGATGGATCCGGAGGCGGTTAAGAGGGCGATTCAGAACGGGGACCGCTCACTGGTCGGCGCAACCGCTCCGGCATGCGGGCTATCACTCGTTCAGGTGCATTATGTTTGACATGGCCTGCCGTAGTAGTAAGAATGTACGGTGACGCGTTGATAATGTTTTCCATTCGTTTCCCGTATCTCTTAATAACTGTAAGCGCCGGGTGCAAGAAGTGACTCTCGAGGTTATGTGTTTGAGACTGCCCATCATGTACTGAGTGTTTTAAAGAGACGGATGTTGAGTCGCCGGCCGGGGTAAGGATGCTCGCAGATTTTGCTGAAGTTGTGCAGAAGGGGACACGCGACGAGATGTTGCTGGCGTCGGTGGCGTGGGACCGTCTGCCGCGCCACGTCGCTATCATCATGGATGGCAACGGGCGTTGGGCCGCGCAACGCGGGCAGCCGCGCGTGGCCGGCCATCGGGCGGGAGTCGAAGCGGTGCGGGCCGCCGTTGACACTGGTGCGCGACTGGGCCTCGGCGCCCTGACGCTTTACGCTTTTTCGACGGAGAACTGGAAGCGTCCGCGTCTCGAAGTCGATGCCCTGATGCGAATGCTCAGGCGCTACCTGCGCCTCGAACTCGACCAGATCAACAAGCAGAACATACGTTTTCAGGCCATCGGCCGTACGGAAGCGCTGGCGGACAACGTGCGGCGCGAAATAGCGCGGGCGACTGCAAAGACGGCGTCGAACACGGGGATGGTTTTGAGTGTCGCTCTAAATTATGGCGGGCGCGCCGAGATCGTTGATGCCTGCCGCGCCGCCGTGCTGCGCCTGCTTGCCGAAGGAGAATCTCCGCAAGAGCTGACGGAGGAAAGAATCGCGCGGGAGCTTTACACACACGGCCTCCCCGAGCTTGACCTGCTGGTTCGCACCAGCGGCGAGCTGCGCATCTCGAATTTCCTGCTCTGGCAAACAGCCTACAGTGAGATTTACGTCACCGAAACTCTGTGGCCCGATTTTCGCCGCGTCCATCTACTCGAAGCCGTCGTCGATTTTCAGCGACGGGGCCGGCGCTTCGGCGGTCTCGAGTTAGTCGTCAACGCAAAATAAGGGGCTGGAGGATAAGGGCTCAATTCCATTCCCAACCCTGACCCCATGTATGTCTCGCATCACCACTGCGCTGATCGCGCTTCCCATCCTGATCGCTTCGATTTTGATCCCCTGGCTTGAGCCACTCTTTGTTTTACTCGCGCTCGCGGCGATGGTCCTTGGCCTCTACGAATTCTGGTTGCTCGCCAAGCGGCGTGAAGCGAAACCGGATGCGGTGGTGGGCTTTATCGGTGCGGCGGCCTTATTCACCGACTACTATTTCGACGCGCCCGCGACGGCACCCGATTTGCTCATGCTGACCTTGATCTGCTTCACGATTGTCACGCTGGTGTCTGCGATGCTGCGTGGGGCGCCCTTTAACAAGATGATGGTGTCGGCGGGCGCGACCCTGCTCGGCGTGCTCTATGTTGTGCTGCTCGGTGGTCATTTGGTTGCCGTGCGCACCGGTTTCCGCGAGCCGCGTGCGGCACACCTGCTCTCCTTCTTCTTCTTAGTTATTATGGGATCGGATACCGGCGCGTACTACACCGGAAGAGTGTTCGGGCGTCATAAACTTGCTCCTTCGATCAGCCCCGGCAAGACATGGGAAGGGGCGGCGGGCGGCATGATCGCGAGTCTATTAATGGCCGCGCTCGCGCACTTCTGGTTCTTTCCCGAACTGCATTTAATCGCGGCGCTTCCGCTGGCCGCCGTGATGAATGTTCTGGGCGTGCTCGGGGATTTGACGGAAAGCGCGCTTAAACGCGGCGCGGGCGCGAAAGATACGGCGCAAATCCTTCCCGGACATGGCGGCCTCCTTGACCGTCTTGACAGCTTGCTCTTGAATGCGCCAGTCATCTACTATTTTGGCCGCTTCTATTTCCATTAATCGAGTCTGTTCATTAAGCCCTTTTCATTGCCGCGGGTTGAAAAGTGACGACGAAAAAGCTTCTCATAATTATCGCCAGCATTCTGGCCGGACTGATTTTACTGGCCGTGCTTTTCGTCGGCGCAATCGTCGGAACTATTTTCTACTCGATCGGCCACAGCGAAGCGGCGGCGACGGCGAAGAATTTTCTGCGCAATAACGAGAGACTGAAGCGGGAGATCGGAGAAGTGCGGGATTTCGGCTCACTCCTGACGGGCAGCATTAATTCGCACAACTTAGATGGTGATGCCACGCTGAGGATCAAAGTTATCGGCGCGCGCGAGACCGGGTATGCGAAGGTTGACATGATATACATCAACGGGCGCAGTTGGCGCGTGACGGGCGCATCATACGCTAATCAATCCGGCGCAAACATTGACTTGCTGAATGAGTATGCGCCAACCACATCGCCGTAGCGATAGAGGCGGTTGCGATATAGCATGAATGTCAGAGGCATCGCCATTCTAGGCTCGACCGGATCGATCGGATGTAACACGCTGCGCGTAGTTGAATTCTTCGGCGAAGAGAGATTTCGCGTGATCGCGCTCGGCGCGGGCCGTAATGTCGAGAAACTAGCTGCGCAAGCCGCACGATTCCTTCCAGAACTAGTCACCGTCGAAACAGAAGAATGTGCCGCACAACTTAGGGCACTATTACGCGACTTGAGAGTCAAGATGCCGCGCATCCTGACCGGTGAAGCGGGGCTGATCGAAGTCGCCACGCACGCGCAGGCCGACTGTGTTGTTTCCGCAACGGTCGGGGCTGTCGGCTTTGTGCCAACTTTACGCGCGCTGGAGGCGGGAAAGCGCGTGGCACTGGCCAACAAGGAGACGCTTGTGATGGCCGGCGAATTGATGACGCGCGCGGCTGCGCGAACCGGCGCAGAACTCCTGCCCGTCGATTCCGAGCACAACGCACTTCACCAATGCTTGCGCGGGGAGAAGCGCGCGGAAGTTCGCCGCCTCATCCTAACGGCCTCCGGCGGCCCTTTCCGTACCAAAGACCGAACGGCGATGACGGCCGCGACCGTTGCCGAAGCGATGCGGCATCCGACGTGGAGCATGGGCGCGAAGATCACCATTGACTCGGCGACGCTGATGAACAAGGGGTTAGAAGTGATCGAGGCGCACTGGTTATTCGGCTTTGGCGCTGACGAAATCGGCATCCTCGTCCATCCGGAATCGGTGGTTCATTCGATGATCGAGTTGGTCGATGGTTCGGTCATCGCGCAGATGGGCGTGACCGACATGCGCCACGCGATCCAGTACGCACTCACTTACCCTGAGCGCCACCCGTGCGATTTACCGCCACTTGATCTGACCAAACTTTCTGCGCTCCGTTTCGAGGCCCCGGACCTCGAACGTTTCCCCTGTATTAAGCTGGCTTATCGCGCGCTACGCGAGGGCGGAACGCTCCCCGCGGCAATGAACGCAGCTAACGAGCAGGCCGTTCAAGCTTTTATAGACCAACGCATATGCCTGACGGACATCCCGCGCGTTATTGAAGACGTCATGGACCGGCATGTGACGCATGCGGTGAGTGATCTAAACACCGTGCTCGAAACGGATCGCGCGGCTCGCGCGTGTGCCGCGTCGATCATCGAACAGATCGCGCCGGCATCAAACATCGCAGTTTAGGGCAGACTGAAGAAGGCGAAAGGAAAAAGGCAAAAGTGTGGGTCGCGGATAAAATTTAAAGAGGTTTCCGCCCTACTTTTCCTTTTGCCTTTCGAACGTTCATTGCGTAAACTCATGTACAACCCGGTGCTCGCCGGGCGATTCTAAGCTGGTGTGACCTGAGCTTTTGTGGGGATTTTTTAGCGCAGGAAATGAGAGCCGTGTTTTCATGAATTATTTGATCGAGCCTCTGGCCTTTATTTTTGTACTCGGCGCGGCGGTCGTGATTCACGAGTTCGGCCACTTTGCGGTGGCGAAGCTGCTGAAAATTCGCGTCGAGACTTTTTCCGTCGGCTTCGGCCCGCGCCTCTTCGGGCGCCGCTGGGGCACAACCGATTACCGCGTCTCGGCGGTTCCGCTCGGCGGTTACGTCAAGCTCGGGGGCGACGAATCGAATGCGCCGCTTGAAGGCGCCGGCGCGACCGACATTCCGCCTGAAGAGCAATTCAACCTGCGCCCACGCTGGCAAAGAATACTGGTCGCGGTCGCCGGCCCGGTGATGAATATCTTAACGGCGCTAATGATTCCGCTTGCCGGTGCACTGCTTTACGGTGTGCCCGCCACGCCGTCACCGGTCGTCAGTCATGTGGTAAGAAACGGCGCGGCTGAAGCGGCAGGACTCCAACCGGGCGACCGCATCGTCTCTTTCAACGGCACTGAAAATCCGAAGTGGGATACCATTAGGGGCGACGCCCTGTTATCGCCGGACCAACCGTTGCCGCTCGTGGTGGAGCGCAACGGGCAACGCGTGCCTTTGACGATCAAGCCGACACCGTACACGGAAGATGGCGAGACCATCGGCCTGGTAGGTTTCCTGCCGGACTACGGCAAAATGCCAGTTATTGTCCGTGATGTCGAACCTAATACTCCGGCGGCGGAGGCGGGCTTACAGGTGGGGGATCGGATAATCACTCTCGGCGACACCCCGGTCACGAGCGATGAGCAGGTGATACAGTACATCCGTGATCATAAAGCGGAGCCGATCAGTCTGGGCGTGGAGCGCAACGGCGAGCATAAGGTGATCACGGCGCGCGCGCGGCGCTTAGACGACGGTAAAGAACGGCTCGGATTTCAGCCCCAGGCGGAGATGCCGCTGGAGCGCGCCGGTCTGGCCGCGGCCGCGGCCTATGCCGTGAATTCAAATATCGACGTGCTGCGTTTGACCGGCAAGGCTCTCGGTCAATTCTTCACCGGCAAGCGCTCGGCGCGCAACACGCTCTCCGGCCCGATCGGCATCTACCGCGCCGCCGCCACCTCCGCCAAGAAGTTCGGCTGGGGCGGCGTCTTTACCATGCTCGGATTTTTGAGCCTGAATCTCGGCATCTTCAACCTGTTGCCGATCCCGGTGCTTGACGGAGGGGCGATCTTCCTATTGCTCGTCGAAGCCGTGCTCGGCCTGGTCGGACTCACACTATCTACGACCGTCCGCGAGCGCATCCAGCAGGTGGGCTTCGTCATGGTAATCCTCCTGATGGTTTTCGTCATCACCAATGACTTGCTGAAGCAGGCTTCGATATGGCGCGGCGCTAACGATAACAAACCGGCCGCCGGCTCGCCCGCGCCGCAACGGTGAATGATTGGTTAAGGGATCTCGGGTCTCAAATCAAGAGAAGCTTCTGATGCGAAAATCTAAGGCGGTAAAAGTTAAAGGTATACAGATCGGCGGCGGCGCTCCCGTCGTTGTTCAGTCAATGACGAAGACCGACACGGTCGATGTCGAGGCGACCGTGGCGCAGATCGAAGAGATGGTGCGTGCCGGCTGCGAGATAGTGCGACTCGCCGTGCCGGATAAAGAGGCGGCTCTGGCTCTCAAGGGGATCAGAAAACGTGTGCCGGATGTGCCGCTCGTTGCCGACATACACTTTCATTACAAGCTGGCGCTGATGGCTTTAGAGGCGGGCGTTGATAAGCTGCGCCTGAACCCCGGTAACATCGGCGCGCACGAGCGCGTCCGCGAAGTGACACGCGCCGCGCAATCGCAAGGTGTTCCGATCCGCATCGGCGTTAACGGCGGCTCGCTCGAAAAAGACCTGCTGGCAAAATACGGGGCGACGCCGGAAGCGATGGTCGAGTCGGCCCTGCGCCATATAGGAATTCTCGAAGACCTCGGCTTCGGCGATACGATTGTTTCTCTTAAAGCATCGGACGTTCATCGCACAGTCGCCGCTTACAGGCTGCTCGCGCGGCAGGTTGATTACCCGCTGCATCTCGGCGTTACCGAAGCAGGTTCGGCTTTCGGCGGGACGATCAAGTCCGCCATCGGCCTGGGTGTCCTGCTGCATGAAGGAATCGGCGACACGATCCGCGTTTCACTCGCTGCCGAGCCGCAGGAAGAGGTGCGCGTCGCGTGGGAAATCCTCAAATCTCTCGAACTGCGCTCGCGCGGCGTCACGGTCGTCGCCTGCCCGACGTGCGGCCGCCTCGACGTGGATAATTTCGTCGGGATTGTGACGGAAATTGAACGGCGTCTGGCCCACATTGAAGAACCGCTCCATCTTTCGATCATGGGTTGCGCCGTGAACGGGCCGGGCGAGGCCCACGATTCTGATCTCGGCGTCACGTTCGGGCGCGGCGTTGGCATGATCTTCAAAAATGGCGTGCCGATGCGCAAAGTGGCCGGCGCCGACATCGTCGAAGCGTTCGTGCGCGAAGCGGAAAAACTGGTTGCAGAGGGCGCAGCAGCAAAGCCGGAAATCGGCCCAAAACTCCTTACGATTGAATAGAAGAAGACGAGGCTATCTCGCGGTAACCGCTTTTATTCACACGTCCATTGCCCAGCATTCCTGATGAAACTTGGACCGCTGCGTCTCCTTCATCCCTCATTCTTGTCTAGCGCGTACCCTACCTGTGATTCACACATTGTGGGGCGCTAAAAGGTAGAAGGGGTAGAGCGGGACGTTCCGCAGAATCCAGAACGCAAGGACCATCCAGAACAGCAACCAGATCAGAGGGGGCGGCACGAAAACCCTGGGCAGCCCACGGCCCCTGATTCCCATCAGCGCATACGACACGAACGCGTACCCCAGAAATGGCAGCAACAAAACCAGCAGTGGGTTGAGGGCCAGCGCCGCCGCGAAGTGTCCGTGGAGCAGCTGATGTGCGGCGCGCGTAGAGCCACAGCCGGGGCAGTAAAGTCCGGTTAGCGCATTAAATGGGCATCTTAAATAGAAACTCGCGCCCGTCGCCGGATTAAAGAGTCGTAAATAGAGAAGAGCTGCGAAAGTCGCGACGAGAAACATCATCGCTAGTAAACGTTCACGTGCCGAAGCGCTACCTGGCTTAAAAATGTAACTATCTTTAAGCATAATCAGAAGCAGAGCAGCGGCGCGGTGCATCGGGGTTCGATTGTATTAGACATCGGGACCTATCGCAATCCCCGTCTATAAATGGAGTATCTATTTCTAACTGGTCGTTGACCCGGTAGCACCGTTGTAAGTCCGGAATGACCAGCGTTTCTTTCTCCAGCTCGAACGCGCCCCGGACCAGAGACCGGTCAAAGGGGAGTTCCCGGTCGCGCGGTTCGTGTGCGATAGGCAGGCGGAGCACCCGGACGTCAGGCCGAATCCGGAAGCCGGCTAAGGAGTGTTTATCTGAGCCGCGAACAATCATGATGCAGCTTTGTTCGCTGGCGGGCAGGGCGGGCATTCGCATGCAAGCGGCAAGATCCACGATTGGAACCGGTGAGTTGCGCCAGCTCAGCAGGCCGTCCACGAAGAAGGGTGCGCCCGGGACGGGGATCAGGGGGAGGGGGGTGATGACCTCCTGCACCTGAGAAATGCTCAAACCGAAAACTATCGGCCGTTCATCCGGACAGGGCTTTAAAGAGAAGACCAAAATCCGACCGTGGCTCGAACGACGGGCGCCGGGTGGCGGGGGCTTAACTGAGGTGCGGTGCACTGCGGGCGATTCGACCCTTTCCGCCGCCGGCGTCGCATCAGGATGTATACGCTCTGGCGACAAGAGCAGATTTAGCTGTTCGGGCGTTTGGATGATGCCGTCAAAACGGCTGAAGGATGGGTTAACGGCGAGGGGTGGCAGCGGGGCAACTCGGTTCGCCGGGACCCGTTCCACCTGCGAAACGTGATCGACGAGTATGGCCCACGGCCGGTGTGCGGAGTTGAGCACCACCACGCGCTGCAAATCACCGCCTGTTTTAACCGGGAGCCCGAGCCGGGCCGCGAGACTGAACACCGGGATGCCGCTTTCGCCCACCGGCAGCCAGCCGGCGGGGTCGCCCCCGTCTTTGTTCCGGCGTAAACGGTCTAAGCGCTGGATGCTCCGCACCCAGGTCATATCCAGACCGTAGGTCTCCTCCGCCACGCCGCAGCGGATGAATTGCAATGTAGTCGTGTGAGCCGTCTCGGTTAGCATTACCGCCTCGTTTCAAAATAGATTGACGATGAGTTTAAGTCGCACGCGCGCCGCAACAGCCGAGCAATCTCTGCCGGCGGCGCGACATGATCAACGACCCCCCTTTCAATTGCCCTCTGTGGCATTCCGTTGACGCAGCAACTGGCATCGTCCTGAGCGAATGTTCTCCCCCCTTGCGCCCGGATGGAGACCAGCCCGTGCGCCCCGTCGCTGCCCATCCCCGTGAGCACGACGCCGATGGTACGTGACCCGTAGACGTGCGCCGCCGATTGCATGGTGACGTCGACCGAAGGGCGATGCCCCTGGACCTCCGGGGAGTGACTGAGCGCCACCCGCGAGTCGGGCCGCAGCAGCAGGTGCTTACCCCCGGGCGCTACCAGCACCAGACCGGGCTGAACCGGATCCCCCCTTCTGGCTTCTCGGACCTTGAGCCGAACTTGCCGATCCAACTGGGCGGCGAGAACTCCGGTGAATCCCGCAGGCATGTGCTGGACGATGATGATCCCTACGGGAAAGTCACCCGGCAGATTTCCGAGCAGCTCGCGAAGCGCTACGGGCCCGCCCGTCGATGCGCCGATAACGATCAGGCGGGCGGCCAAAGCGGATGACCTGCCATGCACAAAAGGTTTCGTTAACGCAACCGGCGGCCTCAGTAAAGCCGCCCCACCCTGCGGACGGCGCAGGCGTAGAGAGCGCACAACTTTGATCCGCGATGCCGCCCGCGTCTTGGCCGTGATCTCCTGCCGTAAGGCTTCGGGGTCGGTATCCGCGCCGGGCATATACTTCAGCACGAAGTCGACCGCCCCGAGATTGACGGCCTGCATGATCAGGTCGGCGGAATGATGACTCGTGCCACTGACAACGACCACCGGGCAAGGGCAATCGTGCATGATCTGCTCGAGCGTCTCCAGGCCGCTCATGCCGGCCATCTCCAGGTCAAGGGTGACGGCGTCGGGGCGCAGCTCACGGATCAGCTTCACGGCGCGGCGCCCGTTCAACGCCGTGCCCACGACTTGAAGGTCGGGGAACATCTGCAGGTAATTCGTCAGCAGCCGGCAGACGAACGGCGAGTCATCAATCACCACCACTCGAATTGTCGCCGTCATAAGCAAGCTTCACCCTCGCGGCCAAGAGCAGACGTGTTTTGATTACTTCGCCAGGCGCCGGATGACGTTAAGCAGTTCTTCCTCCTGGTAGGGCTTGGAGAGGTACTCCGAAGCCCCCAGGTCGATTGCTTTACGGCGATGTTTCTCCCCGGTTCGGGAGGTGATCATAACCACAGGAATCGTCCGGTACGTCTCCTGCCGCTTAAGCGTGGCGAGCAGTTCGTACCCGTCCATGCGCGGCATTTCAACATCCAGCAGGATGACGTTCGGCTGCTCCGGCGAGCCGTGAAGCATCTCCAGCGCCTGCAGGCCGTCTTTAGCTGCGGTCGGCTGCCATCCGACGCTCTTGAGCAGGTTCGACATGACCCGGCGGACGCTCGGCGAATCGTCAACCACCATCACCCTTAAAGCCTCCGTGACCCCGGCCGTTGACTGTTGCGCAATCGGCCGCGCCGGCATTGTCGATGGCGGAGAGCTGCGGACCAAGTCTGATGGTTGAAGGATCGGTACCACACGACCATCGCCCATCAGGGTAGCTCCCATGATGCTGTGAACGCGCCGCAGATGATTCCCGAGCGACTTGATCACGATTTCGCGCCCCTCAATAACCTGTTCCACCACGAGCGCGATGTGATCGCCTCCGACCTTAAGAATCAGAACCGGCAGCCGCTCGACCGCTTCATCGGCCGGCTGCTTCAGGCGCAGCGCCTCACCCAGACGGATCACGGGATAGACCCTGCCTCCTACCCGGATCACCGCGTCCTGCGCGAGATGCTCGATTTCGTCACGCTCGACGCGGATAATCTGTGTCACCGTGCCGAGCGGGACGGCAAAGGTTTCGCCGTGCGCTTTAATCAGCAGTGCCCTCGCCACAGCGAGGGTGGTCGGAAGGCGGATCGTAAACGTCGTACCCTTTCCTAGCGTCGAGTCGAGCGCCAGCGTGCCCTGTAGCTTGTCGATGCTTGCCTTGACGATGTCCATGCCGACGCCGCGGCCCGAAACTTCGCTGAGCTCTTTAGCCGTGGAGAAGCCTGGCAGGAAGATGAGCGAGAACAACTCTTTTTCTGACATCTGGCCGGCGTCGGCGCTTGAGATGTGCCCGCGGCTCAGGGCCTTTGATCTGATCAATTGGGGGTCCAGACCCGCCCCGTCATCGCTGACCTCGATAACAACCTGCGTACCCTCATAAAAGGAGCGCAGGCGGATGGTCCCCCGCTCCCGTTTGCCCTGTGCCGCGCGCCGCGCCGGCGTCTCGACCCCGTGGCTGACTGCGTTACGCAGTAGATGCAGTAACGGATCGACCATCTGATCCAGCACGGTGGTGTCGAGCTCAATATTCTGGCCTTCGATAAAGAGGTCGGCCAGCTTACCTTCGTGGCTCGCCGCGACCCGCACCGTGCGTTGGAGGCGTGACGCCAGTGTCGCCAGCGGCACCATGCGCACCCGCATCAGGCCGTCCTGAATCTCGCCGGAGAGGCGCCGTTGGCGGTTGAGGATGCTGTCAAAGTCACCGAGCAGGTTGCTGATCTCAAGTCCTGTCGCGTTGATGTCGCCGCTCGTCTCCGCCAGCTCGCGTGAAAGACGGTGAAACTCCGTGTAACGGTCGAACTCCAGGTCATCGAAGCCGTGGGTGTTAAAGCTCACAATCTCCGGGATCGAAGCGCCGGCCGTTGCCACACGCGTGCGCATCGACGGGCGGCCACCGCCGAGCGACCCGGCCTCGTATTCGGTCTCCAGCCTACCTGACGCCCGCCGCAGGCGGTCAGCGCTCCGCTGGAGGTCCTCCACCTCGCGCCCGAGGTCGGCCATGCGCTGCTCGATCACTGTGCGACTGATGACGAGCTCGCTCACTAACTTGACCAGATCATCAAGCCGTTTAATGGGAACGCGTACCACGCGGCCGACCGCACGCTTCGGTGCGGGCGATGCCTCTTCGGCAGTTTCGGTCCCGGCGGACGGAGGCCGCTGTTCAGTGAATTGAGCTAGATCCAGGATCTTCTCCTGGGGAAGCGGCTCCGGTCCTGGCGTTAACCTATCTTGAGCCGGGCCCCCGGTCGAAGGGAGTTGGTGCAGGAGCGTGGTGTAGCTCGCGTACAGGTCCTCAATGATGCCCTGCACGGATATCTCATCCCCGCCGGCAAGGCGCTCCAGCGCATCTGTCGAGGCCAGCAGCAGCCCCATCATATCCGGACTCACCGCGACCTGATCCTCGTAGAGGCGGTCAAGCAGGTCCTCCATCCGATGAGACAATTGCGTGAGGGCGCGCAGACCGACGGCACCGGCGGCGCCTTTAAGGGTGTGGACGCTGCGGCGGACTTCTTGCAGGGTTTCCTGATCCCCCGGTTGTTTCTCTAAAACGGCCAGCCCGGAACTGATCGAGCGTAGGTGGTCCTCGGCCTCGATGGAGAATACCTCAATCATCTCGGGGTCGAGATAGAACACTTCATCGGAACTCTCTTTCCCGGCCGAAAGCGCGGGAGGGGTGGTCTGCTTGCTGCCACCGGCCTCGAACGCTTCTTTATCTTCCGTGAGAGGGGGTGTCTCTGCGGCCTCGTCTGGCATCCCGGGCGTGGACGTTTCCCCCTCGAACGGTTTGTGCAGGCGACGAAACCTGCCAATTATTTCGGAGAAGTCCGGCTCGCGCGTAGTGCCACCCGCCAAATCCTTCAGGTAGACCTCTATCTCCTGGAGGGCCGTGCACAGTAGCAAAGACAGCTCCTGGTCCAGGACTCTCCGGCCCGTGGCGATCCCGCCGAGCGCCTCCTCGATGTGATAGGCGATGTGGCTTAAGCCGGAGAGGCCGACCATCGAAGAGGCCCCCTTGATCGTATGGGCGAGGCGGTGCGCCTGCTCGAGACGCTCCGGTTGTGTCTTGTCGGCGAGAGAGGCCTCGACCCCCTGGCGCATCGTGGGTATATACCCCATGATCTCTTCGACAAAACCGTCAAGGATCTCTTTGTCTACTTGTCTGGCCACACGTCACCTTACCCTTCAAGTAAAATTGGCCTCATCCGACGTGCCGGTAAATCAATGCGTCTTTCATCCCGACGGGTTCTACCCCGGCGAGTCTCAACTCCACGACCTCGGCCGGTGCGAGGAACAGGTAGCCTCCGATACTTAGTCTCCGGCAGAGCTGGCGAACGATTTCGATTCGATGATTAGGTTTGAAGTAGATCAACACATTCTGGCAGAAGATTACGTCCTGCATGGCGAGTTGTGAGTTGTCCGGGGACGTCAGGTCGGCGTAAGCAAACCTGACCAGTGCCTGTACATGATCGGCGATCTGGTAGCACCGCCCCCGTTCATCCTCGGCAGTTCTCATGTAGCCGTCGCGATACTTTTGGGGGATGCGACGCGCTTCGTGGGGCTGGTAACGCCCGCGGCGGGCCTTTTCCAGGGCGCGCAGGCTCACGTCCGTGCCGGAAATCCTGGCCTGCCATAACTGGCCGCCCGCGACCTCCAAAAAAGCCATGGCCAGTGAGTAGGCCTCCTGCCCTGCGGAGCATCCGGCGCTCCACATCGTGAGCAGATTTGCCCCCCGCTCCCGCTTGTCGCTCATTAACTGCGGAAGCACGCAGGTCATGAGTGCTTCGAACGACGGCGGGTGGCGAAAGAAGCTGGTCTCCTTAATGGCCAGTAGCTCGAGCAGTTCCTTCCATTCATATTCCCCGCCGGGGTCGTACTGCACATAGTGAAAGAGCTCGCTGTAGCCTGTCATGGCGTGCCGCCGCACCCTCTCCCACAGGCACCGGCTCAGGAACCGGATCCGGTTCTCCGGGAAGTCTAACCCGCAGCGCCGCCAGATGAGCTCGCGCCAGGCGGCGAACTCCGTCTCTCCCATCCGGGTCTGCTTGAGGGAGCCGTATGTCATAGCTAAAGCACTGACGATGAGCAGCCGGCTTTATTCCGCCTGCCTTATTGAAGGCTGACGGCGCGCCGCCGTCTAGTTGACGCTCAAATTAACGCCCCTGCCGTTTCCGTTGGCGTATACACTACCGTTGTCATGACTGCTGCCGTCACCACCGCTGCCGGGCAGCTTAAAGGTGACGACAGAGCTTTGCAGGTGGTCTGCCAACGCCACCAGGTTCTTCACCGAGACGGAAGCTTGCTTCGTCCCGGCCGCCACCTGATGCGTGACATCGGAAATCTCGTTCATCGACTGGGCCAGAGCTTCCGAGCCGCGCGCCTGCTGCTTGGACGCCAGTGAAATGGACTGGATGATCTCGGCCAGGCGGTTCGAGACGGTCTCGATCTCGGTCAGAGATTGGCCGGCGACGTTGGCGAGAGTCGAGCCTTCGACCACCTCGTGCGTCGTGTCTTCCATGGCGGCCACCGCCTCGTTCGTCTCGCTCTGGATCGTCTTGACCAGCGCGGCGATCTGCTTGGTCGCGTTGGTCGAACGGTCGGCCAGCCGCTCCACCTCCTCGGCAACAACCGCGAAGCCCCGCCCGGCCTCGCCCGCCATCGCCGCCTGGATCGAGGCGTTCAGGGCGAGGATGCTCGTCCGGTCGGCGATGTCGTTAATCAACTGCACGATCTCACCGATTTCCTGTGAGCGCTCGCCGAGCCGCTTGATGCGCTTGGCCGTCTCCTGCACCTGATCACGGATCCGGCCCATACCCTGTATGTTATTCTGTACCGCCTGCGCGCCCTGCTTGGCGTTGGCCAGGGCCTGTTCGGCGACCGCCGCCGAGAGCGTGGCGTTTTCCGACACCTGCTGGATCGAGACGACCATCTCTTCGATCGCGGAGGACGTGTCAACGATCTGCACGGATTGGGCCTCGCTCCCTGTCGCCAGGTGGTCGGTCGTCGCATTGATCTCGTTGGCCGCAGAGCTTACCCGCAGGGCGGCGTCCTTGACGTTGGTGATGACCCGGCGCAACTCGGTGATCATATAGTTGAAGGCGTCGGCAATCGCGCCGGTCATATCCGCCGTCACCTCGGCCTCGACCGTCAGATCCCCGTTGGCCACGTCGGACACCTCGTCGAGCAGCTTCATGACCGCGCGCTGCATCGAGTCACGTTCCTCACGCGACTGGACGAGGCTCAGCGTATTGTCAAGCATGTTCTTGAAGGAGTTGCCGAAGCGGTCTTCGGCCGACCTCGGCTCGACCTTGACCGTCAGGTTTCCGTCGGCGATGCTATCCGCCACCTCGGCCATCTCCCTGAGATACTCTGACATGTTCTTGAAGGAGTTGCCGAAGCGGTCTTCGGCCGACCTCGGCCTCGGCTTCACGGTCAGGTCGCCGGCGGCGATCCGGTCCGACACGTCTGCCATCTCCTTTAAGTACGCCGTCATGTTTTTCATGGCGGCCAGGAGTTGCCCGGCCTCATCTTTCGATGTCTGGGCAATGTCAACCGACAGGTCACCTTTGGACAGCCGGTTCGCGACTTCGACGGCCCGACCCAACTGCCCCGTGACGGTCTTTGACAGCCAGAGGCACATGCCTGTCAAAAGGACCGCGATGAGCAGGCCGGTGAGTAGCACATACCAACTGACTTTAGCAATTGCGCCGACGAGCTGTTTGTCGTTATTCGAATAGCCGGCAACGATGGTGTACCCCCAGGGGTTGAATGGCCTCTTGACGACCTTCCAGTCTTCCGAGTTGTAGCCGACTTCCGGCCCCAGAAACATTTCGGCGGCTTCACTGGCGACGTTCCTGGATTTGAAGATGATCTTGCCCTTGCTATCGGCCAGGGCCATGAATCCGCTGTCAAGAAATAGAGAGTCTTCGATCACTTTCCCCACTTCGGACAGGGACGCGATCGGGTAACCGACATACCAGATCCCGACGATGTGGTTCTCTTTGTCCAGCATCGGCTGGTAGGAGGTAATGTGGGGCACACCAAAGATGTCGACCACCCCCTCGAAAGTCTTACCCTGACGGACTGCCGCGATGGCCTTACCGTTCGGATCAAGTCTCGTCCCGACGGCCCTCGTCCCGTCCTCTTTGGGGACGTTTGTCGCGACGCGAATAAAATCGTCGCCGCGCTTGACGAAGAGCGTCGCGTCGCCTCCCATGATGGATTTCACCCGGTCGACGACCTGGAAATTAAGCGCCTGCGGTATGCCACCCAAAAGAAGGTTCGGCACGGTCTCAGTGCCTACCTGGACCGGGTTGCCTAATGACGGCTCGCCGACGGCGAGGCCCTCCCTTTTGAGCACCTTGGCCGACGCCCTCACTTCGTCGAGCATGATGGTGTTGGTGATGTCGAGGCTCTTGCTGATGATGGCCACCTTGGCGTAAATCTGCTCTTCGGCGTTCGCCGTCGTAGAGGTTCTGATGTACCTCACTGTGAGCAACCCGGCGACCAGTGTGAGTAGCCCAATAACAATCGTCATTGGTACTACCAGCTTCGTGGTAAGCCTGTCTCTTATTCGCATCGTAATCTCTCCTGTAAAATTTAGGCCGCCTCCAGGTTTATCAATGGTTTTTAACGCCGTGTTTCGTTGCCGCCTCTCCGGCTCCCTAACTTTGTTGAGGGTTATCAGGCTCGTTTCGGGGCGGGAGAAGAAGGGGTTGAAGGTGAGGCCGAACAGTCTGTGATGTATCTTCCTGTCTTACATTATCGCCGTTCTCCAATTTTCTACGGGCCGCTGCTCACCGGCTCGAACTGGCGCATCCCCGGAGAGCAGATCAGACGTTCGAGGTCAAGCAGGACGAGAAGGCGCCCCTCGTGCTCGTAGACCCCACGCATGTAGGGGGCGATCCGATTCTCCAACAACGCGGTTGGCGCGCCGATCTGATCGGCGTTCAGGTAGCGTATCTCGCGTACCTGGTCAACAATCAGACCGGACGTGATGTCTTCCTCAAGGGAGCGGACTACCAGCATCCGGTTGTTTTGTATCGACTCGCTTTGCTCAAGGCCGAGAAATGTGCGCAGGTCCACAATCGAAATGATGTCGCCACGCAAATTGGCCACTCCCCGCACCCAATCCGGCACGCTTGGTAGCGGAGTGATGGCGGGTATCCGTCCGATCTCAATCACGTTGCCGATGGGCACGGAATAGGCGGTGCCGGCCATCGTAAAGATGACGTGGTGTTCCTTCGGGGTGGGTGCCTCGGGCGCTTCAAGTGCGAGGTTCACCGCCGGACCCGAACCGAAATCTTGCTCGACCTCTGCGTCAATGGAGGCGATCAGCGAGTCCAGGAGAGGACCGGCCTCAACAGGTGGCTGGCCGGCTTCGAAGCCCCCCTCAGAACCTGTTGCAAAATCTGCGCCGGAAGCAGTCACTCCGGCAGGATTGTCTGCCTCCTGGATTTGAGTTTCGGCGTCGAAGTCGTGCGCGGGCGCTTCAATCTTGGCAGCGATGTCGTCCAACTCATCCAGGGCATCTCTGACGCTGGTCGTGGCGACTGGGCTTTCAGCCTCCAGCGCAGACGGCCAGGGAAGGTCTAACTCTGTTAGGCCGTGAGAGTCTGAGCGCTCGCTCGTAAGGTTGAGCACACCATCGTCTGTCTCAGCTTCGTTGAGGCAGGGGGTTGGATCAGGCGATTGGAGGTTCTCACCTGCAAGCGTGACCTTTGGTTCGGCGGTCGGGTCACTCACCGCTTCTAAATCCGGCAGGGGATGAAGATCATTGCACGTCAACGGATCAGAAGCCGGCTCAAGTCCGGGCGGCGTAGACGGACTCGCGCCGCTTAGACTGTCCAGGTAGTCGTGTAACTCTCTTTCACTCTCGTTCTGCATACTTAAATTCAGCGCCGTTGAAGGTCACCCGGGCCTTTCGACACGCCCCTAGAGGAGTTTCGCGACCGCCGCCAGCAACTGCTCGTCTTCAAACGGCTTGGTCATGTATTCATCCGCCCCCTGCTTGAGACCCCAGAAGCGATCGCTTTCCTGATCCTTGCTGCTCAGGAGAAGAACTTTGATCCCCTTAGTGTCTTGCCCGGTCTTGATCTTCCTGAGGACTTGAAAGCCGTTCTGCTTGGGCATGATGATATCCAGGATGGCCAGCTTCGGGTTCTCCCGGCTGACCTTTTCCAGGGCGTCCTCGCCGTCGACCGCGGTCACAACCCGGTACCCCTTATTTTGCAGTGCGGTCATCACCAGGCGCAGCTCTGTGGGGCTATCGTCGGCCACCAGAATAGTTTCATTTGCCACCGTATCTTCTCCTTTTAGGCTCGCACGCCATCGACCATCCGTTTTAGATCAAAGATAAACTGCCCGTACACCTCCCCGAGCCGGTCCACCACCAGCGTGGATTGCAGACAGGACGTCATCAGTCCGAAGAAAGCATCCATGATGCTCATGATGCTCCGGCCAATATCGTTAAAGACCTGTTGGCGAGCCCCGCGGCTCGCGTTGTCGTAAAGACTTACCAGGGTCTGTGGCGGTAACCGGTTGTCCTGCGATTGAATGGACCGCATTGATGAGTACTGAGCCCTCACCTGGACCAGCGTCTTTTCCATCTCGCCGGTAGACTTGTCTTCGCCGAGCAGCCCCTCCGTGAATTCAATCATCTGGTTCGCCGTCTCAGCCAAAATCTGTAAGGCCGTGGCGGGTCGCTTCTGAATCTGCTTGTCGGCCAGGCGGGAGGCCGAATGCTCAAGGGTTGACAGGAGGAGGATGATCTCGTTTTCCGTGGCGCTGTCGGACTCCGACTCGCGCGCCGAAAGCGCTTCCTCCCTGGCCGGCAGTTGCGCTTCCCCCGCCCCCCGCTCGTCGAGCCTTTGCATCCCTTGCATCAGGAGTTGATTCCAGGGCATGACCACCGTCCGGCGCGGGGTTGACATAATGCTGCTCGTGCGAAAGGCGCCGTTCGGCCAGGTCAACAAGCGGTAGACGGCCTCCTGGCCCTCAAGATTACCGAGGGTTGCGTGGACAATCTCCCCCTTGTCGAAATAGATGACGCCCTCCTCGTGCTGGCGCTTAAGAATCAGTCCGACCTTGCGCTGCTCCAGGCAGATGATCTGCACAATGCTCGGAAGGCTCATGTCTTTGAGGTCGCCCTCGATTGCCATCGGTTTACCTTTCTCCAGTCCGGCGTTCGCTAGACCACGTGCTTGTTCACGACCTGCAGTAAGGCCCTCGGTTCGAAGGGCTTCGTGAGGTACTCCGTCGAGCCCGCCATCCGGCCGCGCATCTTATCGAAAAGGCCGTCCTTGCCGGACAGCATGATGACCGGGATGTGTTGGGTGTCCTCATTTTTCTTGATGAGCTTGCAGAGTTGATACCCGTCGATGCGTGGCATTGAAACGTCAAGCAAAATCAGGTCGGGCATGCCCTCGTTGATCTTCGTTAAAGCCTCCATGCCGTCCTCGGCGGGGACGACGCGATGGCCGTCCTTCTCCAGCGTGATGGTGACAAGCTTGCGTACCGTCGGGCTGTCATCCACCACCATAATGAGTTTTGGGGCGTGACGTTCCTGTCTCTCTCTCGGCGCCTGTCTTGCCGCTTTCTCCCTGGCGGCCTCTCGCGCGGCGTCGGCCGCCGCCTGTCGCTGCACCAGTGCCGAGATCTGAGCTTGTAAGGCCTGATGATCAGGGTTGAGGCGATACGCCGCTTGAAGGTGGGCAATCCCCTGGTCAACGTTCTTCAAATTTAGGTAGGCGAGGCCCAGCGTATAAAGGTCATCGAAACCCGGCTCCTCACCGAGCGCGCCCTCGCAGCGCTCGACGGCCTCACGGATCAATTTCTGATTAACGCTTTCGTTACCTAAGAGCTCATCCGGATCATCGAGCGTTAAGACCGAGCCGCAGGCCGCGCATTTATCCGTCCTGTCTTTGGCTTCGGTCAAGCACAGCCGACATCTCCAGGAAGGGGCCTGGGAGGCGAGCCGCTCCTTTGCCGATACGAGACTTGAAAGTGCTCGCTGGTTCGACGGGTTGATTTGCAGGACTCGTTCGAGGTAGGTCACTTTCTCCTGAAGCGAGCCGGTCACGTAAGCCAGCATCAGCCACCCGTCCTCGTTGTTCGGCTCATACTCCAGAACATTCCGCGCGGCGTCGCGGGCTAAGGTCAGGTCCCCCTCTTTAGCGGCGGCCAGTCCCTTCTGCAGCAGGGACCGCGCCAGCTGGCTTTTTGTCGATCTTGACCATTCCAGTGCTCGCTGGTTTGTCGGATCAAGGGAGAGAACTCGTTCGAGGTAGGTGAGCCTGTCCTCAAGTGATTCGGTCACGGAAGCGAGCCATAGCCACCCCAACGCGCTTTGCGCATCGGCCTCAACAGCTTGCGACAGGAGTTGATGTGCCAGCGCCTTGTCCCCTGCTTTAGCAGCGGCGGCGCCTTCATGGAGTAGCTTGAGGGCGATAGATTGTGACACGGCGCGTTCCTTTCAACGGTTCAAACTTCGCCCCGATCAACCGACCAGCCTGCGGCAGCTGATTCACGTCTGGGAGAATATTGAGTAAGAGGTGTCCTTACTGCTCTTGCCTGTTGACGACGCTCGGTTCCACATGGCTCATGTTGAAACGATTGCCAAGCTTAGGCGGGTAATGAAGCTTTCAACCCCTGGAGAATGCGTTCGGCTTCTGAGTCCGGCAAAGGCTTATGCAAGGAAGCTGCTTTGTGAGTGTTCTAATAGTTGTTGAGACCGCAACAACAGGCGTACGATTGAAGTCTGTTATAGAAGGACATCAGTAAGGGTGGCCCCGCAAACGCCAGTACAATACGACAACGATGTTTAACATCGTTGCAATGTATATATTAGCGTTTAAGGAGTTACACTGTCAATATGAGAGTTTACGAGCAAAAATCAGGCTAAAAACAGGCTTTTTCATCGAAATTCCGGGTGGCGAGTCTTGCCCAAGGCGGTCTGAAAGACGGTTTGAACCGCAGAGGACACAGAGGAAAAGCTCAAGGGATTCAGATCTGCTGACTGCTACCGGATTATCCTTGATCATGGAAATTCGTTAGTTTTCGTGAGATTCCGTTAGATTTTGTGAGATCCCATGTGCCGCGCGCGCCGGAACACTGTTTTTCGTCGGGATTCGTTAAGTGCGGACGGATAAAGTCCATTTTGTCCCCTACCCCCCGTGTAGCATTTGTCAAGAGGCAAGTTGAGGGTCACCTACCCGATCATTGGTAGTCGAGCGATCAGGATCGATCCCGTTACTATTATAGCAGGTGTGAAGCGGACTTAGAAGAGGCCCGGCTTGAGACCTTCAACTACATCGAAGGCTACTACAATCGCATCCGCCGTCATTCAAGTTTGGGTTATCTCAGCCCGGAAGAATACGAACGCAAGTACATGGAAGAAAGAGAGGGAAAGTCAGGCAAGGTTCTTGACAAGAAAAAAGAGAAAGGAGTAGAAGCTAAGACACTTTCGTGTCTCAGTTTTTAGGACCACCTCAGAGGACGCAGAGGAACACAGAGGGAAGACAAAGGGAATAAAGAAGAAGCAACCTAGATCCGGCCGGGGCTACATCTGGCGAGGAAGGGGCTGTGACTTTGCAGTACGGCATCAAATCTTGCCAGGAAAATAACAAGTTACGGGTTTGTTGCACAGAGTTCGCAGAGGGGGCACCGCAGAACACATCTGACACCCAATCTCAAACTGCTATATAGCCGTCCATTCTGATATTCCCGGAAGTCTTCCAGTTACCGGCTAGCTGCCGGTCTTAGCGTCCAGATACTTGATGAGGATTACTTCATTATGTCGTTCGTTGTAGACCATCTCGTCAACCATGTCGCGGGCGATGAGGATGCCGAAGCCGCCCGGCCGCACGCCCAGCTCTGCGCGCACACGCTCGTGATGTACGGGGTCGCCTTCCGGGTTGAGGATGGCAGCGTGGTACAGTGACTCCATGCTGAAACCTTCGCCGGGGTCTTTGATGCGATAGAGGATGATGCGTGGTGTGCGCAGGTAGCCGACTTCGACGTGCTGTGAAGGATCATTTTTGCCGCCGTACTCAATCGCGTTGCGCAGCATCTCACGGAACGCGTACGTCACGCTCTCGCGCGTGGCGGGTGGCAGGTCTGTTTTCAGTTGGGCCATCAACCGTTCCAGCGGATCAATGGCTGCCAGGTCGCAGGGTACGCGCAGTTCGATCCATTCCGGGCGCGCGGAGAGGACTTCGATCGCAAGACCGGGCGGATTCAGCTCAAACGCGGTTTGCACGGCCGAGGTTAATTGTTGAATGTCAAAAGGTTTAGCTAAGAAATCGCACGCCTGATCACGCAGCGCGCTGATGGCCGTTTCTGGAGTCAGGATCGCCGTCATAATGATCACGCGCAAATCCTTATTATGTTCGCGCAGGCGCGAGAGCATCGTGAGGCCATCCATCAGCGGCATCATCACGTCGAGCAGGGCAAGATCGACCTGCTCCTTCTCAAGGACATCCAGGCCCTCGAATGCGTTATAGGCAGAAAGCACTTTGTATCCATCACGCTCAAGGGCGAAGCGAACCAGGTTTTGCAACTCCGGGTCATCATCCACTACGAGAATCTTTTTCGCCATGGCTTGTTTCTACTTAAAAGGATGCACGCGCTTTGCCGGCGGGCAAAAAGTGGCCAGACAGGCGCAGGTTGCGCTTGCTTCAATTTGGTTCAACGTCTTCGCCAGAATAGCATGATTCGCACCGGTTGCGGAGGGGGCGTAGAAAACGGCGCAGGAGCAAGCGCCGTAATCCACAACCCGCGGGCCATCAGTTTTGCCCATCATCCGGCTCTGCTACGCACCGTGCTCATGCGCCGGCCATGGCAAGAAACAGCGCGTCGGTGGCGACCTTGCGATTGATGTTGACGGAGAGCTGTGCGCGTAAGGTTTCGATTTGCGAAAGCCACTCGGCGGCGCGGCGGCTTTCGAAGCGACCAGTAATCTGATGGAACTCGGGGAGAAGGTCGTCGTTGACTATGCGCTCGGCGGGAGCGCCCAGCGCAGACGCCCACAGGTCGTGGATAAGGGTCTCCAGAATATCCAGGTGCGATTCATATTCGTCCTTATGCTTCGCATCATTTAATTCTTCGGACGCGCGTAAAAGGCGCACCCGGTCGCCTGTCCGGGCGAGCGCAACAAGAACTCCGAGCATCGCTTCGCGTTGGGCGCGGTAAATCTCCGGCCTCGTGGCCAGGGCCCGGCCGATGCTGCCCTGCGCGACGCGCGCTAGGAGGTGTGCGTCTTCCCTGGAAAACTTCTTGTCACGCGTGAGGTGGGCTTCGATTTGACCGGCAGTAAGCGGGGCGAAGTTAACCGTCTGGCAGCGCGAGCGGATTGTGGGCAGAAGCGCAGCCGGGCGCGAGGTGACGAGTATCAGGTGCGAGGTGGAAGGTGGCTCCTCAAGTGTTTTCAAAAGAGCGTTCGACGACGGCTCGTTGAGGCGCTCGGCATCCTCGATGATAAAGACGCGCGCCGCGCCTTCGTAGGGACGAAAGTTCGCCTCGCGTTCGATGTCGCGCATCTGCGCAACCAGAATGAATCTTCCCGGCGGGCGCACCAACCCAACATCCGTATGCCCGCTCCAGGTGATACCCTTACTTGCTTCCGGGTCATCCCCGGCCGCATCGACCGGTCGTGTGATACGTAAGCACGACGCGCAGCGGTCGCAAGCCTCAGCGCCCTGCGGCGCGCGGCAGTTCAGCGCCTTCGCCAGCTCAAGCGCGAAAAGTTTCTTGCCGACCCCCTCCTCGCCGGCGAATAGTAGCGCCCCCGGCACGCGCCCCGCCGCCAGCATGCGGCGCAAGACATCTTTCACACGCTCATTCCCTGCAAGGCGATCAAACATAGGATAGTAGTCAGTAGTCAGCAGTCAGTAATCAGCAGTTGCTTATTCTCCCAATAGTCGGTTCTCTATAACAGCATTTAGACTGACTACTGACAACTGATTGCTGATTACTGATTCTGATTACTCCAATTTG
>CAYLJO010000046.1:0-33034 GCA_964383905.1 uncultured Blastocatellaceae bacterium
GATCTGAAACCATCAAACGTCGTTATCGGACGCTAGGGTGACGGCCGGCTCCACGCCGAAGTCGTGGACTTCGGCGTGGCCAAGCTGAAAGAGCAAACTACCGCCTCCTGCGCAAACGCACTCACAGCTTCCGGCTCGCTCATTGGGACGCCTCGTTACATGTCTCCCGAGCAGTGCGCCGGTCATCCGACTGATGCGCGCTCAGACATCTACAGCCTCGCCGTCATTCTCTACGAAATGCTCACAGGGCGCCCGCCATTTGACGCCCCGACGGCAACGGCCATCGCCATCAAACACATTCAGGAGCAGCCGCCCGCGCTTAAAGGTTTTCGACCCGATGTGCCAGACTCGCTTGAGCGTTTGGTCATGCAGGCGCTCGATAAGAACCCTGCGAACCGTCCTCAAACCGCCGCCGAGTTTCTGCATAAACTAAATGATGTGGCGATCACCTCTGCAAAAAACGAGGATCCGCAGGCGGGTCGAGTTCCCGCCTCGGGTAGGAGTGAGCCGCAGACGTTCGGTCAAACATCGATAGCCGACACAAACCCGCGCATCATTGAGCGGGCGGACACCAGCCGCGCCGGAGGGCCCACACAAGAGATGTCATCAGCGGCCGACGACGACCATTCAGTCCAGGCCTACATAAGACCGCCCGAGCGAGCTACGGAGCAGCCGGCGCGAGCGGCTACAAGAACGCCGGCGCGATCAACGTGCGCGCAAGTGAGCCCGAGCTGTCTGTCAGTAGCGACGGTCGCAGTGCGGTCATGAGGTTCCGCAAAAGCTGGGATTTCAAAGGCGCTCAGCCCGGGAGCGGTGAGGTCGTGCAGGAGTTGCGCTGGCGGAAATTTGATACCGGCTGGAAGATTGTCAGCGAGCGTGACATGCAGGTAATACGCTGAATCCACGCGCCATGTTTTAACCAGTGAATAGCGAGAAGGGCGAAGTGGTCCTCCGGGCCCATCACCCGCACACGCACATCGTCCAGTTCCACCAACTGCGAGCGCTCGTATAATTCATCGAGGCTTCGCTCCTCCAGTTCGGTAAATTTCTGATGAAGATCGACCCAGCATTCTTTGGCCTCAGGGCTGCTCAACGCCTCCCTGGCGATCCCAAATTGCCCCGGCCGAACGCATAGATCTATATCACCGTACGGACGCAGGGCACGCTCTGCGTAGAGGCGCGCGCTGACCCAACCCTGTTGAAGACGCGGGACGAGGAGTGGCCCCCTGCAATTTCGGCTGCTTTTGTATCGAGAAACTATCAAGCCAGGCATGTCCGAAGACCGGGCATGGATCAAAGTTGCAGTCCTGACGTCGGAAGACTATTTTTACGGCGCTTGTCCGCTCACCCGTTGCGAACTCAACTGGGGCGCTCAACTCGAGCAGACGCAGAGCGGCTTACGCCTGTTTTTATCGGTCTGGTCGGCGACCCCCTGAGAAGTCTCAATTGAACCCTCGGTGCCTTTCTTGGTCCTTAGAAGCGCGCAGCCTCTCTTCAACGTCACCTTAACTCTGCCGTCGCTGAAATCAAGCTGAACAACAGTGTTTGGCGCGAGATCAAGAGTACCAAGCGGCCCCAGGTCAACCGTAGCGCCCACCCCGTCAGGTGTTTCGATTGTCGTCGATGTGATGATTACCCCTCCTGTACTGACGCTGGCACCGTTGACGGTGATCGGCTGATTGCCGCGCGTGATAAGTCTGCCGACGATCTGACGCTGCGGCAACGGGAACGCCTTAGGCTCCCCGGGCGCGCCAAAACTTATCTGGACACAAAGCTGGACTACTGAGAAAACAAGGAGCAGGGCGATTGATTTAAAGGCTTTCCGCCGCCTTAAGGTCATGGGGATAGTCCTCTTTTCAGAAACTAAGTTGAGATGGTGACTCCAGACTACCCTTGGAAGGGTAGTCTGGAGTGCATAGCCGCCTGATTACGAGATGATCTCCCAGCGCCCGCGCCCGCCGCGCACTCTTTTAGTACCCACTTTAACGACCAATCCTAAGGGGCCGGCCCGCTCGCCTCTGGCCTAAGCTAATGGGCCGAAGACTCGAACAGCGAGGGATCAAGGAATGCTACTACCTGTTGCGTTTTCCCCTATTGATTAGGCTATATAACTTATTTGCCAGTTCCGCATCAAGGTTTTTGAGGACCTCGTATTGAGCCTGAGCGGCTGGCCTGTCGCCGAGCGCCAGGTATGCCGCACCCAGACTGAAGTGCGCGTCGGCGTAATCGGGTCTGAGACGAACAGCCTCGCTGTAGGCGTTGACCGCTTCTTGATAACGCTTGGCCTTGTAATAAGCATTGCCTAGATTGTTGCGCACCTTCGCGTCCTCGCCCTTGAGCCGGACGGCTTGGTTGAATGCGTCAATCGCTTCATCGAACCGGTTGGTACGATAATAAGTCGTCCCCAGATTCACGTAGGCCTGGAAGTAGTCGGGCTGAATCTGAATGACACGTTTGTACTCCGCGGCCGCTTCGGCAAACCGGCCCATGTCGTAAAATGATATGCCCAGATTATAATGAGCGTTCGCGTAATCAGGCTTAATGCGGATGGCTTTGGTGAGTGCGGCGACGGCTTCCGCCGGCCGGCCCAGCTTGTTATATATGTAGCCGAGGTTGTTGCGCGGTTTAGCGTAATCGGGTTTCAAACGAATGGCTTCCCTGTAAGCATTAATGGCCTCCTCCGGCTGTTTCAATTCGTCGTAAGCGTAGCCCAGATTGTTGTGGGCGACCGCGTTATCAGGCTTGAGGCGGGTCGCCTGTTTGAAGGCCGCGACCGCATCCGCAAATTGTTTGAGGTTGCTATATCCGTTGCCGAGGTTGTTGTAAGCTTCGGCGTAGTCGGGTCTCAGCTTAATCGCTTCCTCATACTCTGCCACCGCTTCTTTGAATCGCCCGGACATGTAGGACGCGTTGCCCAGGTTGTAGTGCGCATCAGCGAGGGTCGGTTTAACCCGGATCGACTGCGTAAATGCTGCTATCGCTTCTGCGTATTGAGCGGCGGCGTAATACGCCGCCCCAAGGTTGTTCTCCGTCTCGGCATCGCCGGGTTTAATGCGCAGCGATTGCCTGAACGCTTCGATGGCCTCAGCGTACTGGCCCGCCTTGTACTGCGCTACGCCAAGATTGTTATAGGCTAGGGCGTCGTTGGGTGCGATACGCACTGCCTGTTTGAGGGCATCGATCGCGCTCTTGGTCTGGCCCAGTTTATCGTACGCGAAGGCCAGATTCTTGTAGGCGTCGGCCATATCGGGTTTGAGTCGTACGGCCTGCTGGTAAGCCGCCGCCGCCTCTTCATAGCGGCCCAGGCTCAGGTAGGCATCGCCAAGGCCGTTATGGGCGTCGGCGAAGTCCGGGTTAAGGCGCACGGCCTGTTTGAAAGCTTCGGCGGCTTCCGCATATTTCTCGAGGAGATTTTGCGCATTCCCGAGATTGAAGTAAGCTTCCGCATCATCCGCCTTGAGGGTCACAGCCTTTTTGAAGGCCGTGATCGCTTCTTCGTAGCTGCCCGCGCTGAAATAGGCCGCGCCCAGGTTGTTGTAGACTAAAGCATCTTTGGGCGTCAGGCTAGCTGCCTTCTTGTAGGCTGCGATCGCTTTCGTGAATCGCGCGATTTGGTAATAAGTGTTGCCCTGGTTGGTATAGGCTTCGGCAGCATCTGCTGCGCTAACTTGCGGCGTGATGGTCTCCGGCTGTGTTACTCGCTCACGAGGTTGGCGTTGACCACGGTTATTGTTGGCCGCAACCAGCACGCGCTCATGGGTTTGTTTCGGCTTGATGCGTTTAACGATCAGTAAGCGCGCCCCGCCAACAAGGTCTCGTTGCGAGCTCTTAAAAATCAGGGCCGCGCCCCCCATAATATCCTGCGCCTGGAGCGCGCTCGCTCCCCCCGCAATATCCTGCGGGAAAGCCAGCGCATTCCCCCGCCCGGATAGCAGGATCAGTGTGAGCGCAACCGCGGTCGCCCGCGAACCGAAGCGATGATTAGCCACAGTCTTTAAACCCCTGGATGACCGGTTCCCGTCACTATCACGGGCTCTGAATGAGTGTCTGGCGAAGCCCGTCCCCGTCGCTACTAAACCGCGGGCCGCAGCTTCTCGCTACTATACCCTACACCCAAATCTTACTTCACAACCCGCGATAAAGCATTGTCGATGACCCGCGCGGGATCAGTTTATCATCCCGGACGGTCCTACGCGCGGAGTCTACGTCGCGGGTGGCGATTACCACAAGGGCAGCAAACAAAAGCCCGTTGGCGGTAATATGGAGACCGAAATCAAAAATGCTATGAATGGCCACGCCACATAACCCAACCAGCGCGCCAAAACATGCCGCGCGATCAAATGAATCAAGCGAAGAGAGGATCTTACGGCGCGCCGCCACGATCAGCGCGCCGCAAAACCATGCCCCGATCGCAAGGCTGATGAGACCGCCACTGGCAAGTAGCCCCAGATAGTCGTTGTGGGCCTGTTGCGGCGTGATGGCGCCGGACGCATCGTGATACTTCGGGATTGCCGCCCAGTAGCCGCCCACCCCCACACCGGCAATCATATTTGCGTTGATCATCCTTCATGTCGGCCTCGGTGATATTAGGCTATCGCTTCGTCAGGGTTGAGGTCCATCACCCAAAACACAAACCTTCCCCCCTTGAGCCGGGCAAAGAGCGCGCCCACAAACGAGATCAACGGCGGCGATGTCATCGCGAGGACCACATCAAACCTGGGGAGAAAAATCAGTCGGAGGACGCACCCGGCAATGAAACTGCCAAAATCAAGGGCGCGCCGCCATTTTGCCGCTTTACCAAATTTCAGTGAGGGGAGGCGAATAATGTTGATGTTCTTCCATACCTCTCGTCCGGGGAAGCTCATCTCCGGGTTGTCATACCCAGGGCGGCTGGCCATCACCGTCACCTGGTGGCCGCGCGCCGCCATCTCAACCGCAAAATCGGTCAGGTGTTGCGCTGTCGAGACAACGTCCGGATAAAAGCACTGGTTGAGCAGTAGTATTTTCATTTTATGACGGGCGATCAGCAGGCCTTTAATACTCGGTGGGGCGAGGGACTATGAACAAGGCTCGTGATATTGCTGGAACGGTGGTAAGCCCGCGTCCCGTGATTTCAAGCGAGCCGCGGGCTTCGCCCTGCTATTATCCTGGTTGAGTCGGATGTTCTTAAGACACGTCAGGATTCAGACGAGGCCTCTGAAACAGAGTTGACCCTCAGCGCAAAGTAGGAAATTGTGCGCCCCAATCCCTCGCGCAGAGGGACCGTCGGGTTCCAACCCAACAACTGCTGGGCGCGGGTAATATCAGGCCGGCGCTGCCTGGGATCATCCTGGGGCAACGGACAATATTTGATACGCGCGCTTGAGCCGCAGATGCGGGCGACTTCTTCGGCCAGCTCACGGATTGTAAACTCACCCGGATTGCCCAGATTCACCGGCTCATGCACGCCCTCTCTATTCATTAACCTGATCAGCCCTTCCACCAGATCATCCACATAACAGAAGGATCGCGTCTGCTCCCCGTTGCCATAAATCGTTAATTCTTCACCACGCAATACCTGCACGATGAAATTAGAGACGACACGCCCATCGTTCTCTAGCATTCTGGGTCCGTAAGTGTTATGCGCAAAGACCCCGTTACCGGCGATGAAGTTTTCGAAACCTTCGACGCTGAAGTCGTACACGTTAGGTGTTACCTCTACCGGCACGATCTTTCTTACCAGAACCCATACTAGATCGCCCAGGCGCTTGGCGTTCAATGTTTGTGTCACCCCCTGGTCCCAGGTGAGAAGATCGAAGTTCGATACTTCACAGACCGTTACCCGCCAGAATTGACACGAGCGATCAGGATACCGCGCTTTGATATTGGTCTGGTATGCCCCCACAGAAGCAACAATACCGAATCTCAACAACAAGTACATCAGGTCGGTTGCCAGTCTCTCGCTCGCAGTATTGAATGCAAGCTCACGCTTTTCGAGGTAGTTCGTGTGCGTTCCATCTCCCTCGCGGTAGCCCTCAAGAAAGTGCTTCAGGCGCGCCAGAGGCAGTTGCATTATCCATGCAGGAATGCGCATTGTCTTTGAGGCCCCTGTAACCTGAAAGATATTTTTGAAGACGTGGAGCAGCAGTTTCGAATTTACATAAAGCGAAGGGGCCCGGCGGGCGGTATGGGGCACGAATCGGGGGCGCACGCCGAAATGGGCAACCAGAATCTGCATGGCGCGCTTGATGAATCGATTGTCGGAACTGATTAGCAGGCGGTAATCTCCTCCCCGTGCCACCAAGCATCCTTCGGCCACATAGAGCCCAAGCAGCCAGAGCGTATCATCCGTTATCTGAATGGAGTTGCGAATTGCTGCACCCCCTCCACCTTTGTGCGGTCGAATCAATGCGTCATCCGGCCATTGCAAAAGGCCGGAGCGCCACAGAACAGATATGATTGAAAGTGGCAAAAACCCGTGCTTGCGATATTTACGCCACGCGCAACCCACCGTATTGCGCCGGTTACAGCTACCAATGAAGTGCGGGCCCCGCCGGAGAAGGTCCTCAATTAAATCCTTCTGCGCATCGATGACCGGGACCAGTTGTGGGGAAACAAGCGCATAATCCCAGAGCTGTTCCTGCGAGAAACTCTCCTTGATCAGATGCTCGGCAACGTTGAGCCGCGTTACATTTTTTTCAATCACCGGCAGCCGCGCCGGGATGGCAATGTAATCATCGACGCGCAGTTCTCTGACCGGTACGGCTTCGGGTTCGCCATGCTTGTTACTCCGGAAAACACTGTGATCGCCGGTCACCTTAATTCGCCTCCCGTAACGGGTTTCGATGAGAAAGGCATCCTTCCCCATGGCCGGGTATTTGATCAGAGCGTTCGCCAGCCGGAGCTCAAGTCGAAACGTCCGGGGGTCGAACGAGGGGACATAAATACGTCGCGGCACGGAGAGGGGGTTGGGGTTGCATGATTCGACATACTCTTCGATAGGCTGCACGTGAGCGGTGGCATCATTGAAGAGTATCACCGTCTCGTCGGCCAGAATGCTATTAAATATCCGCGCGATCCGCGTGTCCACCTTGTTCTGCCGGTGGTAGTCCATCATCAATGTTTCGGCCAACCGCTTTCCTTCGTCATAACAACTGCGAATCCCAATCGGGTTGACATTGCCCCAATAGGTTTCCGGCTGCGGATGAATCTGCGGGTCGCCATACACCTCTGACGTGGAAGCTTGCAGGATGCGGGCGCGCACCCGCTTGGCCAGTCCCAGCATGTTGATCATACCCATCACGCTCGTCTTCACCGTCTTCACCGGATTGTACTGGTAATGGACAGGCGAAGCCGGACAGGCGAGGTTGTAGATCTGATCGACTTCCAGAAGGATCGGCTCGATCACGTCATGGCGCACCAGTTCGAAGCGGTGGTTATTCAGCAGGTGAAAGAGGTTCTCACGCCTCCCGGTAAAGAAGTTGTCGAGGCAGATCACATCGTGCCCCTCTTTTAATAACCGCTCGCATAGGTGCGAGCCGATGAAGCCTGCCCCCCCCGTGATTAATATCCTCATCCCTTCCTCCGATTTGAGGAGCCGGCGGAGCGCCGCACCGCGTGATTTTCCAGGTAAAGCGCGTCCATCCGGGTCTTCATAAAACAGTCTATGGCATGACGAGGTCTGCAGACGATCGGCTCGTTCTCATTAAAGGATGTGTTGAGCACAACCGGCACGCCGGTCAATTCATAAAAATCCGAGATGAGCCGGTAATACCGCGGATTCAATGAGTGTGATACCGTTTGCAGCCGGCCCGATCCATCCACGTGCGTAACGGCTGGAATTTCCGCCCGCCGTTCCGGCCTGATCTGATAGACCATCAGCATGGTTGGCGCGGGATGCGTTTGCTCGAAATATTCATCGACATGCTCCTCCAGAATGGAGGGCGCAAAGGGCCGAAAAGGCTCACGTTTTTTGATCCGCTCGTTCAGGATGTCCTTCATGTCGGCGCGGCGCGGATCGACCACAATCGAGCGATTGCCCAGCGCGCGCGGGCCAAACTCCATGCGCCCCTGAAACCATCCCGTCACCGCGCCGTCTGCGATGTCTCGGGCCGCACGCCGCGTCACGTCTTCATCAGTATAGCTCTCATAAGCCAGGCCGCTGCCGTCAAGCGCGGCCCGCATCTCACCATCTGAAAATTCCGGGCCGGTGTACGCTCCTTCCATCACCTCGCCGCGCGCCTTACCGAGAATACTGTTATAAATCTGGTAGCAGACGCCGAGCGCCGTGCCACTATCGCACGCCGCAGGCTGGATGAAGACGCGGCGAAACGGCGTACGTAGAAGGATCTTTCCGTTCATCACCGAATTATAAGCGACGCCGCCCGAGAGCCCAAGGTCGGTGAGCCCCGTCTGTTGATAAAGGTGGCTTAGAATATGAAAGCCGACCTCCTCGAGTCGCGCCTGCAGGCTGGCGGGGACGTCGCGTTCGCGTGTCGTCAGCGGGGCCCCCTCCTCTCGTGGCGCGCCGAATAGTCGCACGTATTCATTAGAGAAGATCCGACCGACGACGGGCGAGCCTGCATCCCAGCTCATTTCCACACCTTCCGCGTGATGACGAAAATAGTCCAGGTTCAAGCTGAAGCGTCCGCCCTCTTCGGTCCTGACAATATGGCGAAACTCCTCCGTGTAGCGCGGTTCCCCGTAGGGCGCGAGGCCCATCACCTTGCCTTCGTCACCGTAGTGCGGGAAACCTAAGAACTGGGTTGTGGCGGTATATAACACGCCCGGTGAATAAGCTGAGCCGCGCAGCAAGCGCCCTTGAATACAATAGATGAAACTCGCACGATATCCACTTACATTTGCCTCCGGTCTCAGCAACCTTAATTCATCAACCAAAATCGAAACACATGACATTGGGACACGGGAAATTTGCTTGGTTACGTCGCCACCTAAGTTTTTGCGGCCTTGTCGTAGTTGAAAGTGAAAACTTTGGTTGGACCAATCTTGTCAGTTTCGATTAAGTGCGGCGTCAGCACATAATCAGCATCTAAGGCCAATACCCATTCAGACGCAATATCAGTCTCTCTCAGGGCGAAATTCCACTGGTTCTCCTGGCAGTCAAACTTTCTTTGAAATACCCGCACCTGTGGAAATTTAGCAAGGATTTTCAGAGTCCCGTCACTACTTAAACTATCAGCTATTACAATGTCCTGAGCCCAACTCAATCGATCAAGAGTGCGCGCAATATTTTGCTCCTCATTGTAAGTTAATATCTGATGTTACGCAGCGAGCGACTGCGGATTTAGCTTGACAAGTTCCAAGTAAGCAGCCTTCAACGCTGATTGACCTCTTCTTCCTCTTACTGGACAGACTATCGTAAATGCCCCCCTTTCGGAAAAAATATGTCAGGGGGATGATAGGTCTCTTCCAAGGGGGAATAAACCTCCTGTACATTAAGTTTATGAAACTCTTCGCGCGGGTTTCAGGGTCTCCCGTACTCTCCCCCACACTTTATACCTGTTTCCACCTTCCGCCTACGGAGAATGTCGTTGAAGATTACAAAAAGCAGATCCTGCGCGCCGAGCAAAGCACTCAAGGAACGATCTATTGTTTAAGCTGGCTCTACCGAAACAGTACGGGGATTGAAAAATATCGCCCTGAGATACTTAAATTGCTGGCGCCAAAAAAGAGGTTCGCCGAGGCCGCCCGGAGATTCATTAGCGAGCGCCGGGCTAAGTATCAATTTTTGGTGGGAGTGCATATCAGGAAAGGAGATTTGAAAGAATTCGCTGAAGGCCAGTATTATTTCCATGAAAGCGCCGTCAGACCGGTCCTTGAAGAGTTCCTCAGAAGAAGAAAAGAGAAGCCCCTGTTTATCATTTGCAGCGACGAGGCTGTTGATAAAGAAGTATTTTCCGGGCTCGAAGTTGATTTCGGGCCGGGCAGTGTCATCGAAGACCTACTGGTTCTTTCTTTATGCGATCTGATTATCGGCTCGAACAGCTCATTCGGAGGATTTGCTTCCTATTACGGCAACGTCCCCCGCATCATTTTCCAAAGGGATGGGGTCGATTGGGAATACTACCTGGAGAGGACGACCTACTTTGAGGATAAATATTTTTGCTTTAATCAACTACAGGGAGCGAATCCTGTTTACTCGGCCCCGTAAGCGGTAATTAAAGAGTTGCCCGTAACAATAAGGGCCGCCCACAAAACATTTGACGAGTGACAGAAACTCGTTTTGCGCCTACTGCCTTAAACCTCTTCTGGGATACAACAATATTCTTCTTCCAATTCGCACGCGCACAGCGGATGTAGGGCTCTAAGTGCGACTTGTTTTGAGCAGCACCAACGGTCCGCGCAAGGTTTTGAACTCCCCACCGGACGGATTCCTTGCATCTTGCCGAAGTTGTCAGGTATGTTAGGAAAATCGGTATTATTTTGCATCCAGCAAGGGTGGCGCTGGCTACTAAAGAATGGCTACAATAAGCTGTCAGGTGATTTCGCATCCTTTCTGCCCCTATCAAATGAGATAATATTCGAGTCTTTTAAGAAATAGTTTGATCAGGCTAATGGTCACACACTCTTCCGAATTCTGGTGCTTATTCCGTTCTCCGATAAATTTAAGAGCCGCGAGATTTTATGACCATAAGTAATTCCACCCCGATGCTCCGCCAATATCATGAGTTGAAACGGCAGCATCCGGGCACGCTCCTCTTTTTCCGCCTCGGCGATTTCTACGAGCTGTTTTTTGACGACGCGATCACCGGCTCACGTGAGTTGGAGATCACCTTAACGGCCCGGCACAAAGAGCGCGGTGATCCTATTCCGATGTGCGGCGTCCCCCATCACGCGGCGGCCGGCCATATTGCGCGTCTTGTGCGCAAAGGCTACCGGATCGCGATTTGTGAACAAACGGAAGACCCCGCGCAAGCAAAGAAACTCGTGCGCCGTGAAGTAGTGCGGATCATTACGCCGGGCACAGCTATCGACCCGCAGTTGGTGGAAGCGCGCGAATCTGTTTACCTGGCGGCAGTGTGCGGCAGTGGTGAACAAATGGCGGCGGCATTTTTAGATATCTCGACCGGAGAATTCCGTGCCACACAGGCGAGCGGACGCGATGCGTGGGCGCGCATCCTCGCCGACGTCGAATCCTACTCGCCGCGTGAGATTCTCTTCCCCGCCTCGCTTACACCGCTTATTAAAAGCGCCTCTGCTAAAACATCGCGGACAGCGCCGCTTCCTCTCGAGGGCGCCGCAAAGTCCGCAGTTATTCCAGCTACTAAGAATAACCCGGGCCACAACATCAGTCCTTTGCCTGTTGATCCTGTTGCGTTCGGCAGCGCCACGCTCACCCCCCTCGACGATTGGCTGTGGCAAGCCGAAAGCTGCGCCGCACAGCTTCGCGAACAATTCGGGGTGCGCTCGCTCGACGGGTACGGTCTCGACGGAAAGTTTGAAGCGATACGCGCCGCCGGGGCCTGCCTGCGTTACGCCCAGGAGACGCAGCGCGCCGCGGCCGCTCACGTCACCGGCATAGAGTATTCCGAGCCCCAGGATTATCTGGTCTTGGACGGCCTGACGGTGCGCAACCTCGAGCTTGTTGAGACCCAGGGCGGGGCGGGGCGTGGGCGCTCCGTGCTGGAGGTGATTGACGAGACCGTGACGGGGATGGGCGCGCGGCTTCTGCGTTCGTGGCTTTTGCGGCCATCCGTGCGTCGGGGCGAGATCGAAGCAAGACTTGACGCCGTCGAAGATCTGCGTTCGTCCCAGATTACCAGGGACCGTTTGGGGTCTTCGCTGAAAGATGTCACGGATCTGGAGCGGCTCACCGGCCGGCTTAATCTCGGCTCGGCATCGCCACGCGATCTCGTCGCGCTCAAGCGCTCGCTCACGCAGGTGCCGCCCATTCGTCAACTCTTGTCCGGCTCGCAATCCTCACTGCTGCAGGTCATCAACGAGCATACCGATGAGATGGGCGATGTCCGGGCATTGATCGAGCAGGTGCTCGGCGACGACCCGCCGCCCAAATTGAGCGATGGTGGCGCGATTCGTGATGGCTACTCAAGCGAGCTCGATGAGCTGCGCTCGATCAGCCGCAATGCCAAGCAGACCATCGCCACACTCGAAGCGCGCGAGCGCCAGCGCTCCGGCATCTCGTCTCTGCGGATTCGCTTCAACGGCGTGTTCGGATATTTCATCGAGGTATCAAAAGCCGGCGCGGCCCGTGTGCCCGCCGATTACGAGCGCCGACAGACGCTCGCCAACGCCGAAAGATTTACAACCCCCGAGCTGAAGTCCTGGGAAACGCGCGTGCTCGGCGCCGAAGATCGAATGGCCCAACTGGAAACCGAGATCTTCGGCGACCTGTGCGCGAAAGTAGCGGCCGAGACCAGGCGGCTACAGGCGACGGCGCGCGCTCTCTCCTCGCTTGACGCCCTCGCCTCGCTGGCCGAAACAGCCGTACGCCGCAATTACACACGCCCCCTCATGCACGACGGCGACGAGATAGAGATCGCGCAGGGCCGCCACCCCGTCATCGAAGCTTTCAGTGAAGAGCCGTTCATCGCGAACGATCTGTACATGAACAATTCTACAGACCGCCTGCTGATCATCACCGGCCCGAATATGGGGGGGAAGAGTACGGTGCTTCGCCAGACGGCGATCATTTCGATTCTCGCGCAGATGGGCTCGTTTGTTCCTGCCGACCGAGCGCGGCTTCCGCTACTCGACCGCGTCTGGACACGCGTCGGGGCGTCAGACGATCTGGCGCACGGTCGTTCAACCTTCATGGTTGAAATGACAGAGACGGCGGCGATCCTGCACAACGCCACCCCGCGTTCGCTTGTCTTGCTCGACGAGATCGGGCGCGGGACGGCGACCTTCGACGGGCTTTCGATCGCGTGGGCCGTCGCCGAATATCTGCACGATTCGGCCGAGCACGCCGCCAAGACGCTCTTTGCCACACACTATCACGAGCTGACCGAATTGGCGGAGCGCCTCCCCGGCGCGCAGAACTACCAGATTACCGCCGCCGAGCGCGACGGCGAAGTCGTCTTCCTGCATCGCCTCGAAAGGGGCCGGGCTTCAAAATCCTATGGCATCGAAGTGGCGCGGCTGGCCGGCCTGCCGCCCTCGGTGCTGGAGAGGGCGCGTGACGTGCTGGCGCGGCTGGAGCGCTACGAGCTGGATGTCTTTGCCGATCAGGAGCAGGAAGATGAGACGGAAGTGGGGCTGGCTGACCATTGGGAATCATGGGCCATGGGCGAGCAGGGACTGCGCAGAGCTGCGCGGCGAGCCAGAAACAGGCGCGTGGCGGCCCAGGCGACTCTTTTTGATGCCACCAACCAGGGCCTGCTTGACGAGCTGCGCGGCGTTGAGGTAGAAACCGTCTCACCTGAAGAGGCACGAGATATCCTTGTCGATTTACGTAAGCGAATGATTTAACCTATTTCTGAAGTCGGGTCGCCGCTTCCGGTTGTGGTTCTGAGTTAGATAGAATAATGATTTTTCAGACTCCGTAGAGGTTTTCGCCATCTTAGAAATGTCCCAATCATTAACCTCGCTGCCGCTCGAGCAACAAATCGGACAACTCTTTATCATCGGTCTGCCGGGAACAGAGATGGACGCCGAGACCCGTGCGCTCATCGAACACGTGATGCCGGGTGGGATCATCATCTTTGGCCGTAACGTGGCCGCGCCGGGACAGTTGCGTACGCTTCTCGACAACGTCAGGTCACTGCTCGCCGTCGAGCCGATCCTGAGCATTGATCAGGAGGGCGGACTCGTGGACCGCTTACGGCGCATTTGCACGCCGATGCCCTCGGCGCGCACGATCCGCCAGCACGGTGACCTCGCCGGAGCGCGCGCGCTCGGTCGAATCACCGGCGAGGTCTTGCGCCTGTTCGGCTTTAACATGAACTTCGCGCCCGTCATGTCAATCATGACGGAAGACCGCGATCTTCTCTCCAACGGCCTCTACTCGCGCTCATACGGCCGCTCACCCGGCGAAGTGCTCGGCTACACGACGGTCTACCTGCGCGGGCTGCAAGGGACGGGCTGCCTCGGCTGTCTCAAGCATTTCCCGGGGATCGGCTCCGGCGAGGTTGACTCGCATGAGGAGATACCGGTCGTCAACCTTTCGCATGACGACCTCATCGGCCAGGACCTCGCCCCCTACATCGAACTCTTTCAACGCAAAGATGATAAGGTGCGCGCCGTGATGGTGAGCCATGGCGGTTTCCCGAATATAGACATCCGGCAGGGAGTTGCCGGAGGCCGCCTCGAGCCCGCCTCGCTTAGTTACAGTATCTCGACGAAGCTCTTGCGCGAGGAGCTCGGCTATAAGAATCTGGTCGTCACCGACGACCTGGAAATGGGGGCAATTGCCAGGCACTACGAGATCGATGACGCGGTGCGACGTGCTTTCGATGCCGGACAGGACATGCTCTTAATCTGCTCGCGGCCTAACCTGATCAGTCGCGGCTATGATTCGCTGCTCGAGGCGGCAAAGAGGGGTGACCTTTCAATGAAGCGCCTGCAGACCTCTCTGCGCCGCATTGCCGCTTTTAAAGCCCTGATGCAGCCGCCGCTGCCCTTCGATCTTACACATTTCACTCAGCTCTCGAACGAAATAGCTGCGCTTAATCATAAGCTCAATTACACATACGGAGGGACTGTTTGATAGGCGCTCAAAGAGTCATCTCCATTGTTCTGGTGCTCCTCTTTCTGGGCTGGAGTGCGGGCTGTCGTCGCGGAAGCAATACTTTTGTCATCGCGCTCTCCGATCCGATCTCGACGCTCGACCCGATCGGGTCGCCGACGGTGGACGCCGCGAGCGAGCGTGTGCGCGTGTTGATCTTCAACTCGCTGGTCCGCAAGAATGAGAAGTTCGAGTACGTCCCGGATCTCGCCACTTTTCAGGCGGCCGAGGATAACTCTTCAGTCACCTTCACCCTCCATGACAATGTGACCTTTCACGACGGGCGCAAGTTAACTTCCGCCGACGCCAAATACACGCTGGATGCACTGCTCGCATCAAATTCTGGCAAGGCCGCGAGTTTTTTTGAAGGGGGGAGCAAACAGCCCTATGTGACAGGTGTGGAAGCGCCCGACCCTCGCACGCTCATCATTCGCCTGAGCAGGCCGTCGGTAGCGCTGAGCCACAACCTGGTCTCCAACCTTGTCACGGTGGGGATTATTCCGAAAGACAGTGCGGCGACGCAAAAAGACCACCCCGTCGGCTCCGGCCCCTTCAGGTTTGTTCGCTACGATGCCTCTCAGCAGGCGCTTGATTTGGAAGGGAATCAAAACTACTGGGAGGGGGCGCCACAGATCCAGGCCCTGCGGGTTCGCGTGATTAGCGATGCCAACGCCCTCCAGGCAGAACTGCGGAGCGGTCGCGTTGATATTGCCCCGGTCGTGTCCAACCTCTCGGCCGACACTTTTGACGCATTCAGGCAGGACCCGAATTTGCAAGTCCTGCAATTTCCGGGAGCCAATATTATCTACCTCGGCTTCAACACACGCAGCGCCCCGGTCGATAACGTGCGCGTCCGGCAGGCCATCGCCTACGCGATTGATCGTGAAAGCATCATCCACGATCTCTTTCGCGGGCAAGCGAAGATCGCGCATTCGATTCTGCCCGAAGAATCATGGGCCTATTGGCCGGGCCAAAAGTACAATTACGATCCGCAAAAGGCCAGGAGTCTTCTCGACGAAGCCGGTTTTCGTGATCAGGATGGCGACGGCCCACAGATGCGCTTCCCGAAGGACATTGTTTTTTCCATCTCCGGTAGTACCGCCGCGACCAGGCAATACGCCGGAGTGATCCAGGACTATCTGAAGAAGGTTGGTATCCCTGTGGCGATCGAAACGCTGGAAACCAACTCGCTCCTGGAGAGGCTCCGCAACGGGCAATATCAGATGACGACTTCTCGCTGGGTCGGCGGTAATCAAGACCCGATCTTTCTCAAAGACCTGTTTGAGACATCCCAAATCCCGACGGCCAACTTCGCGGGTCGCAACCGCAGCCGCTACAGCAATCCGGAGTTGGACCGAATTCTGGAGGAGGCCGTTAATACCGCCGACCGCCAAAAAGCTTTGAGCCTCTACAGGCAAGCTCAAGACATCATCAGCCGCGACTTGCCCATGTTCCCATTATGGTATCCGGCAAACATGGTCGTGGCGAAGAAAAATGTCGGCAACATACAGGTTGACGGGAGCGGCGATTGGGGCTTCGTGCGAAAGTTGACGGTCAACAAGTGACCCGAATCCGGAATCAGCAAGGCATATCCGATGTCGCTGTGCTCAACCGACACCAAAACAGTTTTTTCATCTTGTTAATCATGTAAATCCTGTCAGAAAAAACTCTAATCCCTTGGCTTTGGGCTTAACCTTTATCAGACACTAACTCGACGCCGATCCTTTGAAAGGTTTCCTGTAGCTCGCGGCGCGAAACAACTCCTTCTCGTATCAGGCGCGCTCCCACCCAGCTCACATCCAGCACGGTCGACGGCTGGCCTCCCACTGCCAAGCCACTGTCAACGATGAGGTCGAGGCCCTCCGGGAAATAGTCTGCGACTTCCTGTGCAGTCCGGGCAGGCGGTTCTCCTGCCGTGTTTGCGCTTGTCGCCGTCAGAGCCCCGCCACACGCACGCACAAACTCGCGCACCTCCTCGTCATCAGGCAGGCGTACGCCGACAGTGGCAGTGCCGGCCGTCAGTTCTTCCGGTATCCCTTCATTGGCGGCAGCCACCAGCGTCAATGCCCCCGGCCAGTGTCGCTCGTACACCGCATTGAAGACGTGTGATCTGTTGGCGACAAAGCGGTCCAGCTCTCTTGAGTCGCTGATGACGATGAGAATAGGTTTACCGCCTTCCCTGCCCTTCAACGAGTTTAGCTGACTGAGTGCGGCGCGATTGAACGGGTCGGCTCCGAGACCATAAAAAGTGTCCGTGCGGAAGGCCACCACGCCTCCGGCGGCAACCACTTGTGAGGCGCGCAAGCGCGCCGCAGGGCTATCGGCAAGAATCATCAACGCCTTTCGTGAGGAGAGATCGGAGAAATAATTGTTAAGTTAATGCAACTTGACGCCATAGCCAAGGCCGTCGCCTACCGAGAGAATTTCGGCGCGCAACTGTGGGTGATGAACAAAGTGCTGGTTAAACTCACGCAGCGCCTGGGTTGACGCTGTTTGATCGGCCGAACGAATTTCACCCGCCACTTGTCCGCCCCATAAAACGTTATCCGCAACGATGACACCGCCTGTGCGTAAGAGCGGAATAGCCAGGTCCAGGTAGCCCATGTACTCTTCTTTGACCGCGTCGAGATAAATCAGGTCAAAACTATCTTTGAGGCGTGGCATGACATTAAGAGCAAGACCGCGTTCGATCCGCACCTGCTGCCGTAGCCCGGCGCGGCTCAGGTAATTTTCCGCGCGCCGAATCATCTCTTCGTTCGGTTCAATAGTTACCACCAGACCATCTTCCGGCATGCCCCGCGCCAGATGAAGCGCCGAATAGCCGATCGCCAGACCGATTTCCAATGCTCGCCGAGCATTGATCGTCCGCGCGGTAATTTCCAGAAACAGCGCTACCTCGCGGTCCGCTATCGGCACGCGATTTTTGGCCGCGTCCTCTTCCATCTCCGCGATCACTCCGGTGCTCGGAGGTAACAGGCGATCAAGGTATTCGGCCTGCTCGCGATGAATAATAGCGTCAATTCTTGCTTTCATAGCCGTTCCCTTGCATGAAAAGAATTTTTACCTTAAATGCCTGGCGTAGTCTAATCGAGGGAGTGGATGGCAGCAAGCGCGATGAGGGAAGCAGGATCTATTCATTCTCAGCTGGGACGTGTCAATGAGCCCCGGTAGGGGCGACCTCAGACCCAGGACTCGCGTCCTGGGCTACATACGGTCGCCCGTGATCCCCAGCCCTGGAAGGGCGTAAGAACTCTTTCTGACAATGAATAGACCCTGAGGGGAGAGGCATCAGAAACCACAATCATCGTTTCTTTTTCCTCGCCACCTTGGCCTGTACTGCCGCTGCGGCGGCTGCCCGCACGTCCTCGGCGAGCTCTGTGGGAGGGTAGTTGAAGATTGAGACCTGGTGGTCGCCTAAGAACCGGATGAAGGCATCGAGTGGCATGCCCAGCATCTTGGCGCCCGTGCCGGTGGAGATTTTCTGTTCCTGGTAGAGCCGCAGCACGGTCTGTTCTTTGAGGATCTGTTGGGCAGTCTTGAGGTACTCCTGTTCGACCTTCTTACCCTTGACTTCTTTGGGCACCTCAAAGCGGACGTAGGTTTTGGCCATCGTCGTATCTCCTCTTAGTGGTTGGTGACTATATCTTGGCATAGGTGCATCGGCGTCGGTTAGGCTACGTGAGCGGGTGTAGGAGTAGCAGAGCAGACTGGCGTTGTTCGTCAAGTGGTGTTTAGTGTCGCGTATGGCTTTCAGGTGTCGGATTAATCCTGCGCCGCATTAGAGGTTGTAACGTAGCGGCGTGTGAGGCCGAGTTCACGCAGCTTGTGCTGGAGGGATTGCCTGTGCATCCCTAAAATTGCCGCGGCGCGCGTGACATTCCCACCCGACTCTTCCAGGCAGCGCGCGATATAGCGACGCTCAAATTCCCGCCGGTCGGTGCGAAAGTCAGCCGTGAATGGGACGGAGAGGGCGGCGCTTTCTTCAGCCCCTGACATTATGTCAGGGCTGATCGCTTTCGCGACTTTGATCTCATCCGGCAGATCACGCGCGGTCAATTCGTCGCCTTCGGCCATAATCGCCGCGCGCTCAACCATGTTGCGCAGCTCACGAACATTGCCCGGCCACCCATACTCAACAAGACGGCGCAGGGCGCTTTGTGCGATCGGGCGCGCCGGCAGACTATATCTGTCTGAGGCTGCCTGCGCAAAGCGTTCGGCGAGGATGGGAATATCTTCGCGGCGCTCGCGCAACGGCGGGATTTCGATCGTGACGACGCGCAGGCGATAAAAAAGGTCTGCGCGAAAGTTGCCGGCGGCGATCTCCTGCTCAAGCTGGCGATGCGTCGCGCTCACAATCCGCACATTGACCGGAACAGACTCCGCGCCGCCCAGCCTTTCGATGCGTCGCTCTTCAAGGGCGCGCAGTAATTTCGCCTGCACGTTGGCGCTCATGTCCCCGATTTCGTCCAGAAAAAGCGTGCCGCCATCGGCCTGTTCAAACTTTCCGCGCCGGCGCGCCGAAGCCCCCGTAAAAGCGCCCTTTTCATGACCGAAAAGCTCGGATTCGATGAGTTCAGAAGGAAGCGCGGCGCAATTGACCGCCACGAAAGCCCCGTTATGCCGCGTTGAGCTTAGCTCATGAATCTGGCGCGCAACCAGTTCTTTGCCGGTTCCCGATTCGCCGCGCACAAGAATGGTGGCGTCCGTGTCGGCAACCTTCTCGATCATGGCGCGCACACGCTCGATCGCGGCGGATTTGCCGATGAGAGAGCCCTGTTGCGCCCCCTCGGTCTCGATTCGACGGCGCAACGACTCGTTTTCGCGCCGCAGGCGAATCGTCTCGAATGCGTTCTTGACGATAAAGCGTAGCTCGTCAACCTCGAAAGGTTTTGAAAGGTAATCGTAGGCGCCCATCTTCACAGCTTCGACGGCCATCCGCTCAGAGCCGTGGGCGGTGATGATAATAATAAGTGGCGCTTCCCCATCCGCGCTGTTTAAGTCTCTGAGCAGATCAAGGCCGCTTGGGCCGGGCAGGTTCACATCTAGCAGCAACAGATCAGCCCGCCACTCATTCATCAGAGCGCGCGCCGTCTCGACACTATCGGCTTCGGAAATCTCATAACCAAGGCTGCCGAGCGCGCGGCGCATGCCATAGCGGGCTGCCTCTTCATCATCGACAATCAGCAACCGCAACGTTTCTTCTTTCACCCTTACCAGTCTCCTCGGGTCGTTTATCCAAGTGCGCTTACTAGCGCGTCGCGTGCCACGATGGCCGGTTTCGATGTCGCGCACAGAGAAATTACTGGTCACTAGAGATCGCGAAGTGTGGGGCGGATCAGAAGTGCATCACGGCGCGTTGTAAACCAAATGGACATTTACTCGAAGCGGTTTCGCTCCTCTAAGATCGCTTCCAGTTCCGCGATTGTCTCCAGGTCTTTCGGGCGACCCGCCGCTCGTTTGACGTGAATGAGATGCTCCAAACCGAGACAGAAGCATTCGACGCCATAAAGCCGGAGTCGGATCGAGTGTGGCAGCAACTCGTCATAATCGCCGCCACCTGTAACCTCGCCCAGCAAGTCGAGCGCGCCGAGTGCCGTGATGAGCGTGAAGTTCAATCCGCCCCAGATGGCTCGCTCGTCCCAACGGAACGGCAGGCCCGCGGGCGCGCCGCGCGGGTACGGTCCAAACCGGGCGAGCGCACCGACCAGGCGCGACACGTTTTCTTGCGTGCGCCGGTAAACGATGTCCAAATCTTCGGTCAGGCGGGCAGAGCCGTGAGCCGTGGCCGCCGCGCCGCCAACAATGATGAATTCAATCGAGCCATTAACCAGCAACGAAATCAACGCGCGGAAGTCAGTCATCACAGCGACTCCTGCTCACGCCCCGCACGCCGTAGCTCTTCCGCGAACTGCTGCAATCTCATTAACTTCTCGAACCGCTGCTCGACCGACAACCGTAGGTTCTCGCGGATCAGCGTGCGGTCCACGTCCCGCTTGTACGCCTCGACCAGCGGGTCAGGCTCGAAATGCTTATCATGCCGGCCCATTTGGTAATATCTCGTCTGTCATTATATCACTGCCGGCCAACGACTCCCTCGGCAACGGTCCGGCCGGTGCGTCTTCTTTCACCCTTATCAGTCTCCTCGGGTCGTTTATCCGAGGGCGCTTACTAGCGCGTCGCGTGCCGCAATAGCCGGTTTCGATGTCGCACGCCGAGGAATTATCTTACAGAAGTCCTCTTCGCCGAGGCCATGACGATGATGGCGTCGCCGGAAGGCCCGATGCTCAATGTCCCGACAATGACCGGCTCGCCTTCAGGCATGCTGATGTCTGTTCTGATCCCCGTCGGCTCATAATTTATTACGGGGAAGCCGGAAGTACCCTGAGCCGCGGCGGTGGATGTTTGAACGGGGAGCGCGCCCCGAAGTCGAATCCGGACATCTGAATGACCTCGTGCCCCGGAGTATCTTCGACCAGCTTTACTTCGTTGACCATGAACTCGTTGAAGCTGGGGGTGCTCGAAGGTGAAGATGAATTGTTGAGTAGCGGCCCACCCACCCATTTGAGTTCAATCTCCCGCCATTCCTGACACGATTAAGAAGCGTCGTGGCCAGTCGGTAGTGCTGGAATGGCAGCGTCGCTCGCAGTTGCTTGAAGACAGACCCAAGCGATTGCGGCCGTGCCCCCTCCTAGCCCGGCGTGTTAGTCGCAATAATTAAGTGCAACTGCGCATCGAGGTTCGTCTGGTCGACGACCTTTGTGACAGACGATGGCCGCGAAGACAGCGTTTCCGCTTGAGCTGAGACGGGACTGGCATTAACAATCACGAGAGAGATAAAAAAAGCGATGATCAATGCGAGCCGGTAAAGGTTTGTCAGGACCATGATGTTTTCTCCTTGATCGAATTTTCACCACTTCTGATGCTTTTAAATTGCTATTTGCGTCTTGCTACGTAGACACGCCTGCCCATGCCGGAAGTTCCGACTAAAGTTAACATTAATGTTCACCCGCCAGGAGGCCCTGGTGAAAGCGCTCGGCAAGCTGCAGCCAGTGGAGGACTTAATAGCCGCTTGCGATTGTGTCCAGCTCTTCTTCGCCTTACTTGGCGCCTTTGCCTGATATTTTTTTGTCGTCGGCGCAACTGCGAATAGATATCAACGTCCAAATTTTGCCATGCATATATTGTTCATCCGATCTGCTATAATTACAGCGCATGGCATTGATCCGAGGCTCAATGCCCCTCACGGCCTTGATCTTTGATACCTCAGTCCTACTTGTAACACGGATGTAATGAGATGGGGGACAAAATGGACAATATGATGCCTACCCATCACAGGCGAACAATTTTTCAGTCGCTTGCGGCGCACGAATCCTCACGGGATCTCACGAATCCTCACGAAATGTTTCCTCCAGGGCGACGAATCCCGACACTATTTTTTAGTAGAGGAGGTGACGAAAGGTAACGAATTGTTACGAAAATTATTTTTCGGGGGCCACGATCCCGAGCCTAATTGTTGCAATTAGCGGACTTACAGATGTAACAGCTTGTTTCGGGTGTAACCTTATTGCCGGCACCCGGTCACTGGATGATCCCTCTATGTATGGCCCTCAATACCCCGGAGTACTGGTGCCTGAAAAATTTCACTTCTTCAGAGGCTCGTTTCATTGCGTGCCTTCTCACGATGCCGTTCGAGCGCAAGCTCAATGAGGCGATCAATCATGCGTGGGAACGCCAGGCCCGAAGCCTCCCACATCTTCGGGTAGCCGGACACGTCGGTGAGGCCCGGCATCGTGTTCAATTCGTTGACGAGCAACTCACCCGAGTCGCGCCGTAAGAAGAAATCGACCCGCGCCAGGCCTGCGCAGTCTAAGGCCTGGAAGGCGCGGGTCGCCATCCGCTGGATGCGCGCCGTCAGCGCTTTTGAGAGCGGCGCCGGGACGACAAACTCAACGTGGCCCGTGCTCGAATACTTTTCCGTGTAATCAAGAAACGACGCCGCCTGATCGTGCACCAGATATTCGCCGGGCAGGCTCGCCTCCGGTTCTTCATTGCCGATCACGGCACATTCAATCTCGCGCGCGTCGAGCCCTTCTTCGACGATCACCTTCCGATCGAAACGAGCGGCAAGCTCAATGGCCCGCTCAAGCGAACGCCTGTCAGTCGCTTTGGAGACGCCGACCGAGGAGCCCAGATTGGCGGGCTTGACGAAACAGGGGTAACCTATTTGCCGCGCCACGCGCCGCAGCACGCTCGCCCGATCGCTCTCCCACTGCGTGCGCAAGAACCAGGTGTAATGGCAAATGGGCAGTCCCGCGTCCCGAAACAGGGCCTTCATCGCCACCTTGTCCATACCGCAGGCGGAGGCCAGCACGCCGCAACCGACGTAGGCGACCCCCTTCATCTCGAATAAACCCTGGATCGTGCCGTCTTCCCCGAATGTCCCGTGGAGCACCGGGAAGACGACATCAAGTGTGTGGGTCGGCAGCAGCCTGCTGTCGGCATTCAGGGTGACGAGTCCGCGCCCGGCCTGCTCGCCCATCGTCTGTAGGGAGGTGGTCAAGGATGCCAAGAGATTCGCGACCGCCGGTGGGGTTTCCGTTTCCTGTGCTAACTGTCGCCCGGCGCCTTTTTCCTCCAACATCCCGACCGTCGCCGACGCCGAAAGCCACTCACCTTCTTTCGTGATCCCGATCGGCACGACGTCGTACCTGTCGTGGTCTAATGCTTCAATCACCGCCCGCGCCGAACGCAACGATACTTCATGCTCGCCCGAACGCCCGCCAAAAATCACCCCGACACGCAGTTTTTTTACCAAACGCTCATCTCCGCAAGCATTTACAGAATAGTCTTACCCAGGGCGGACAAGATCAGCTCGACGCCGAGTTCTGCCGTGCGGTTGCTGGTGTCCAGCGCCGTGTTGATCTCGACAATTTCGAACGAGAGCATGCCACCCGCTTCAGCGATTTTTTCCATCGCGAGATGCGACTCACGGTAGGTCAGGCCCCCGCGCACGATTGTCCCGGACCCGGGCGCGTCGCCCGGGTCGAGCGCATCGATGTCAAGGGTCACCGCGTAGCCGGCGGATGCCCGCGACGCAATGGCGATCGCTTCGTCCATACACGCGCTCATCCCGCGCTCGTCTATTTCGCGCATGGTGAAGAAACGCATCCCCAGTTGGCGGATCAACTCCCGCTCACCCTGATCTATGTCGCGTGCCCCGACATGAGCACAGAATCGCGGGTCAAGCTTGGGCGCAAAACCAGCCACATGCGTCAACTCCGGGGCGCCGTAACCGAGCAGCGCCGCCAGCGGCATGCCGTGGATATTTCCGGACGGCGAAGTCTCCGGCGTGTTCATGTCAGCATGCGCATCGAACCAGATGAGCCCCAGCGACTCATGGCGCTCACGGTAAAAAGATGCGATGCCGCTCACGGACCCGATGGCAATCGAGTGGTCACCGCCGAGCACGACGGGCAGTTCTCCCCCCTCCAGGATCTTGCGCACCTCGTCGGCCAATTCCCGGCAGACGGCGCTGACCTCTGGTAAATATTTCACCTTTTCACCTAGCTCGGCGTCCACAGGTGGTCGCGGGACGCGCAGGTCTCCGAGATCCCGCACCTCGTAGCCGAGCTGGGCGACCCGTTTATTTAATCGCGCAATCCGAAGCGCCGCCGGCCCGAGGTCAACGCCGGCGAGGCTCGCGCCGTATCCGAGGGGCACGCCGAGAATACTCACGCGTCTTCCCGCGCCCGGCCGGCCCGTTTGGTGCTGAGTGATCGGTTGGGGTCGCAGTGCGCTCATTACTTCAATTATTAGCTCGACTCACCGGCGGCCAATCAGGCGCCTCATTTCATCCGAAAAGGCTCACGGGATGGCCGATTTCGCCGGTGTCAGGGTCCTCTCAAACCATTACGCCTCTCGCCTTCAGAGTAATGATTGATACGGCCTGCTCGGACGTCGAGGCGAAATCAAGCACCGCCGTGTCCGATTCGCTCACGATCAGATGCCGGCGCCACGCCGCGACTACCGGGGGCCAGCAATCCCCGAGCAACACGAGCGGGCGCGGCTCGATCACGCGCGTCTGGAGCTTGTTCCACACCAGCGACACTTCCGTGACGGTGCCCATGCCCCCCCGCAATGCGATAAATCCGACCGACCGAGTTATCAGGCGCTGCAAGCGCTCGTAAAAGTGCTCGGTCGCAACCTTATCCGTCAGGTAACGATTAGGCTCGGCCTTGAACTGATTCATGACAATACCGAGCACGCGTCCACCCTTCTCGCGGGCCCCGCGGCTCGCCGCTTCCATGACGCCCAAATAGCCACCCGTGCAGATGGTATATCCGGCCTCGGCCAGCAGTTCCCCGACGCGACGCGCCTGCGCGTATTCAGGGTCGGTCTCCCTGCATTTCGATCCGCCGAAGATTGTCACGATACGTTCCGGCATCTCTTTCATGCTTTGGCAGGCGCGCTGATCAGCGCCACCTGCTCCCCCTTACGGCTTAAGGCGGTACAGCATGCGTGGGAACGGGATTGTTTCACGCACGTGCTCGATACCGCACATCCAGGCGATGCATCGCTCTACGCCCATGCCGAATCCGGCGTGCGGCACGCTGCCGTAGCGGCGCAGGTCAAGGTACCAGTCAAACGATTCTTCCGGCAAATTGTGCAAGGCGATCTGCTCTTTGAGGAAGTCCAGAGAGGTCGCGCGCTCGCCCCCGCCGATCACCTCGCCGTAGCCCTCGGGCGCAAGCACATCAGCACCCAGAGCAAGCTCGGGACGCTCTCGGTCCCGCGCCATGTAGAAAGCTTTCACGGCCGCCGGGTAATGATGAACCATCACCGGCCTCTCATATTTGCTCGACAGGTAAGTCTCATCCGGCGCGCCGAAATCACCGCCCCATTCAAAGCGCGCCTCCACCTCGCCGCGCGCATGCCCCTCCTGCAGGATGCAAACGGCATCATCGTAGTGCAGGCGCGGAAATGGCGGCACGATCGCTTCCAGTTTCGTGGCGTCGCGCTCCAGGATTTTCAACTCCTCGGCGCGATCCTCGAGGACGCGTGCCGCGATGTAGGCCAGAAACCGCTCGGATAGATTCATGACGTCATCGAGCGTCGCGTAAGCCATCTCGGGCTCAACCATCCAGAATTCAGTCAGGTGACGGCGCGTTTTCGATTTTTCCGCGCGGAAAGTCGGGCCGAAGCAGTAGACCTTGCCGAAGGCCGCGGCCGTCGCTTCGTTATAAAGCTGGCCGGACTGTGTGAGGTAGGCTTTTTCATCGCCGAAGTAGTCGACTTCGAAGAGCGTCGTCGTCCCCTCGCAGGCGGCCGGCGTGAAGATGGGCGCGTCGCAAAGAGTAAAACCCTCCCGGTCGAGAAAATTTCGCACGGCCTGGATCACCGTATGGCGCACTTTCAAGATCGCATGCTGGCGGCGCGAGCGTAGCCACAGGTGGCGGTGATCCATCAGGAACTCCGTGCCGTGCTCTTTCGGGGTGATCGGATAATCATGCGCGGCCTGTATAACTTCAGCCGCGGAGACGTCCAATTCGTAGCCGCCCGGGGCCCGCTCGTCGGCCCTCACCGCGCCGCGCACGACCAGTGCGGATTCCTGGCCGAGCCCTTTTAATTCTTCCCACACCTCCGGCGCCACACTCTTTTTTAAGACCACACACTGGACGATGCCGGTTCCGTCGCGCAGTTGCGGGAACAGAAGCTTACCGCTCGAACGGAGGTTGTAGACCCACCCTTTCAGAGTGACCTCCTCGCCGACATGCTTCGATAGTTGATTAATGTAGGTTTGATGCATGAATCTAATCGTCACCGGTAAACGGCGGCAAACAAAAACCGTGGATCAATTAAGGGCCGGCGATTCATGTTCTTACCTCATCATCGATCCGCGCTTTGATCGCCTGGCGCAGAGCCGGAAAGCGGTCGAGCCACTCCGCGGCCTGCAGGATGATCAAAAACATTGGCTGGATGAATTGCGCGTAAACTTCGCCGCGACCGCGGACGGCCGTTTGATATGAGAACGTGCCGATCGCCTTCAGATTGCGCTGTACGGTCATGAGCCTGAACTCGCGCGCAAAATCGTCCGGATCAATGGCGCCCAGTCCACACTTGCGCCGCTCTTCCAGAAAGAAAAGCCTGTGCGCGCGGCACTCCGCCAGCGAGGGCGGCGTGGTTTGCCGATCAAGCAAGAGAGAAACCAGGTCGTAACTCGCCGGCCCCATCCGCGCGTCCTGATGGTCTATCATGCGCAACCGGTTCTTGCTATCCACCATCAAATTCGCCGCATGATAATCGCGGTGACACAGAACGCGCGGGCGCGCGGCCAGATCGGCGGCGATATCATTCATCTCGGCTTTCAACTCGGCGGCGACCCCGTGCGACAGTTTTTCACCACGTAAACTCCCGAAATAGTGTTCAAAAAAGAAGTTGAGTTCCCAGGAAAGCTTGGCCTCGTCAAACGCGAGGCGGGCGGCAATTGAATTACGCTCATAGGCCTTATCGGTCGCCGCTTGAATCCGCGCGATCAGCCTGATCGCACCCTCTTTATACGTCTCGGATTCCTCCTCCGTCGCCGATTCGTAAAAGCGATTCAACTGGCGGTCGCCGAGGTCCTCTTGCGCGATGATGCCGCTCTGACCGTCGACCGCGAGAATTTCCGGGACCGGCAGGCCGGCCTCTATAAACAGTCTTGTGACATCCAGATACGGATGAAAATCAGGGTCGAAAGGCTCAGGATAGACGGCCGCGACGGCCGTCTTGCGTTGCCATGGGATACGGAAATATTCGCGCGTCGATGCGTCCGGAGTCAGCGCTTGAATCTCTTGTTCAAGAGGCTGACGCACGCCCGCAAGATACGTCAACAACCTCTCACGCGCAGATGATTCGAAAGACTTTATATTAATTTGTGAAGCTAGACTCATGCATTGAAAGCCGCGGGCGGCGTTTGCGGCCCGCGGCAGGATTAATACTCCGAGCGCCTCGCTGTTTTATAGATCCCGGTTCTCCTTGATAAACTTGTGATTGTATCACTCGGTCAGCGGCACGACAAAGTTGTCGCCCCGCACCTCGCCCTTCAGAGCCTTCGGCGGGGGCTCCCTTCCCTGCACTAGCTCTGCTCGAACAACCGCAGCGTTCTCAATAGTCTCCCTCTCGCTCACGCGTACCCCGTCACCCAGAATCGCGCGCCGCACACGCGCTTTAGTTTCTACCTTAACATTATCCCACAGGATAGAGTCTGTCACGTCAGCTTCGTCAGATATAATCGAGCCCGCCCCCATCTCCCTGTTCCTTCCCATCTCGTGGAGCAAAGTCAGGCTCACCTCCAAGTACCGGTCGATGGTTGAAAGCTCGAACCATTGCCCCTCCGCGACATGCGCCGCGATGCGCTCGCCTTGCGCTATCGCCTGCGGGTATACATCGGTCGTCGAATGCGAGAAGACCTTGCGTGGTATGTAAGAGAAGATGCGCGGCTCCAGTATCTGGATTCCTGTAAACATCAGAGGCGCGTCGGCCGGTGATGGGTGATCACCGGCGTTATCAGACGCGGGCCGGGGCATCCCGCCGAATCCTGTGATAAACCCATTACGCGTCTCGACCACACTGAAGCGCTCCCGCACCGCGTTGCTCCGCAGCACGAGGGTGGCGAGCGCGCCCGTCCGGCGGTGAGTCCCAAGCGCCTCCGAAAGATCTATATCAGTAACTATTTTACCGTTGATGACGACGAAGGTGCCGGCATCAAGTAAATGGCGCGCGTTGTCCAGCGCGCCGCTGGTGCCGAGAATCTCCGGCTCTTCTACATACTCGAGATGCACGCCGAAGCGGCTCCCGTCACCGAGCGCGGCGCGCACCGATTCCGGGCGATGATGAAGATTGACCACTACTTCACGGCAACCGTAACGGGCGAGGTATTCTGCGACATAACCGACGAGCGGACGACCCACAACCGGAATCGCAGGCTTCGTCCGATCAGCCGTCAACGGCCATAAACGTGTTCCATACCCGGCGGCCAGAATCATTGCGCGCATCAGGGATGATTATAACAGGGTGTGGGAGATTAATATGCGGAACAGGATCGGGATGCTTGCTGGTAACTTTCGGGCCGGAGGCGCTTTGCCGCATCATTCGCCCGACCGATCTAGCCACGCCTCGAGGCCGGGCATCGCGCCGGCAGGGGCAAGGCCAATTTAAATCAGCCGCTCGCGCAGGGCCTTGGCTACCGCTTCGCTTTTCGAGTGGACCCGTAGCTTGGCGTAGATGTTCTTGAGGTGGAAGGAGACCGTATTGAACGAGATGCCCATCTCGTGTGCGGCGGTCTTCTTGTGATGGCCCTCGACCAACAATCTCAAAAGCTCACCCTCCTGCGCCGTCAGGTGGTAAGCGGCGTGTTCCGGCGGGCGGAAATCCCGGAACAGGCGGACGACGCGACGCGCCACTTCCGGCGACATCGGCGCCCCGCCGTCAATCACCTCTTTGAGTGACGCGAGCAGCCGGACCGGCGGAGTGTTCTTCAACAGGTAGCCTGAGGCGCCCGCACAGAGGGCGTTAAAAATATTGTCATCATTGTCGTAAACCGTCAGCGCCAGGATGGGCACCTCAGGATAGCGCTCGCGCAGGATGCGGATGCCTTCGATGCCGGACATGCCGGGCAGCCCGATATCAGTTAAGACGGCGTCGAATTTCTCCTCACCCATCCGCGCCAGCGCGTCCTCCATCGTGCGGTAGCCGTGCGAGCAGTGAAAGCCGTGCGTGCCGTTGATCAGCAGGGTCAAGCCCTCCCGCACCTCACGCAAATCTTCGATGATCACGACGCGGATGGGAGCGTCGCTCGGCTGCCTGGTTTGGGCCTGGTGCTGGCTATTATTTGACATTAAATTTGCGGTACGTTGGTCGATCCAGTGACGAGCGTATGAACTCTACCAGCTTATGGATTCGGCGTCACCTACACATTCATGTAGGTCTGGTGTAACGGCTCGGGCGACGGCAGGGCAGCCGGAGTCTGACGGCCGTGCCCCGCCCGCAGCCGGAATCAATCTCCAACTTGCCGCCGATCCTTTCCGCACGCCGCCGCATGTTGAGCAGCCCGTTGCCTTCGCTTTCGCTCGAAGGGTCAAAGCCGGAACCGTTATCCCGGATCTCCAGTGAAAGCCAGTTTCTTTCAAGCGCCAGCGTAATCTCCATGCGCGAACACCCGGAATGCCGCGCCGCGTTATTGACGGCCTCCTTAAAAATCAGGTGAAGGTCGCGTCGCACATCGACACCTAATTTCAAGCCCTGCTCGCTCACCGGCGCGCTAAAAGTCAAATCAATATCGCGCGCCATGCAGGTCTCTTCGGCGTGCTGACGCATCCGGCGCACCAAGTCGCGTAGGCTGTCGCGCTGCGGGTTGATCGCCCATACGATATCGCTCATCGCCGCCACGGACTCGCGCGAGATGCGCGCGATGGATGACAAGGAGCCGTTAGACTGAGCATCACCGTTGCCGAGTTGCTGCTTGGCAACTTCGCTCAGGATGGCGATCTTGGTGAGATTAGCGCCGATGTCATCGTGCAGGTCTGTAGCAATACGCGTGCGCATGTTTGCTATCTCCAGCAGGCGCGCCACCCGGTAACGGTAGAGCGCATAGCCGGCCGCGATCATCGTGAGCGCGGCCAGCGTGAGGAACCACCAGCGCTGCCAAACGGGGGGCAGGATACGGAAGCTTGCGCCGGCGGCCGTCGCACTGACCTCACCGCTGGCGTCAACGGCGCGCACGAGAAACCTGTAGGCTCCCGGAGCAAGGCTGGCGAAATTGACCGACCGTTGCGCCGTGGGCGCACTCCAATTCGGATCAATACCTTCGAGCTTGTATTGATAGCTCAGCGAGTCGCCGAAAGAGAAGTTGATCCCGGCGAAATCGATCGCGATGTCATTCTGTGTGCGGCCGAGTTCGAGGCCGCGCACTTCAGCCTGTCCCAGCTCGGAAAGGGGGAAACGGGTGCCCCCCACGCGCAGCCCGGTAATGAAAACGGGTGGCGGCAAGTTTGGCCGGGCCAGGTGAGGAAGGAGCTTGGAGACGCCGCGCGGGGTGCCGAACCAGAGGGCGCCCTGATGATCGCGAAACGCTGCCTCAATTTTGCCGTCAATCAAGCCGTCGGCGACTGAGTAATGGGTGATGCGCCCCGTCCCCGGATCAAGGCGGTTAAAGCCTCGCATCGTGCCGAAATACATTCGTCCCAAGTCGTCTTCCGTCATACACGCCACATAGTTGCTCGCGAGTCCCTCCGCCATGGTCAGACGGATAACCTGCGGCCGCTCCGCCGCCGTCTCGTCAATCCGGCCGACGCCACCCGCGTTCGTCGCGACCCAGAGCCGGCCCAGGTGGTCGAGGAAGAGGCATTGCACTTGTCCGGCGGGAATGCCGTCATCGGTGGTGAAGAGTTGGAAACGCCCTTCGCGGTATCGTAACAACCCGCCGTCGGTCCGCCCTATCCACAGCGCCCCCGACCGGTCTTCGACGAAGCAAGAGGGCGGCAAGAAATCAGGGACACCGTCCGCCCCGGTGTAGATGTGGAAAGCTTCCGTCGACCGCTCCCAGCGGACGAGATTGTTCTTCACGCCCTCGATGCTAATCCAGATGTCGCCGCGCGAGTCTTCGAAGAGGTGAAGGCAGTTACGGCCCGGCAAACCGTTTCTCTCCGTATAGACGGCCTTCGGGGGTAGCTGCTTTAATCGATCAGGGGGACTGACCCGCGGGAATCGGAACAACCCGTCCGGGGTCGGAAACCACCATTCACCCGCCCGATCCTGCAATACGACCTGCGGCCACTCCAGCACCGGCTTTTGCGGCAGGTTCGGGGGGACCGCCGTGAACTTTTGCCCGTCGAATTGGTTGATGGTCGCATCGCTTGCCACGACATAAAGCTCACCGGCCTGATTTTCGAAGATCGAGCGCACGCCGGTGCCGGCGAGCCCCTCCGTCTGATTAAAGATCGTGAAACCGCTCCGCCTTATTTTGAGCGCCCCCTGCGCGGTCGCCCCCCAGATATTCCCGCCGGCGTCTTCAGCGAGCCACGCGAGCGGGGTCACTGCCACCCCTTCGGTTTTCGTGTAGGTACGGAATCGCTGCCCGTCATACTCGCTCAAGCCGCCCGAGGTGCCGGCCCAGATGTGACCGTCTGAAGATTGACATAAAGATTGAATGCTGTCGTCCGTGAGCCCATCGGCCTTTGTGAACCGGCGGCGGATTGCCGGCCCGAGTGCTCTGAAGAGGCTGTGATCTGCTGGCGGCGCGGCGTTAACCTCTCGTAATTGTGACGGATCAAGGACAATCACTCCGGCCCCCATATGACCGACCCACAGCCTGCCTTCCGCGTCCAGGAGCAACGCTCTAACATAATCGAATCCCTGGGATGGACTGATCTCGTAATGTCTGACCCGGCCGTCCGGCGTTCGGACGAAGAGCCCCTCCCAGGTGCCGATCCACAGACGCCCTTCCTGATCCTCGGCAAGCGACAAAACCAGCACCCAGCGGTGACCCTCGGGCAGGCCCAGATCAACCTTACGGAAGGATTCATGGCCGCCTGAACCTTCGAGGCGGAATAACTCGCCGTCGGTTCCGGCCCAGATCTGCCCGGCGCGATCCTGATAAAGGATGTTGACGCGGTTGGTCGAGGGGTCACTACCCACCTGATAAGCGGTGAAGAGGGGGGCGTTCGCGCCGGCAACGCTCGTTTCCCGGCTGCCCGCTTTTTCCGGGTAGGGGTTTAAACGGGCCACGCCTCCGCCGTTCGTTGCGACCCAATATGAACCGTCCCGCGCCTCTAACAGGTGAGTGATGGTCGGGTGCGGCAGGCCGTGAGAGAAGTCATAATTCGTGAAAGCATATCCGTCAAACCGGCTCAACCCGTCTTCTGTGCAAAACCAGAGAAAGCCGCGCGAATCGCGAATGATGCGAATGATGCTGTCCTGCGCGAGCCCGTCGGCGGTGGTATAAGTCTTGACGGGCAGTTGTTCGGAACGCGTGGTGAATGGAAGCGCGGCCAGCAGGAGCAGAAAAAGTAGACCCGCGTACGCGTGTTTGAATGGCCGTGTTGGGAGCATAACTCCTATTGACGTTGATGACAGGCGCGTGAAGTAACTCTCAGTGCTGCTATCGCGGACAGGCACTCTGGGGCGCGCGGGAGATTTTACTTCCAAAACGGGAATACCGAAAGCCACGCCTCGTTGTTCATCCGCCCGGAATCTTCGGCACTGACCCGCTTTACATTAATGGGTGCTGACGGTGCGTTATATGATTAAGCTTCTGTCTTTTATGGTATTAATACGGATTAAAATTCGAAAGTCCCTTCCTCCGCGTCGGGCAGC
>CAYLJO010000047.1:0-32917 GCA_964383905.1 uncultured Blastocatellaceae bacterium
TATTAAGGACGAAACAGACGGTGAACACATAGCCGTCTCATCACATCTTCCGTGACCAGCTTACCTGTAAAGCAAAGCGCGGTCGCGGACGCGGCGAAACTCCCCAAGTCTTGGGGCCCATGAGTCTGTAATTTCTTCCGGCGAGTCGCCGCGCTTCAAGCGAGCGAGCGTATCCGAATTGGCGAGCAGCCGGATGTAATCGTCTACTCTCCACTCCGCCGGGTAAAGGCGATGCAACGCCGCAGCTATCTCTAAGCCGGCGTGGACGGGGCGGAATTGCGTTCGATCCGTGACAATGATATTGACACCCCCGCACTCCTCGCCCTTGAAGACGGAGCTTTTTGGGGTAAATCGCACCGGCACGAAGCGCACCCCGGCAAGCCGGCGCTCGTTCAAATAAGGCGCGAGACGCTGGCCGTCAAGCCACGGCGCGCCGATGACCTCAAAAGGCGTGTCCGTGCCGCGTCCGACCGAAAGATTCGTTGTCTCAAGCAGACCAACGCCGGGATAAACGGTCGCCTCCGTCAGGCTGCGCATGTTTGGCGAAGGGTTGACCCACACAAGATTAGTTGAGTCGAACCACATCGCGCGTACCCAGCCTTCCATTTTAACCACGCGCAAGTCACAACCGATGCGGCGCTCGTCATTGTACAGGCGCGCGAGTTCCCCGACCGTCATCCCGTGGCGCACAGGGATCGTGTGATAAGCCGTGAATGAAAGCCTGTCGGCGTCGGCGACGGGGCCTTCAACTTCGGTGCCGCCGACGGGGTTCGGGCGGTCCAGCACAAAGACCGGCAGGCCTGCCCGCGCCGCTTCCTCCATGACATAGCCGAGCGTGGTGATGTAAGTGTAAAAGCGTGCGCCGACGTCTTGAATATCGTAGACTAACGCGTCGAGGTTCTTAAACTGCTCCGGCTTCGGGCGGCGAGACTCGCCGAAAAGTGAGTAGACCGGCAGGCCCGTCTGTTCGTCCTTCGAATCCGAGACCTTTTCATCGGCAGCGCCGCGGATGCCATGCTCCGGCGAGAAGAGCGCGGTGAGACGCACGCCGGCCGCTTTGCTCAGGACGTCAATGGTCGGACGGCCCAGGCGGTCGCGTCCCGTGTGGTTAGTGACCAGCCCGATGCGCATCCCGGCGAGCTGTTTGAAGCCGTCGCGCTCGAGCACATCAATCCCCGTCAGGATCTGCGCATCGGCAGGCGCGTCCACGTTGCGTGACACGCTCATTGCCCTCCCGTTGTTGGATGCCACCAGCCGCGCCACATCCGGTAATATCGCCGCCGCAAAGCGCGCCGATTCTTCACGCGCCCGCTCGACGGGCGTATCCGTTACGGAAGCGGCGACGATCGAAGCGACGCGCCCGCGCAGGGGCCCGACTTCCCCTTTACCGTCCGGATGCACTCGATTACTCAAAAAGATGACGAACGTCTCGCTCGCCGGATCAATCCAGATCGATGTGCCCGTGAACCCGGTGTGACCGAACGAGCCGGGCGGAAAGAGGTCGCCGCGGTTGTTCGAAAAGGAGCTGGTGATGTCCCAACCGAGCCCGCGCGTCCCCGCACCTTCTTCGACGACGCGCGGTCGCGTCATCGTCGCCACCCCCATCGGACTCAAGATGCGGACGCCGCCGTATTCACCGCCCTGGAGGATCATCTGACAGAACACGGCCAGATCGTCGGCAGTCGAGAACAGTCCGGCGTGGCCGGCGACGCCGCCCATGCGGTAGGCGGTCGGGTCGTGTACTTCTCCGCGCATCCAGTGATCGCCTTCGGGGCCAGCGTTCTCAGCCTTTCCGCCGAGATAACTCAGCGTCGCGCGCCGTGTCTCGGTCGGCGCGACGCGGGCCGTAAGCTCGGCACGCGGGCGAAAGCCCGTATCGCGCATCTTCAGCGGTTCGAAAATGTTTTGGCGGGCAAATTCGTCAAGCGGGGTCCCGCTCACGCGGCGTACGACTTCGCCGAGCGCAATATAGTTGATGTCGCTGTAAACGAAGCGTGTGCCGGGCGTGTTGCGCAACGGCTCGGCAGACAATCTCTTCATCGCCTCGTCGTAACTACTCCACTGCCGGCTCAGGTCGAAGTCGGGTGCGTAGCCCGAACGATGGGTCAGTAACCGCTCGACGGTGACGCGCTCCCTGCCTTCGCCTTGAAGCTCCGGAATGTAGTGCGTGACTGGATCGTTCAAACGCACCAGCCCGCGCTCGACTAAAATCATGATGCTCGTCGCCGTGGCAACGACCTTCGTCAGGCTCGCCAGGTCAAAGATCGTATCGGTTGTCATCTCCTCACGCGCCGGCGCGACTGCACGGGCACCATAAGCCTTGCGCCACACGACGCGACCTCGCCTTGCCACCAGCACCACCGCGCCCGGAGTCTCATGCCGTGCGATCGCCTGCTGAATGACATTATCCATCCGCGCCAGACGCTCCGCCGACATCCCGACCGCAGAAGGCGCAGCCGCGGGTAAAGACGTCGCGAGTGTTTGTGTTACGAAGGCAAGCAGCAAGAGAGACGCGGAGGCGCGAACTGAGACGCGGGGACGAAGGCGACGCGGCGAAGGCACTAAGAATTGTTTAGATACAGCCCAGCAGGTGTTAGCAGTATTGATCATGCTCTTCAGCAATCTTTCCATTCTTAGGAATCATCGGACCGGTCACGGCAAGCTTCTTTCACCGCGTCTCCGCGTCGCCGTGTCCCCGCGTCTCTTCAGTCACGCGTCTCTCCTGGGCTCGCATTTGGATGCCCGCGCCGCGGGGGTAAAGGGAGGGCAGCGAGATGGGCAGCCTGCCTGCTATACCCGTCTGACCCAGCAGGGCACGGGCGGCGGCGCGTTGCAGGCTCGGCATATCGCCGTAAGCCACGAGGTATGTTAGCAGCTTAGGGAAACTCTCTAACAGATAAGGGTTGCCGAAGCTGATGCCGATCACGTGAGCGTGACTCCCGATGAGACTTGTGAGCGCACGCGCGCCCGTCTCGGGCAGGCCGACGCTGCGCGCCTGGCCCGTCATCACGCGCCCGTAGAGCGAGGCGATGACGACATCTGCGCCACGAGCCTTCTCAAGCGCCCGTTTAATCTCGGCCTCGGATGAGCGCTCATCCAGCACGGCGGTTTCAACCGGTCGGCCCGCGCGTGCCATCGCCGTGATGAAAGGCTGCGCGATCCAGAGGCGGTCGTCGCCGTTCGTGATCGCCAGATTGAAGATGCGTGCCGCCGGCGGCAGCCGGCCGCTGATCGGCAACAGTTTTTCATCATTGCGTACGAGCGTCATGGCGTGCTCGGCGATCTCCTGCGCCAGCGTGGCGGCTTCCCGGCCGGCCACAACACGGTCTATCTGGTCCACCTGGGCGAGGCGTTGCCGCACCAGTCCCAGGTCATATTTCGCACTTAGAATGCGGCGGGCTGACTCTTCAACGCGCTTCTCCGTTACCCTTCCCGTTCGCACGCCTTCACGCAAGCCGCGCACAGCCGCGTCCGGGTCCGAAGGCTTGAGAAGCATATCAGCGCCCGCCAGCACGGCACGCACCGCCGCCTCATCCTGTCTAAAGTAGATCGTCAGACCGCTCATATCCAAGGCATCCGTAACGATGATTCCGTCGAATCCTAACTCGCGGCGCAGCATGTTTCCGATGACGGGCGAGAGCGTCGCCGGGAGTGTGGCGTTGGCGACGACGATCTCGCTCCCCTCCTGGCCGTAAACCGGTTTCGCGGAGGCGTCGCGCGGGAGTGGACTGATCGTGGTCGGGTCAACCTGTGGCAACCCGATGTGACCCGTCATGACCGCGCCGACGCCTGCGTTGATCGCCGCGCGGAAGGGGATGAGCTCGACGCTGTTGAGCCGCGCGCTACCGAGATTAATGACAGGCAGCCCACGGTGCGAGTCAATGGCCGTATCGCCGTGCCCGGGGAAATGCTTGGCGGTTGCGATGACGCCGCCCCGCTGCGCGCCGTCGACGAACGCGGTGGCGAAGCGGGCCACTTCCGCGGGGTCTTCGCCGTAAGAACGCACGTTGATGACCGGGTTCGCGGCGTTGTTGTTGACGTCAACCACGGGCGCGAAAATCTGCTGGACGCCGAGCGCGCGTGCCTCACGCGCGGTGACCTCACCCTGCCGGCGCGCGTATTCAGGATTGCCCGTCGCCCCGACCGCCATATTCCAGGGAAAGTTTATCGTGTCGTCGAAGCGCATCCCGGCGCCCGCTTCAAGATCCGCCGAGATCAGCAGCGGGAGGCGGGCCAACTCCTGCATACGATTGACAAGGATGGCGGATTCATAAACCGGCCCGCGAAAAAGGATCAGGCCCCCGATGTGATTATCTTCAACCTGGTGGCGCAATGCGCGGTAAGCGTCGCTGTCCCGGTTGAGAAAAGTCGCGTTGATACCGATAGAGATAAGCTGCCCGATCTTTTCATCCAGGGACATGCGCCGCAACTCCGCGTCGGCCCATTTGAGAGCTTCACGCGACGGACGACGGTGATAAGGGGACGTGGGGAGGGGGGGACGCGGCGACGCGGCGACTTGTATGCGGTCACGCTGTTCCGACACGGCACCGCCCGCGAGACTCGGATATTGTGCGCCCACATAACCGGGCTGCACGAATGTTAGCGTGATTGTGAATAATAGAAATGCTGCGACGTTAAGAATCCACCGCGACCTATTTCTTATCATTGCGTATTTAGTTCCTGAAAGATAGACACAATCTTAAAACCGCGCGGCTGTACGATTAGGTCAAGTTAATTTTCCGCGACCAGCGCCGCCGCCTCAGAAGGCTTGCTGAATAAGCTGACGACATACCCGACCGTTGAGCAAACCACCGTGCCCATCAGCACATACCACGTAAAGGCGATGGACGTAAAAAGCTTGATGGCGAGCATAAACGCGAGCGATGTCGCCATTCCCGTCATCACGCCTACCTGGTTTGCTCGCTTGGTCAACACCCCGAGCAGAAAGGCTCCGAGCATCGGCCCGTAGACCAGAGATGCAATGGTTAGCCCTGTCACGAAGACCGATCCCCAGCGCCGAGCTAAGATGGCGATGCCGATCAGCACGATGCCCCAGGCGGCGGTAATCCAGCGGGACAATCTCAAAAGCTGCTCATCGCTGCTACGCGGGTTGATCAATGGTTTATAGAAGTCGATGATCGTGGACGACGAAAGCGAATTGAGGGACCCACTCAAATTAGACATCGCTGCCGCAAAGATCGCGGCAATTACCAACCCGGCAATGCCATGAGGTAATTGATGAACAATAAATGTTGGGAAGATTTCGTCGTTGTTTGACGGCCTTGCCGCCAGCGTATCCGCTTTGTAGTAAGCAAACAGCATTACCCCGATAACCAGAAAGAGCGCGAATTGAAAGAAAACGAAGAACCCACTGAAGACCAGGGCCTTTTGACTGTCGCGCTTGTTGCGACACGTCAATAACCTCTGAACGAGCAGTTGGTCCGTGCCGTGGGAGGCCATTGTCAAGAAGGTCCCGCCGAGCAACCCCGCCCAGAATGTGTAAGGCACACTCCAATTCCATGAGAAAGAGAAGACCCGGAATTTATGTTCTGCCGCGGCCTGAGCCGCGATCGAACTCCAACCGCCCGGGGTCAGGTGGACCAGCTCATAAACAGCCACCAGCGAGCCGCCGATGTAAATGACGAGCTGGATCAAGTCAGTCCAGATCACTGCGGCGATGCCGCCTTCGTATGTGTAAATAAGCGTCAGCATCCCGACAATGATGATTGACCAGAGCCAAAGATTGGGTAATCCGGGAAGACTTACTCTTAAGACGGCGCTCAACACGAGCGACGCGGCAAAGACTCGGACGCCTTCAGCAAGCGCACGCATAACGAGAAATAGCGAGGCCGCGAAGTTCTTGGTTTGCGGACCAAACCGGCGCTTGAGCAATTCATAAGCGGTCAGCAGATTTCCCTGAAAGTATGCCGGGATGAGGATCAGACTGATAATAATACGGGCGACAAAATAACCGAAGACGACCTGTAGATAGGTGAGATTGCCCGGCTGGTCAAGCCGCGTATGATCTGAAGCGTAAGCCATCGCGGGTACGCCGATGAGGGTGAGCGTGCTGGTCTCCGTCGCGACGATCGAAAGGCTGATGATGAGCCACGGGGTGTTTTTATCGCCGAGGAAGTAGTCTTTGACCGTCCGCTGCGAACGCCTGAACAGCGTGCCGAAGACGGTTATCCCGACAAGGTAGACCAGCAGCACCGCATAATCAATTGTCGAAAATCCCATGCCGGGGACCTTTCAAAAGAGACCTCACGCCGAGGCGTTAAGAAAAGGGTTGACCGCTCTTTGGCGCCTCCGGCGTGAGATTTTATGTTCTATTGTCACGTGGTACGGGTTAACGTGACGATGTGGAATTTTGCGACAGTGTTTCGACAGCCCGTTGAACAATGCCTTTCGAGTCTTCCAGAGCCCGCTCGGCCGCGTCGCGTGAGCACCCAGTCTTGCTCATGACGAGCGCCGTGCGCAAGTCGCCGCCGGCGGCGGCAAGCGCCGCGGTCGCCGCCCCTTCATTCAACCCGGTCTCGGCGGTGAGGATCCGCACGGCCCGCGCTCGTAATTTAGAGTTTCGCGTCAGGAGGTTCGACATGCGATTTCCCGTCACGTAGCCGAGACGGATCATCGTCGCCGTCGAGAGCATGTTGAGAACCATTTTTTGCGCCGTGCCTGCTTTGAGCCGGGTTGAGCCGGCAATGACCTCAGGTCCGACAACGGGCACGATGCTCACTTCGGCCACGCGCGTAATCGGCGAATCCGGGGCACAGGTCACCGCGATGGTCAATGCCCCGAGGAAACGAGCGCGCTCAAGAGCGCCCACCGTGTAGGGCGTGCGGCCTGAAGCGGCAATGCCGACCACCGCGTCGCCCGCCTTAACGCCGCGTAGGTCGAGGTCGCCCGCGCCCGCCTTTGCGTCATCCTCAGAGGCTTCCACCGCGCGGTAACAGGCCTCGTAACCGCCCGCGATGATCGCCTGCACGAGGTCGGGCGCAACCCCGAAAGTTGGCGGACATTCCGAGGCATCGAGCACACCGAGGCGGCCCGACGTTCCCGTCCCGACATAAAAGAGATGGTTTCCCGCCCGCAGCCGCTCAACGATCCCGTCAACGGCGCGTGCCACCTGGGGCAGAACCTGATTAACCGCCGGCGCCACGCGTGCGTCCTCATCGTTCATCAGCCGCACGATCTCGGACGTTGGCTGCGAACTTATCTCAGGTGTGCGCGGGTTCTCCTGCTCTGTAACTGGTAGGTGTTCCATCAGACAGCGACCGCCAGCCGATGAAGGTGTTCGCGCGCCATGCGTGCGGCGGCGAGGACCGGAGACAGAAGCGGCGGCGCGAGGTGTGCGAGAGGGGCCACGCTCGCGACCTCTCTGTGCAGCGAGCCGAGCACAAGGTCGCCGGCCCTAAAGATGCCGCCGACATAAGCCACTTGAAATTGTTCGCGCTCCATGCCCAGCTTGCGGATCACGGCGGCGGCGGCGGACCCGAGCTCGCGCCCCGCCTGGACAATTATTTCGCGGGCCACCGCGTCACCGCCCTGCGCCGCCTCGATCACGTGCTTACCGAATCCTGCGATGCGTTCGTTAGTCATACTCGGCGCGTAGATGGCGGTCGAAAGATCGTCGGCGGTCGTGACGTTGAAATAAGAGCAGGCCGCCGGCGTCAATGAAGTCTCCGGCCCGCGGCCGTCTGAAGCATGGGCCACCGCCTGCAACGCTCGCCGCGCCACCCATGATCCGCTGCCCTCGTCGCCCGCCACCGGCCCCCAGCCGCCCGCGCAAGCATGTTTGCCGCGCGCGTTGATCCCACAGCAGTTTGATCCCGTCCCGGCGATGACCACAAGCCCCGGCTTGCCATCAGTCGCGCCAAACAGAGCGATGGCGGCATCCGTCGCGACTTTAAGCGGGCGTATACCAAGCCCCGCTAATGCCTCGCGCATACGCGCGCGTATATCCTCGCGTTTCACACCGGCGAGCCCTACTTCGGCGGCGACGATCTCCGTGCGCCGCACCCGGCCCGCCGCGCAGGCTTTATCAACCGCCTCGCGGATGGCGGCGGCGGCATTGCTCACGCCGACACGCAAGGGGTTTGAGGGCCCGGCCTGACCTTCACCTAACACACGGTCCTCGGCGTCGATGATGATGGCGCGTGTTTTGGTGCCTCCGCCATCGACTCCCAAGACCAGCTCGCGCGTCCGAGGCCGGCGCGACGTCACAAAATCTATCCTTTCGTGGCTTTTACTCATCAGCCCTTGTATCTTCTCTCGATCAGCGGCATCTCACGAGGCCCTCCTGGATAAAGTTAATTTTAGGGATTTTTGGTTTATAATGGAAACTAAAAGATTTTATCCATGTGATAACTATTATTGATACGGGAGCTCATCATGGAGATACGACAGTTGAAGGCGTTTGTGGCAATCGCCGAAACAGGGACATTTACTGCCGGCGCGAAGCGCGTGCATGTCACGCAGGCGGCGATTAGCATGCAGATCCGCCAACTGGAGACGGAGATCGGCGCTTCGCTCTTCATACGCGCGCCGCGCCACGTGATTCTCACGGAGGCAGGAGAGGCTTTACTTGAGCGCACCCGAAATATCCTGCGCGAACACGACGCGGCGCTCGCCGAGATGGCCGAACTTGCCGGGGCCGAGCACGGACGGCTGCGGCTGGGCAGCGCTTCGGCGATGGTCACGACCGGCCCACTGCCGCAAGTACTGAATGAGTTGCGTAACTTTCACCCCGGCGCGGAGGTCTTCGTCATGTCGGGAACGAGCGACGCTCTCGTTCGCCAGATACTCGCGGGCGAACGCGACATGGCCTTCGTTTCTTTGCCCGTCGAAGCGCGCGGCATCCAGACAGAGCTCCTGACCCGCGACGAGTTGATTGCGATTGCTTCACCGCGTCACCCGCTGGCCAAGCAGCGCGTGATCAGCGCATACGCGCTGGCAGGTGAGAGGTTGATTCTCGGCGAGCGGGGCGGCAATACGCGCCGGTTGATCGACGAATTTTTTGCCTCCGCCGGGTTGGGCCCGACGGTGGCGATGGAGTTGAGCCGGCAGGCGGCGATCAAGCGCATGGTTGAGGTAGACTTGGGCGTGGGCATCATCCCTTTACAATCGGCGCGTGAAGAATTAAGCGAGGGCCGGCTCGTCAAGTGGTGGATCGAAGGCGCGCAGATCAACTGGGAACTGGGCCTCGCGCGACTAAGCGGCGGATACGACTCACCAATCTCGCAGACTTTCGTTCGCCTATGTCGTCAGCATTTTGCCAACCGTGCGGCGGATGCGGCGAAAAGCCTGAAGGGTAAGCCCGCCGGAAAGAGCAGGAAACGTAGCGCAAAGAAGGCCTGATAATCATTCCGGGGGGTATATTGTGGCTCACGCGCCCGGCCGTCGTAGCTCGCCGAGTGCTCTCATCAGCCTCTCTAGATCTGCTTCATTATTGAAGAAGTGTGTGGCGACACGTATGCCCTGCGGCTTCTCTGTCACCGCCACGCCATGGCGGGCCAGACGCGCGGCGGCGGAGCGCGGGGCGGCGGTGGCGACCAGCGTTTCGGCTGATCTTGTCTTCTCATTCCGCAGCGGAGATAACACGCTCCACCCGGCATCCGCCAAGCGCGTCGTTAAGAGCCGGTTCAGCGCGAGAGCGCGTTGCTCAATATTTTGTAAGCCGATCTCCATTTGGTAGTCAACGCTAGCGCCAAGTGCGAAGATCCCGGCAAAGTGCGGGCAGCCCAGTTCGGCGCGCGCGGACGCGTCCGCGCGCAAATGCACTTCCGCATTAATCATCGCGTAAGGGTCTTCGACGCTGAGCCAGCCGATGGCGCGCGCGCGTGTCTGATCCAGGAGTTCACGGCTGAGATAGACGAAGCCCGCGCCGTAGCCGGCCGTCATCCACTTATGTCCCGTCGCGCACAGCGCATCAATGCGCATCCGTTTCACGTCGATAGGGAAAACTCCCGCCGACTGGCTCGCATTGACGACGAGCGCGGAGGCCGCTTTGCAACGGCCTAACTCTTCAAGGTCGGTGCGTAAGCCGTTCGAGTACTGAACGTGGCTGATGGAGATGACGCCGGTGCGTTGCGTCATGGCCCGCCGGATATCTTCGACAGAGAGTTCGCCGTCAGTTGCCTTTAGCAAATGCACGCGCACACCGCGGTGTATCCACGGAATGGTCGAGACGGGGAACTCCAGCTCGGATGAGATGACTTCGCCCCGGCCAAAGAGCGCATCGACGATCAGGTTCATGCCGGAGGAGGTGTTCGTCGTAAAGGCGACCTCTTCCGGATCGGCATTAATGAAGGCCGCGACGCGCCTTCTGACCGCCTCGCGGCGTTCGAGCCACTCCTCCCAGCGTGCATCGCCTTCTTCCAGCATCTCGCGGTAAAAGCGCGACGCGGCTTCCACGGCGGGGCGTGGAAGGGGCCCCGCGGCAGCGCTGTTTAAGTATGCGGTGCCTTGTGTTACCGGAAAATCGCGACGAATGCGTTCCCAATCAATTTCGCGGGCCATCTTAAACATAACCCGGCAACGGATGGCCGGGCTATTCTCATTCGCTCCTCGCGGAGAGGTATAAGGGGATGAAGATACTTTCTTCTTTCACATCCCGATATTTTTCAGGTGATAACGATCGGTGTCGTAATAACGCTCGACATCCACCGTGTTGAGCTTGCCGAGGACGGAAGTAATCTCGACGAGCGATAGGTCACATGCCGGAACGATGCCACGCGCCGAAACCATCCGACCGAAATCACCCCCCGCCACGGCGTCGGCGGCGCGCGCACCGAACATCAGGCCCATGATGCGATCCACAGGCGACGGCGGGCCGCCCCGCTGCGGGTGGCCGAGTATCACCGCGCGTGAATCGTAAGGGGTTTCGGTCATGATCCTCTTGGATAGAACCTCGCCGACGCCGCCCAGCCGCGCGTGTCCGAATGCATCCTGACGATTATCCACGGTCACCAGCCCGCCGTCTTCGGCGTACGCGCCTTCGGCGATGACGATCACCGAATAACGTGGTCGCTGCGATTCGCGCCTGCCGCCTGTCGTGTCTCCCAACCGCTCTTTAAGATGCTGATAGATCTTTTCGTAGCGGAACGGGTGTTCCGGGATCAGGATCATATCGGCCTGGCCCGCCACACCGGACCATAACGCCAGGTGCCCGGCGTGGCGGCCCATGACTTCGATCACCTGCACCCAATGATGCGATCCGGCCGGCGTGCGAGAGCGTTCAATAACTTCGGTAACGTTCCGCAGCGCCGTGTCAAAACCGAGAGTGTAGTCGGTCCCGGCTAAATCCTTGTCGATGGTCTTCGGCACGCCGACGACTCGTACCCCCTTTTCCGATAGCCGTGCGGCAACGCCGAGCGTATCCTCGCCGCCACATACGACAATCGCATCGAGACCGAGTTTCGCGATGTTCCCCATCACCTCGTCCGATCGATCGGCTCGCTCGCCGCCGGGGGCCGCCATCTTAAATGGATTGGTGCGCGATGAACCGAGGTTAGTGCCGCCATCACGATCCCAGCGGCGCACTTTGTCGCGATCTAAGGGCAACACGTCGGGAAGCGGATTGACCAGCGAGCGCCAGCCGTCGTGGAGTCCGACGACCTCAATATGATGCTCGGAGCCGCGATAGACAAGACCTTTAATCGCCGGGTTGAGGCCGGGCGCGTCGCCTCCCCCGGTCAGGACGCCAATACGCTTTACTTCAGCCATGAAAATAAGTCCCCTTTAGCTTTCGCTGCTCAACTGACCGCAATAGGTTACGGCCATTTAACCACGCAACGGCTGTTTTCTGCTAATCATACCTCTCTTACTGGTTCGGGACTGCAAACCAAGTGGTCGCCAGCGGCGGCAGAACGATCTGTGCCGAAAAGGGCTGTCCTTGCCAGGCGACGGCCTCCGCGGCGATTGACGCGCTGCCGGCCCCGCTCCCGCCGTAAATGGTCGCGTCGGTGTTCAAGAGCCGGCGATACTCTCCGGCTTTTGGCAGTCCGACGCGGTAACCCTCCCTCACTACCGGAGAGAAGTTGCATACGCAGACGATCCTGCTACCGGCCGCCGGCGCAATGCGCATGAAAGAGATCACGTTGGCGCCGGCGTCGCTGGCGTCGATCCACTGAAAGCCGGTCGGTCCGGCATCAACCTCCCACAGGGCCGGCTCCGTGCGGTAGAGCTGATTAAGGTCACGGACGAGCGAATGCAGACCTTGGTGAAAGGGTTGGGCTAATAAATACCAGTCGAGGCTCTGGCTCTCGTTCCACTCGCGCCACTGCCCCAGTTCCCCGCCCATGAAAAGAAGCTTCTTTCCGGGGTGCGCCCACATATAACCGTAAAGCGCGCGCAGGTTCGCAAACTTCTGCCAGCGGTCGCCGGGCATTTTATTCAGCAGGGCGCCTTTGCCGTGGACCACTTCGTCGTGCGAGAACGGGAGGATGAAATTCTCGCTCCAGGCGTAGACGAGCCCGAAGGTCAGCAAGTTGTGATGGTAGTGGCGGTAAACGGGGTCTTTTGAAAAGTACTGAAGCGTGTCGTGCATCCAACCCATGTTCCACTTGAAATCAAACCCGAGTCCGCCGGCCGAGGTCGGGCGGGTGACGCCCGGCCAGGCGGTTGATTCTTCCGCGATCATCATCGCGCCCGGGTGACGCGCATGGACCACCTCGTTGACCTCTTTGAGAAACGAGATCGCCTCCAGATTTTCCCTGCCGCCGTATTGATTGGGGATCCACTGACCTTCGTCGCGGCTGTAATCGAGATAGAGCATCGAGGCCACGGCGTCGACCCGGAGCCCGTCAATGTGGTACTCACCGACCCAGAAGAGGGCGTTAGCCAGAAGGAAGTTGCGCACCTCGTTGCGGCCATAGTTGAAGATATAAGTGCCCCAATCAGGGTGCTCGCCTTTGCGCGGATCCATATGCTCGTAGAGGGCCGTCCCGTCGAAGCGGCCCAGCGCGAAAGCGTCTTTTATAAAGTGCGCGGGCACCCAATCCATGATGACGCCGATCCCGTGCTGGTGCAGGTAGTCCACGAGGAATCGGAAATCGTCCGGCGTCCCGTAGCGCGCCGACGGCGCATAATAAGCGCTCACCTGGTAGCCCCACGACCCGCCAAAGGGGTGCTCCTTCAGCGGGAGAAACTCGACGTGGGTGAACCCCATCTCCCGCACGTAGTCGGCCAGCACGGGAGCCAGTTCGCGATACTTCAATGGCCGGTTATCCTCCTCGAGGACGCGCCGCCACGAGCCAAGATGGATTTCGTAAATTGAGAGTGGCCGCCTCCAGTGTTCCCCGCCCGCCCGCCGTTTGATCCAGTCCTCATCCTGAAATTGGTATGTGGACTGGTAGACGATCGAGGAGGTGGCCGGCGGCACCTCCGTGTAAAAGGCGTAAGGGTCAGCCTTGAGAAAGGGCAGCCCCCCCTGGGAGCGGATCTCATATTTGTACAGCGCGCCGGGCTGCAGGTCCGGGATAAAGATTTCCCAGACACCGGACGCGCCGATCATGCGCATCTGGTGCAAACGCCCATCCCAACTGTTGAAATCACCTACCACACTGACGCTTTGCGCGTTGGGCGCCCACACGGCGAAGGAAACACCCGTCACATCCCCCTGGCGTCTTACGTGTGCTCCAAGCTTGTCGTAAAGACGCTCGTGCCGTCCCTCCCCGAATAGGTACACGTCAACGTCGCCCAGCGTTGGTAGGAAGGCGTAGGGGTCGCGTATGGTAAAGGCATTACCGTCCGCATACTGAACCCGTAAGCGATACGGAAAAACTTCCGACCGGTCCTCGACGAGAAGCTCGAACAGACCCGCGAGGTGCGATTTGACCATCACGCGCGGCGGTTCATTTTCTATCAGCAGCTTGACCCTCTCGGCATTCGGCCGGTACGCGCGCACAATTACGCCCGCCGCCGTCGGGTGCGCGCCCAGAATGGAATGCGGGTCGTGAAGCCGGAGCGCGAGCAAACGCTCCAGGTCAGTAACGGATACGGTGGAATAAGTGATCTCCATCCTAATCGATTCGGCCTGCGACGAAGCTTGGGCGGTGCCCTTCACCTTCCGGTCTCCAGCGCGCCGCCCTTTTTTTCAATCATGGCAGCGTAGCCTCGGTGGTAGAAGGTGACATGTCGCTGGTCATCGGAGGTTGCGTTTGCTGGAGCAAGTTCGGCGATAAGCCGAGGACACCGGCTAACTCGCGCATCTCTTCCGACAGCGGCGCACCTTTTTGTAAGGCTTGATACACCGCCTCCTGGGCCTGCTCCAGACTGGTGTCAAGGCCGAGCTTCTTCGTCAACCTGATCAGTGTGAGTGTAGGCTGGAAATGCTCGGGGGTGGGGTCGGCGACCGCAAGACGGGCGGTTCGCACAATCATGTCTTCAAAAAGATGACGGATGGCCGAACGGTCGATGCGATAGCCGTGCCGCGCCACCTCGTCGGCAATTTCCAACGCCCTTTCGTAAGCCGCCGCGTCCTGGCTTTGCTGCTGACGAATCTCCTCTTCGAGCTTTCTGCCGAGGGTGAACTCGGCGGCGGCACGAAGCTCCTTCGGCAACTCGAATCCGGCTTCCTGTAGCATCTCGATGTTACGCCGGTTCTCTTCATAGAGAAACTCGTACTGCTCGGAAAAGCGTTCGACCATCTTGCCGAAAATAATTTCAGAGACGCGCCGGCGCCCGCCGGGGAGCAGGTGCTCAAGGCCGTATTCATCGGGGCCGAATTCCTCCTCCGCGAGACGCAAGATGGCCGGCAGCGATCCGGTGCGAAAGTGTGTCCAGAGAGTGTCGGTCGCTGCCGTAAAGCGGTGCCGGCCCGGAAACGGTTGCAGCACGCAGTAGAAATCAACGTCACCGAAATGCATCGCCGCCAGTGAATAATCGAACTCCCTGGTTGTCGCCGCCGCTTCCAGCGACAGATGCCCGGTGGCCAACGTGATTCGCCCGTGCCGTTGCTTTTGAAAATCTTCCCAGCGATAGATATACCCGGCCGTTTCGCCGGCCGTCATGTCCTCGTCCACCAGGCTTGAGATCGCAAGGTGAGCGGAGACGCGCGCCGGCGAGACTCGATGGGTCTCGACGAAGCGGCGATAAACGTCGGCGCCGGTGCCCAGCTTCAGGATGTTGCCTTTTGCTTCGGCGAGGATTTCGAGGAAGTGTTCGCGGGGCGATGGGAGTCCCAGTTCGTCCATCTGGTCGATGACGCGGGCGGCATACTTCATCACCTGAAGGGTCTCGATGCCGGAGATGTCGGCGAAGAACCACCCGCAACTGGTGTACATCAACATGGCGTTGCGCTGTGATTCCAGTAGGGTGAGGGCCCGAACCACTTCCGCCGGCTTTAAATTTCGCCCCGTGTGTTGGCGAAGAAATTCTTCGCGCGGGCGCCGGCGATCAACAATCAACTCAATATATGCATCGCGTGTGGCCCAGGGGTCGTGGAATAACGGGCCGCCCATTGCTTCGAAGTGGCGCACGGCCTCGTCGCGCAAGTAATCAAGGGCCAGGCGCAGCGGCGCGCGCCACGCCTGGTTCCAGCCTTCCTGTGCCCCGGTCTGGCATCCACAATCGCGCCGCCAGCGTCCCACCCCGTGCGCGCAACTCCACGCCGTCCCTTCGCCGTCGGGCCCTTTTTTGATCTCCACTTCCAGCGCCGGCGGGTAATGATCCAGAAACTCGCCGTAGTTGGTGACCCGGAGACCGCGCGCCTTCGCTTCGACCTCAAGAGCGTAGGCAATGCAGCGATCACCGAAGTGGAAATGATGGCCGTAACTTTCACCGTCAGTCGCCACGTTAACGAGCGGCGCGCTACCTTTCGCGGCGCGTTCGAAGCGGTCCACCAGCCCCTGGCTGGAAGCCAAAGTGCCTTCGAACGCGATGGCCCGCGCGATTGCGCCGTGATAAAAGAAGATGGTCAGCCACCGGCCGGAGCCGTCGTGGTGAAAGTATTTATAGGGGACAGTGGTGTCGACGCTGCCGTCTGCCACGCTCTGCCAATCCCTCCCGCCGATGGCGCGCACACGCTCGGCCTGATAAGGCGAGAGGATGACGTAGCGCAATCCTTCGTCAATCAGCAGCCCCAACGTCTCGTCGTTGCAGGCGGTCTCCGGGAGCCAGAGCGATTCCGCGTCGCGTCCGAAGCGGTGACGAAAATCCGCGAGCCCCCAGCGCACTTGTGTGAGTTGGTCGCGGCGGTTGGCGAGGGGAAGGATCATGTGGTTATAGGCCTGAGCGATGGCATTGCCATGGCCCCCGCGGAGTCGAACGCTCTCGCGGTCGGCTTCCAGGATGCGCGCCATCGTTTCCGGATAATGCTGTTCAAGCCACGAGAAGAGGGTCGGACCGAAGTTGAAGCTGAGATTGGTGTAGTTGTTGACGATGCGCTCGACCCGACCGTAAGAGTCGGCGATGCGTGCGAAGCCGTTAGGGCGATAGCATTCGCTGTGGATGCGCTCGTTCCAATCGTGGTAGGGGCGTGCGCTCGGTTCCGGTTCGACGATCCCCGTCCACGGGTTTTCGCGCGGCGGTTGATAGAAATGGCCATGAATGACTAATGCGGTTTTCATCAAATGTGATTCCGACTCCTAATATTATACCCCTTTGAACAACGAAGTTCTCAACCCGGCGCTATTATTTGGGATGGGTCTTAATCCGATGCCTTTCGTTATAATGCCGGCCGTCGTCGTTAACGAAGACCCGCCGGCTGACAATATTCTATGCCGGCCCTGAAAGTGCCGCCTGGGCTACTGCTTCTCCAATCATTCGGCTTGCTGCTTGAAAGCAATGTGCGCTGCGCCGAGCAGGCCGGCGGCGTCGCCCTTCTCGGCGCGAACGATCTCTGCGCGCTGAGCCGGGATCGGAAAAGCCCGGTCGGCGACCTGGTCGCGCACGTGCTTGATAAACAGGTCCCAGCCGTCGGCGACGCCGCCGATGACGATCATCTCAGGGTTGAAAACATTGATCAGGTTCGCCAGCCCGACGCCGAGGTAAAGCCCCATGCGGCGAAATACTTCGAGCGCGAGTTCGTCGCCCTCAAGCCCGCGGCGATAGACTTTTTTCCGCCGTCAATTCTTCGCCCTTATGCAGCAGCGAATTGGGATAACGCGGGCCCGCTTCGCGCGTCATGCGGACAATGGCGGTCGCCGAAGCATACACTTCGAGGCATCCACGGTTGCCGCACGCGCAGGCGACGCCGAACGGCTCAACGCTCATATGACCGAGCTCACCGGCCGCGCCGTCGACACCACGCCATAACTCATTATTGAGGACGAGGCCTCCGCCGACGCCCGTACCGAGGGTCAGGCAAATTATCGTGTGAGCACGGCGGCCCGCGCCCTGCCACATCTCGCCGACCGCCGCCGCGTTGGCGTCATTTTCGAGTATGGCCGGCCACCGTAATTCACTCTCCAGCGCGGCGGCCAAGCGAAAGCTGGTGAGAGAGGGCACATTCGGCGCTTTGGTCACAACCCCGTTTTCGGCCTGGATCGTACCGGGCACGACGACAGACAGGGCACGAATACGGGCGCCATGGCCGGCGCTCGGGCTCTCGCACTTGCGTGCGGCCTCAATTAGCGCGCGGACGATCTCGTCAGCCCTCTCAGCCTTCGGGGTCCTTTGCTTTACTCGATCATGAATCCGCCCGCTCTCATCAACACCAGCAGCGCGCAGGTGTGTGCCCCCGAGGTCGGCGGCGATCACGAACCCACCATCAGCGGTTTTGTCACTTTTAATCTTAGCGGATGTCTTCATTTTTTTTATCCTAACCTTTCAGATATGGCGGCCCTGACCACGCCCGGGTTTTCGGTGTTGCTTCGCGCCTCGATATTGAGGGCAAGGCGATGGTGAGAATCGCACAAATAAGAGAGGCGGCATCAACCGGTGGGCGCGGAAATCTCTCTGTCTCATCGCGCCGCTTTTCCAGGATTTTGCCAAGCCGTATGGCGGCGAATCGAGCACGAGATCAGGCGAGGGGTTAACTTCTTCGTCGCCCGATCATGTCAAGCCCGACGGCGGCGACGAGAATAACGCCTTTCACAATGTCCTGGATGTAATTCTCGACGTTCTTGAGCGACATGCCGTTGTCCAGACTTGCCATGAAGAGCGCGCCGAGACAGGCGCCGAAAATTGTGCCGCGTCCGCCCATCAGACTCGCCCCGCCGATCACGCAGGCGGCGATGGCATCGAGCTCGAGAAGAACGCCCGCGTCCGGCGAACCGCTTCCGACGCGCGCCGTGTAGATCACGCCGGCGATACCGGCGAGCGCGCCCATGATGCAGAAGACGGCCAGAATATGGCCACGCAAATTGATTCCGGAGAGTCGCGCGGCGTCCGGGTTACCGCCGATCGCGTAAAGATAACGGCCGAACGTCGTATTCTGTGTCAGGAAGGCTCCGGTCAAGGCGACGGCAAGCAGAATAATGACAGGGATGGGTACGCCGGCCCAGGCGTTGAGGGCGAGGATGAATGCGACGACGACCGCCGAAGGGGCGGCGACGCGTAAAACCATGCTCATCATCCCTGACGCGGCAAGCCCATGACGTCGCCGGGCGCGTTCACGGCGAACATTAAGCCACACGATGGCGGCAACGGACGCGACGGCGACCGCAATGCCGACGGGTTTGGCGACGTAACTTTGACCGATGCTCTTGAACTCTTCGAGCGCAATGGGAATAGTGTTGCCCTTGGTGAGGCCCTTAATGGCGCCGCGCCACGCAAGCAACCCTCCGAGCGTCACGATAAAGGCGGGAATGTTTGCGTAAGCGGTCAATGCGCCCTGCGCCGCGCCGATCATCATGCCGATCAAGATGCCGAGAGCGAGAGAAGGTCCAAGTCCCCAATTGAGCCAGGTCATGGCGATAGCCGTCACGCCCCCGGTGAGGCCGACCAGAGAGCCGACCGAAAGGTCTATCTGCCCCGTGACGATCACCATTAACATGCCGACCGCGAGCACGCCCGTCACCGCCGTCTGGCGCATCAGGTTAGAAAAGTTGCGCGCCTCCAGGAATATTCCGCCCGTCGCATAAGTGAAGATCACCCAGATGATAATGAGCGCGAACACCATGGTGTAAGCGCGCAGGGCAGTTGTCGGGATCTTGAAACCACCGATCTGAGTTTGCGGCGCAACATCTGCCGTCACGGGCGGGCGGTCAACCGCGGGTTCATTGGCTGTCTGGCTCATGGCGAACCCCTTTGAAATGATGAAAGATGAACGCGGAACGATGAATTAAATTTATCATCATCGCTTTTTTGCTGTTTTCGCTGAAGATACTAAAATTGCTGTTAACTCGTTTGCTTCTTTTTGTAAATTAACCAATCTTGTTGCGGAGACAAGCCCACTATCGGCTAGGAGCTCCACCCAATAAATAGTTTCCTCAAGTTCCTGCAATCCGCCTTCAACTTTGCTCACGAACTCGGCCGTTGACCTGGCTCGCTTTGCATCTCGGTAGTGCGCGCCAACAGACGTGCCGCTTCGTAGCATCTGCTTCCCGATAACCTGCGCCTCGGTTGTTTTTGGAAGCGATACGTATAAACGAATAACCCGCAACGCAAATGCTTTGGTCCGCATCCGCAGGTCGCGACGATCATCTTCGTTCATCGTTGCGGTGCTCATCGTTTATGCGGCGTGCCGCGCATGACCGGTAGCACATGACATGATGGCTTCGGGTGTCGCCTGGGCACGCGTAAACTTGCCGGTGACGCGTCCCTCATGCAGGACGAGCACGTGGTCGGAGAGTCCGAGCACTTCAGGCAGCTCGGATGAGACCAGCACAATGGCCAGCCCTTCGCGAGCAAGCTTGTTGATTTGAGCGTAGATCTCCTGTTTTGCGCCGACGTCTATGCCGCGCGTCGGTTCGTCCAGAAAGAGCACGCGCGGCCTGGTCAGCAGCCACTTCGCCAGTACGACCTTCTGTTGATTACCGCCGGAAAGCGTGTTCGCAACGGTGTACACGTTGCGGGCCTTGATGCGCAATTCGCGCAGGCTGCGTTCGCCGGCCGCCGCCTCGGCGTCGGCGTCAGTCACAAAGCGCCCCGAGAGCTGCGGCAGACTGGCCAGCGTCATGTTGTTCAGTATTGTCTGGTCCAGTACGAGGCCGAACCGTTTACGGTCTTCCGTCACAAATCCGATCCCGTGTCTGATCGCCTCGGACGGACTCGTGATGCGCGCAGGCTTGCCTTCAACGAAAACTTCGCCGGAGCGGCGGCCGGCGTGTGCCCCGAAGATGGCCGTCAAAAGATCGCTCCGGCCCGCGCCCATTAGCCCGGCGATACCCAAAACTTCGCCGCGCCGCACGGCAAAGCTCACGCGGTCGACCAGAAGCTTGCCGGCGACGTTCGGGTCTTCGACCGTGACATTGCGGGCCTCAAAAACCACCTCGCCGGGAGCGTGTTCCGCCTTGGGGAAGATATCCCCGACCTCGCGCCCGACCATTCGCGCAATGACACGTGGCTGGTCCAGCGCGCTCGCCGGCTCGGTCCCCACCGTGCGGCCGTCACGCAGAACGGTGATGCGGTCGCTCAGGCGGAACACCTCTTCAAGCTTATGCGAGATATAGACCATGCCGACGCCGCGCGAGCGCAGCTTGTCGAGGATCCGAACGAGCGTTTCGACCTCGGCGTCGGTGAGCGCTGCGGTCGGCTCGTCGAGCACAAGGATGCGGGCATCTTGAGAAAGGGCCTTGGCAATCTCGACGAGTTGCTGCTGGCCGATGCCGAGATTGCGTACGGGCGTCTGCGGATCAATCGTCAGATGTAGGTCGTCGAGCAACCGGTGCGCGCGGCGGTAGAGATCCTCCCAGCGCACGACGCCGAAGCGGCTCGGCTCGCGACCGAGGAAGATGTTCTCGCCGACCGTCATGTCTTTGACGAGCGACAACTCTTGATAGACCACGGCGATGCCTGCCGCCTCTGCGTTTCGGATGCTGCCGAAGCGCTGAATCTCACCGTTGATGCGAATCTCCCCGCCGTACTCCGGGTATGGGTAAACGCCGCCGAGGACCTTCATGAGAGTAGATTTGCCCGCGCCATTCTCGCCGACAAGAGCATGAATCTCTCCCGCGTAGAGATCGAAGGTGACACCGTCCAGGGCGCGCACGCCGGGAAATGTCTTAGTGATGTCGCGCATCTCCAGAAGCGGGGATCTCCCATTAGCTGCCATAACCTGGGTCAACGCTGTTTAAGCCTCCTCTACCTGATTCAATCTTGAGCCCGTCGCTAAATAAATTGCAGTTACCGCCGGACAGTAAGCAGCGCTATCGAAGAGAAGAGGGCTGCCAAGATTCCGGCGCATCGAGTGAAGGCCTTGCGCGAAATCTTCTTTTCGCTAAACATTCTGCTTGATACACGATGAACCCGGCCCAATGAGCGCAGGGTGCATCCCCGGACGAGTACTGCAATGGGCAGACGCGCCCGACGGTTTCAAACTCTCCGAAGCCCTTTCGACTCAAGGCATGGGTTCGCCCGCGTGCAACGGATCAGCAGAAAGTAATTGGTCCTGATCGAGGGTCCTAGCTTATCAGAGGCGCGGTGTAAATTTCTATTGAATTTATGCCCGGAAGCGCCTAAAATCCGCACCGACCCGAAGAATGTCCAGAGCGCAGTCTCAGAAGCCCCCTCCCCAATTTCGGATTTCTATGCAGAAAGGCCATCCAAGAAAATAGACCAATCCGAAATTTTGTATATAAATTAACGGATTATTCTTCCCTGCCCCCGGTTACCAGACGTCGATTCAACTAAAAGAGGAAATCAGTCTAACCCCCGTCAACGCGGCACTAAACTTGCTTTGCGGTTTTTATCAGAAATATATGGCGTCAGGTGTATTCAGGATAACGGAGACTTTTGTCCTGCAATTGCCAGATCCCGGCGCGAAGCTGAAACAGCCACGGCTGTGGAGGCTAAATGCAGTTCACTCGGTTGTAGTGAGCATTCAAAGGCCGGGATCCGGTCGCGTGGGCCAATGAAATCATTTCTGACCACGCGGATGCTCAGGTTTTGTGTAGCGCACACGAGGTGCGCCGCACAACCACTTTGATCACGGAGGTATTAGTAATGAATCGTACGCTTTCTGGTTTCTTTCGCGCAGTTGTCTGCGCATTATTTCTTCTCTTGCTCACCGGAATTGCCAACGCGCAGTTCAGGGCCGGTGTTCAGGGTTCGGTTACTGATACGCAGGGCGGTGCTGTTGTTGGAGCCACCATTACCCTGACAAGCAAAGAGACCAACCAAACACGGCAAGACACCACCACGGACCAAGGCTTTTATCGCTTCACTCAGCTTCCGCCGGGCACGTACACGCTCAAGGCTGAGCAGTCGGGCTTTAATACTAAAACCCTGGACAATGTCATCGTTCATGCCGAGCAGGTGGAGGGCGTCAACATCACTCTGGATCCCGCCGGCGTGGCCGCGGCAGTGACGGTGACGGACGCAGGAGCTCCGCCGCTTGAAACCGAAAATGCTAACATAGACAAATCTATTACCACACAAGAGGTGCGCCAGTTGCCGCAGTTCGGGAGAGACCCCTACGAGTTGCTCCGCCTGACACCTGGCGTCTTCGGCGAAGGCGCACGAGGGGGAACCGGCACCGCCGCTAATCTACCGAACCAACCGGGGCCCGGTGGATCCAACCGTTCCATCTTCCAGACTGAAAACCAGGTTCAGATCTCTGCTGACGGTCAGCGCGTCACCGCTAATAATTACCAGATTGACGGGACCAGCGTGAACAGCCTGACGCACGGCGGCGCGGCAGTTATCACGCCGAATCAAGAATCGGTCAAAGAGGTGCACGTGATAGCCAACACGTATTCTGCCGAATATGGTCGCAACTCTGGCGCCCAGATTTTGACCGTCTCGCAGAACGGCACGAACCAGTTTCACGGCAGTCTCTTTCTCAAGAATGACAGCCCGGGGCTGAACGCTTTCAATAAGTATGGGGGTTTCAGCCCAAACACGAATGGGACTCCTATCGCACCCAAGCGCGTCAACCAGCGCCTCAATCAATTCGGCGGCAGCCTTGGCGGTCCGATTCCCATCCCACGCTTTGGCGAAGATAACGGGCCCGGCTTTAAGCTGGGAAAGAATCGCGCCTTCTTTTTCTTCTCCTATGAGGGTCTACGCAGCAACATCTCAGATACGTTTTTTAGTTTTGTCGAGACCCCTGAGTACAGGGCGCTCGTCCAACAGCTTCGGCCAAGTAGTATCGGCGCGACGATACTTGGCTCGCCCGGAATCGCGCCGCGTATCGTCAGTGTCATTCCGGTCCCGTGCACGGCGGCCGGCTTTAGTGCTAACAGTACAGGCTGCCAGCAAGTTGCCGGCGGTCTCGACATCGGTTCGCCTACAGGAGCAAGGGGTCAGTATGTACTTTCCAGCAACCCCATCGGAGGCGGTCTCGACAACATCCCGGATATCCAGTTTGCGCAGATCGCCCTGCCGACAATTAGTAGAGGCAACCAGTACAACCTGCGCCTCGATTTCAATCCGACCAGCAAAGATACGCTGACGATCAGCGGCTATCGCTCGCGCTTTTTCGCAGTGCAGAGTACTCAGGCGTCAAATAGCCGGCCGATGGCCGATGTGACCACCAACCCGGCTAATTCCCTGGTGACCATCACCTATATTCGGACCCTCTCGGCGACACTCCTCAACGAAGCTCGCTTCAACGCAACCCGGTTTGCTTTCAACGAGCTTCAGTCGTCGAGCGCGACAAACTTTGGGATCCCGAATATCCAGATCGAAGCATTTGGTCTGCCCTTTACGCTTAACAAAGCGATCCAGATCGGCGCGCCTTATTCGGAGACTACACCAGGAGTTTTCGCCGAGAACACGTTTGAGTTTCGGGATACTCTGAGAAAGAGCGCAGGCAACCACGGCCTCAGCTTCGGGGTGGAAGTCCGCAAGGAGCAGGACAACAACAACTTGGTCGGGGCAGCCCGACCGTTGTACACGTTCGGCGGTCTCTGGAATTTCGCCAACGACACGCCGCTCTTCTATCAGATTGCGGCCAACCCGCAGACCGGCGGTCCGCCCCTCACGCAACGCTATTTCCGGAGCAGTACTTATGCGCTCTTCGCCCAGGACGATTGGAAGCTTCGACCTAACCTGACGCTCAACCTCGGCCTGCGCTGGGAATACTTCTCGCCGCCCAGCGAGAAGGGCAATACGCTCAGCAACCTCGTGCTTGGCCCGCCGGGACAGGAATTAACCGGTGCGAGCATTGTCACAGGGCTTACTCGGCTCTACCCGCCAGATCGTAATAACTTCGCGCCCCGCCTCGGCTTCACCTGGAGTCCGAACAAGGTTCTGAGCTTCGAGACGGCCAACAAGCTGGTGCTGCGCGGAGGTTTCGGTATCGCCTATAACCGCATCCCGCTGGTGGATTTTACCAACGTGCGCGCCAATCCGCCGTATGAGGCGCGCTACACGATCTGCTGCGGGACCGGCAATGAATTCAGTCAACCATTTGCCGGCGGCCAGATCCTTTACGCGCTCGGCGCAAATAATACGCCATTCAGCTATCCGGCGAATCCGGCGCTGATACTCAACTTCAACGCGCAGGGAATACCTACAAACACTCAGAATGGAGCCAAGACGGTAGAGATTTATGGTGCGCCTGCGAAGGTGCCGACCCCTTATGTTTACCAGTATTCGTTTGAAGGTCAGTATAGCCTTACCCACAACCTGACCGCGGAGTTGGGCTATCAAGGCAGTACGAGCCGCAAGCTCGTCCGACTGGTCAACCAGAGGTTTATCTATCCCAACGACCCGAACACCTTCTTTGCTACCGGTGTTTTCTTCCCGACGCCGGACGCGAGCGCAAACTACAACGCGCTGATAGCGACTCTGACGCGCCGTTTCTCGCGCGGCCTACAGTTTACGGCGAACTACCGTTGGAGCAAGTCGATTGACATAGTTTCGAGCGATGAGGTTGGCGCTCCGACCAACCCGACTTTTCCGCTGGATGTGCGCCAGGAGCGCGGGCCTTCAGACTATGACGTGCGTCACTACTTCGTCGCGTCCGTACTCTACGACCTACCCATCTTCAGGAATCGCAAGGATGCGCTCGGCGCGATCCTCGGCGGGTGGGAGATTACCGGGATTGCGACGTATCACACCGGCTTTCCATGGACGCCCGTCATAGGCAACTGCCCCAGCACTAATAGGCCGGTCGTCTGTCCGGCCCGACCGACCGCTTATTTCGGCGGCGCGGGCACAGACTATTCTAACCAGGCGTTTATTGTCGGCAGCAGTGTCACTAATTTCCCCGGGGGCCCGTCACACTTCTTCTCCTCAGTTGGGGCAACCGGGCAGAGCTCAGTGATCGGACTGCTTCCCGGCATCGGGCGCAATTCCTTCCGCGGCCCGCGTTATCGTGACGTTGACCTGACGCTTTCAAAGCGGTTCGGTCTGTCACGGCTACTGAACGAGGGGGCTAACCTGGAGATCAGGGCTAATTTCTTTAATGTGTTCAATATTCTGAATCTCCAGTCCCTTCCGTTCGACAGTGACAGCACGCACATTGACAGGCCCAATACTTTTGGGCGCTCACCAGGCGGGCTGGCGGGACGTGTAATCGAATTCCAGGGACGATTCAACTTCTAACCCTTGTCACTCGTGGGAAACGCGAATGGATGGACTACTTCAATCTATCCATTCGCGTTTTCGTTTGAAGCCAAGGTAGCGCAGTCTGTCGCCGCACGTCTCAATTCCGGCCGGATCAGGGTGCTTCCGCGAAAGCCGGTTATTAGTGGGGTGTAGCGGGGGGCGCCTCGCGTGGCGCGTCTTCGATATCATCCTCCGTGGGCTGGCCGCTTCTCTGGCGGGCCTTGCGCTCTTCATCGAGTTGCTTGAAAAGCGCCAATTCGCGCTCGGCTTCATCCTTTCGCTTAAGCCGGGAAAAGGCCATAAAAAGCTGGTAATGGACGCCGGGATTAGCCGGCCTGAGCTTTGCGGTGCGGTCGAGGACCGGTACCGCCTCATCATAGCGGCGCGACCTGACGAGCAGACGGCCAAGGTCGTAATTGGCATAGAAGTGTTTGTCGTTGATAGCAATGGCCCGCCGCAGTAGTTTTTCGGCCTCGGCGGCGTTGCCCCGCTCGCCGTAGATGAAACCCAGTTGGGCCAACGCATCCAAATTATCAGGTTTAAGGGAGAGGGATTTTCGCAAAGCCTTTTCGGCCACGTCGTATGCCCCTCTGCCACGGGCCGCAATCCCGACAAAGTAATGAACTTCGGCAACATCGGGGAATCGCTGCGTGGCGCGCTGAAAGACTTCAAGGGCTTGATCGTAGAGGTTAAGGAGCATGTAGTCGCCGCCGAGCCGGACGTAATAAACCAGCTTCGACGGGTCCTGGGCCAAGGCCCGCTCATAGAACTGTTTCGCAGCCTCTGCGTGCTGATTCTTTCTCAACTCTTCGGCGAGCAGAAAATTTGCTTCAGGGAAATTAGCGCGCAAGGCCAAAGCTCTTTCAATGAGATTAACCGCCGCCTCACTTTGACCGCGCGAGGACGCGACCAACCCGAGGTAATAAAGCGGCTCAGGGGCGCCGGGCGAGATGACCGAAGCCGCTTCAAGCGCGCTGGCAGCCTCATCAAGCCGATTCAGGTTATACAGCGTGGCGCCGAGATGGTAAGAGATGTTAAATGTATTCGGGCGCAACGCGTTGGCACGTTGAAAGAATTTGACGGCGTGCTCGTCATCATGAGCTTCCGCCATCGTGAGACCGAGTTTGAACAGCGTATCAGGGTCATCGCCCGCTCGGCGCTCGATCGCCTCGGCCAGCCTGGCCGCGTCCTTCCCCCGGCCGGCACGGCCGTAAGCGCTCGCCAGAGTCATGAGCAGGGAGAGGTTGACGCCCGCCGGTGGTCCAGAATCCGGCTCGATACCCGCCGCGCGCTCAAGCAGTGGAATGGCACGCCCATAATCGCCGTGAGCGGCATAAAGCGTCCCCATGTTGATTGTCGCCTGTGGGTGATTCGGGACCTGTCGCAGAACTGACTCAAAGGCTTGGATCGCCTGATCGGGATGCTCGGTGCGGGCCAATAAGACGCCGAGATTGGCGAGCGCAGAAACAGCCCTCGGATTGAGACGAATCGCTTCACGGTATTCACGCTCGGCCTCACCGGCTCGCCCGCGCTGGTCCAGAATCACGCCGAGCAGGTTATGCGCATCTGCATCCTGCGGCGCAGCCCCGACGGCGCGGCGAACAAGCGGCTCTGCTTCGTCGAGTTTGCCGGCCTGGAGCAGCGCTACGGCATCGCGCAACATGGATGCGCTGTCAACGCGCGCAGCCGCAGTCCCATTTGATTTTACCCGCGCCGGCTGTTGACCTAAAACAAATAGTGTGGTCATGGTAAAGGCGGCTAAACCGGCTGCTCCGCACAGGAACAGGCGCACAATGCACTGCGATGTTCGACAGGAATTCATTGGATTTAGAGCTATTATATGGCCTATTGGGTTTTCACCTTTTGTTTAACTTAACCCAATCCTGGGTTGACATAACCTATTGTTCCTGAGAATAACTGACGCCCGTCAACCGCCGCCCCAGTGAGGCAGCATGTCGATAGAAAACGCGGACCGTGGACTTGCCGCTGCCCCTACAATTTCGGCTGCGTCGACATGTTCTATCTCAAGAATGAGATTAAGCCGACCGAGAACATGTCGCTCCTATGGAGCTGTCGCTCTAGTTCTGCACTGCTGCTATAAACATTTCGTCCCTCTGGGACTACAAAGCAGGTCAATAATCATCTAATCTTCAAACCTAAGACCGGGTTATCTTACTGCGATCCTTCGTTACTTTTGAGGGTGAAACCTGAACCCCAGCGATATATGTCACTGGTGAGCAATAATTTTTTAGTATATCTATGTGATGGATTCGCAGCAAACTCATAATGTTTAGATTCGCCTTCGCCATGATCAGGAAGACGGGTTTGATTTCGCCCGAACCCTGGTTCTGCTATATTCAGGGCGGTGACGGCAACAGGCTCGTACTTTTTATTATTTTCGTGAATGATTCTTCAGGATTAATCGTATACACACTATCGTGGCCATGTATGATGCCACCCACTAAAGGAGATCTCGGTAAATGAAGTCGGCGAAATTAATTGTTTTGTCGCTTATTTTTGTTCTCATCTTTTCGACAATTCCCGCCGTCACCGCCTCGCCGCCGCAAGCCGATATTGAAAGAAGTATCAACGCCTTGCTCGCGCAGATGACGCTCGAAGAAAAGCTCGGACAACTCCAGCAGCTAGACGGGGAGGCGAATGGGAACTACCGCCCGGAGCACCGCGACCTGATTCGCAAAGGATTGCTCGGCTCGACGCTCAACGTGCGTGGGGCCCAAAGAACCAATGAGCTTCAGCACATCGCGATGGAGGAGTCGCGCTTGAAGGTTCCGGTTCTCTTCGGCTTCGACGTGATCTACGGCTACCGCACGATCTTCCCGATTTCGCTGGCCCAGGCGAGCAGTTGGGACCCGTCAGTGGCGGAGCGCGCGGCAAGCATTGCGGCGGCTGAGGCTTCGGCCGTCGGAGTGCGTTGGACGTTTGCGCCGATGGTCGACATCGCGCGCGACGCCCGGTGGGGCCGCATTATGGAGGGCGCGGGCGAAGACCCGTACCTCGGCTCGGCGATGGCCAGAGCGTACGTGCGCGGATTTCAAGGGACGGATTATAGCGACTCGAAGCGGATAGTGGCCTGCGCTAAACACTTCGTCGGCTACGGCGCTGCCGAGGCGGGGCGCGATTACAATACGGTTGACGTGTCGGAGGGGACGCTGCGTAATGTCTATCTCCCGCCGTTCAAAGCGGCGGTTGACGCCGGCGTCGGCACTCTGATGAGCGCCTTCAATGATCTGAACGGCGTGCCCGCCTCGGCGAATCCATTCACGCTCACAAAAATTTTGCGCGGGGAGTGGAAGTTTGGCGGCTTCGTCGTGAGCGACTATACCTCCGTTCAGGAACTCATAAATCATGGGCTGGCCGCCAACGAATCGGAAGCAGCGCGCCTTGCGCTCAATGCGGGCGTCGACATGGAAATGGTGAGCCGGAACTATAACAAGTACGGGGCGCAGCTTCTCAGGGAGGGTAAACTCTCGCAGGCCACGATCGATGAAGCGGTGCGGCGGATCTTGCGGATCAAGTTTCGCCTGGGGCTCTTTGAAAGGCCTTACGCTTCCGAGCAGCGCGAGCGCACCGAGATCCTGACCCCGAAGAATCGTGCGGCCGCCCGCGAGATCGCCGGGCGCTCGATGGTGCTCTTAAAGAATGAGCGCGAGACTTTGCCGCTCAGCAAAAGCGTCGGGTCAATCGCGGTGATCGGCCCGCTCGCCGACAGCCAGAAGGACCCGATCGGCTGGTGGAAGGGCGATGGCCGTCCGGAAGATGTGGTGACGCTCCTCGCCGGCATTAAAGCGAAGGTTTCACCGGGGACAAGGGTTACCTATGCAAAGGGCTGTGAGATCGAAGGCGATTCCACGGCAGGGTTTGACGACGCCGTGCGCGCTGCGCGTGAGGCGGACGTGGTGGTGGTCGCGGTGGGCGAAGCGGCGGAGATGAGCGGCGAAGCGGCGTCGCGCAGCTCGCTCGACCTGCCGGGCCGCCAGTTAGATCTGGTGAAAGCCATCCAGGCGACGGGCAAGCCAACAATCGTCGTGCTGATGAACGGGCGGCCGCTGACCATTAACTGGATCGCCGAGAACACGCCGGCGATCCTGGAGACGTGGCTGGCCGGCACCGAGGCGGGCAACGCAATTGCCGACGTGCTGTTCGGCGACGTCAATCCCGGCGGCAAGCTGCCCGCGACCTTCCCGCGGACGGTCGGTCAAGAGCCGCTCTACTACAACCACATGAACACCGGAAGGCCGCCGGACCCCAACAACAAGTACTCGTCAAAATATATCGACGTGCCGTGGACCCCACTTTTTCCCTTCGGCTTTGGTCTGAGCTATACGCAATTCCGGCTCACGAATTTGCGATTGAGTGCGCAGAGCATTCGCCCGGACGGGCGATTGACGGCGAGTGTCGACGTGGAGAACACAGGCAAGCGCGTGGGCGACGAGGTGGTGCAGCTTTACATCAGGGAAGTGGCAGCAAGCGTAACGCGCCCCGTCAAGGAGTTGAAGGGCTTCGAGCGAATCACGCTCCGACCCGGAGAGAGACGGCACCTCACCTTTACGCTCGGGCCGCAGGAGCTTGGCTTCTACAATCGTGAGATGCGCTTCGTGGTCGAACCGGGCGTGTTCAATGTCACCGCCGGCACCAGTTCTACCGAGGGGCTGGAAGCGAGTTTTCAAGTTGCCGATAAATAGATGATGCGTCGTCCATGCTCTGACACACTTCCCGGCCGCGCGTGTCGTGTGACCGTGATTCTGATACTCGTCTGCGCGATCACCGGCAACGCCCGCCCCGCTCTTCGCGCACCGGCGACGACGGTAACATTACCGCCGCCGGTGCTATCGTCGCTCTCGGCGAGCGACAAAGCATTTCTCGATGACCTGGAGCACCGCTCGTTCCGCTACTTCTGGGAGCAGGCCGATCCACATACAGGGCTTGTACCCGATCGCGCGCGAACCGACGGCTCACCGCTTGATGAGAACCACCGCAACGTTGCGAGCATCGCCGCGACCGGCTTTGGCCTGACGGCGCTCTGCATCGCCGCCGCACAACATTGGGTCGCTTCGAACGAGGCACGAGAGCGAGTCCGTTCATCGCTCCGCTTTTTCGCCGGGCGCGCCCCGCAGGAACACGGCTGGTTCTATCACTGGATGGATGCCAGGACGGGCGAGAGAAGGTGGCAGGGCGAAATCTCGTCCATTGATACGGCGCTGCTGCTTGGCGGGGTTTTAACGGCGCGGGCCTATTTTCAGGACGACGCCGAAATCGTGCGACTCGCGAAGCTGATTTATGAGCGGGTGGATTTCCGGTGGATGCTCAACGGCCATCCTACTTTACTGTCGCACGGCTGGAAACCGGAGAGCGGCTTTCTGCGCCCGCGTTGGGACACCTACAGCGAAGATACCATTCTTTACGTGCTGGCTATCGGCTCGCCCACACACGCGATCTCTCCGCGCTCCTGGTATGCTCTACGGCGCGACCGTTACACCTACGCCGGTTACACTTACTTCACTTCCATAGGTGTACCGCTCTTCATGCACCAGTACGCCCACGCGTGGATAGATTATCGTAACCGCCGCGAAAGCATGGGCGCGCACATAGACTATTTTGAAAATTCGGTCGCCGGGACGCGCGCGCACAGGGCATTCTGCATCGACCTTTCACGTGAGTTTCCCGGCTACGGGCCGAACATGTGGGGCATCACCGCTTCGGACAGCGCCAAGGGGTATGTCGCCTGGGGCGGGCCCCCCCGCGATCCGGCGATTGACGGCACGGTTGTCCCGTGCGCCCCGGGCGGTTCGCTGATGTTCACGCCGGATATATCAGTGCCGGCGTTACGAGCTATGCGGGAGCGTTTCGGGCAGCGCATCTATGGTCAGTACGGGTTCGCCGATGCTTTTAACCCGAACACCGGTTGGGTTGACACCGATGTGATCGGTATCAATGTCGGTATCACGCTGTTGAGCGCAGAGAATCTACGCAGCGGAAATGTCTGGCGCTGGTTTATGCGCAATGCGGAAGTACCGGAGGCCATGCAGCTAATCGGACTTCACCGGTATATGAGGCACAAGCGACGGCAGCCTTCGCGCACCCGTCACGTGGTAGGCCAACGGGCATCTCATCTTACCGGGCGGCGAAAAATGCGAAAGCCCCACGCGTCGAGCGCTAGCGCGGGAAGGGCAGCCGGACGCACTTTTGCGCTTTGTTCGGGTGCGTCCGTCGGAAGCGGCGGCCTAACGTCGGGCGTCGCATCGACAAAATTGGCGGCGCTTTCAGCCTCGACAAATCCCCTGAACGGATGGTTTGAAAAGTTGATCGCCACCAGGACCTCTTCCTCCCCGTTACGGCGCAGGTAAGTGACGACGCGCTCCTCGTCTGAATTACGCAGCCATTCCGTCTCGCCCCGGCGCAGGGCCGCGTGCGTGCGCCGGAGGGCAATCACCTGCCGGTAGAAGCGCGGGAACTCCGGGCGGCGTTCGGCAATCTGCCATAAGATAGGAACCCTTTCAAAGAGCGCGGGTGCGCCTGATTCCGCCGTGTCGCCCACCTCCATACCGTTATAAAGCATGGGCACGCCGTCGAGCGTGAACATCATGGCAGAGGCGGCCAGCGCGCCGCGTTCGCCAAAGCGCGCGATGGCCCGCCGCTCGTCATGATCGTCGGAAAAGCGCATGTGGAGCGCGCCGCGCTCATACTTCGCACGCTCCTCTTCCCAGGAGGCGCGTAAACGGGAAGCGGGCGCGCTTCCCATCAGCACGTCTGTGAGGGTACTGTGCAGCGGCCAGGAGTAATCCAGGTCAAAGGCTTTAAAGAGCAAGTCGGGCTCATGCGCCTCGGCCAGCATCACGATGTCGGGTTTCACTTTCTCCAATTCGACGCGGGCTTGCTCCCAGAAATCCGCCGGCACCATCCCCGCGACATCGCAGCGAAACCCGTCGAGATAGAACTCCCGGAGCCAGTTCTTCAGCATTTCGGTCATATAATCGCGCAGGCGCGGGTTGGCATAATTGAGGGCGGCGACGTCGGCCCAGTCCGGCACGGGTGGAATAATCCTGCCGCTCGCATCGTGCTTGTAGAAATCGGGCGTCCTCATCAGCACGCTGTCCCACGACGTATGATTCGCCACGATGTCGATGATCACCTTCATCCCGCGCCGATGCGCTTCATTGACTAGCCGGCGCAGGTCTTCCTTTGTGCCGTAGTCGGGATTGATCCCGTAATAGTCGCGCACGGCGTACGGGCTGCCAAATGTGCCCTTCTTCTTCACCTGCCCGATAGGATGAACCGGCATTAGCCAGAGGATCGT
>CAYLJO010000048.1:0-32815 GCA_964383905.1 uncultured Blastocatellaceae bacterium
TATTCAAGCAGTTCATCAAACTCTATTTTGGTTACGATTCTCCCTAATTACCTAAATTTTATCCATGATCAACACTTTTCCCTTTTACCCTTTGCCTTCCAGTAGGCGTGCGAGGGCGTAGAGCATCCAGGCCTGCGACCAGCGCATGTAAGGCGTACGCACGACGTAGAGGCGGTGTCTCTGGTAGTAAAAAAAGCCGCGCGGGTCGCGAAGCTCATGCATCGCCCATTGCGCAATTTTTTCAGCGAACGTTGGCGCCCCCCCGTCTATCCATTGCAGCTCGATCAAGGCAACTATACTTGCGCCCGCCGAATGCGCGTCTGCCGGGTAAAGTCTATCATGGAAATATTTGGGCCACCCGTTGGTCAGGAAGAAGTGCTCGCGCCAGAACTCATAGCCGCGCCTGGCCGCCCCCGCGAACTCATCACGGCACCCGCGGCAGGAAGACATGACGCGTGAAAGACTCGTCAGCACAAAAGCCGTGTGGAAATTGTCGGCCCAGGACTGATAGCTATCCGCTCCATACGCCCAGGAGCCATCCGCGCGCTGCCGGCGCACGACGTAACGCGCGCCCCGCGCCGCCCATTCACATAAGGCATCCTCATGGGTCAGCGCGCCGACGCTGGCCAGCGTTTCCGCCGCCAGGAGACTCGCGTTGAAAACGCGCGTTTGATCCAGCGGCGAGTAGCTGAAACAAACCTCCTCATCCCCCTCTTCACTGCGATTGAGGTCACACAGGATGAAATCACATACGCTGCGGGCTCTCTTTAAATACGACTCGTCATCGAAAGCGCATGCCGCTTCGATCAACGCGCGGGCGGCGAACGCCGTCGGCACAACGGCCGGCGTCCCGCGCGGCGCAAAGAAGGCCCGGCCCTGCCAGTCGAAATTGTAGTCCCACGCCGCTCCGCTCAAACCTTTGATACGCACCGCCAGGAGATCGTCGAGCAACTCGCGGGCTTCTCTCTCCGCACGAGTCGTCCGCCGCCGGCGAAATTCGGCGAGCGCAGCGAGCGCAAACAACGCCACGCCCTTAGCGTTTCTTTCGGCGGGCACCCGCGCGAGGCGACGCAGGTTGACGGGCGAGCGCTTGAAGAGTTGTGTCCAGGCGAGACGTGCCACGCGTGAGCGAATGAAGGGTGTCGCCTGAAATAAACGGCTGTTCAGCGCATCGAAGGGATCAGATCCGGCGTATTGGCGCTCGCGGCACCACTCGGACAGGACATGATATGCGCGCTCCAATTCGCTTTGCATGCTAGCGGATGGCGTGTGGAGGTCCCCGGCTGACTACCGGCTGCTGACCGATGTCTCGATGCGGCGCGGTGTCTCGATAAAGCTCTCGTGCCAGAGCTCGAACACGAGCAGCGTCCAGAGGAGCTTGTGATGATTGGCCAGTCCCCGCTCGTGTTCGTCCTGTAACCGCGTGACGTAATCCGCATTGAACAGTCCGTGGTTGCGGATACGTGCCGGTGAAAGAAGGTCGCGCGCCAGCGGGCGCAGCTTTCCCTTCAACCATTCGGCCACAGGGACGCCGAAGCCCTTCTTGCCCCGTCGCGCAACAAACGTCGGCAGGAGCGACGCCGAGGCCCTCTTCAAAATATATTTCGAGGTGCGCCCGCGCAATTTGTAATCGGCGGGCAGTGACGCCGCGTACTCGGCCAAACGCGGATCTAAGAACGGCGCGCGGACTTCCAGCGATACGCCCATGCTGGCACGATCTACTTTAGTTAAAATGTCCTCGGCGAGGTAAAGCCGTATGTCGAGACTTTGCATTCTCTCGACCGTATTATCCGCGTCGCATTCCTCCTCGAGTAGCCGGCGCGCATCGCGGTAAACATCCCCGTCGCCCGCGCCCCGCAATTCCGGGGTCAACAATGCGGCCTGCTCTTCAGGCGTGAATGAGCCGAACCAGATGTGATGGCGCGCGGCCGGGTCGTAACGCGAGGCCGCGATGAACCGGCGCGCCTTGTAATCGAACGAAAGGTTCTTCGTACTTACGGGCAGGCTTCGCACAATCGGTTCGACGAGCGCGCGGCGCACAAATTTTGGCAGGCGCGCGTAGAGCGGGGCCAGGCGGTGACCCAGGTACATCGGATAGCCGGCGAAGAGCTCGTCGCCGCCGTCACCGCCGAGCGCGACCGTCACGTGTTTACGCGTGAAGCGGCAAAGGAGGTAGGTCGGCACTAGTGACGGGTCGCTCAGCGGCTCATCCAGCCAGGACCCGATTTCGCCGACGAGGTTGGCCGCAAGATTTGCGCTCAAACGCTCTTCATGGTGGTCCGTGCCAAGAAATTTTGCGACCGCGCGCGCATACGCCGACTCGTCAAAAGAGGCCTCCGCAAACGAGACCGAGAATGTCTTGACCGCTTCGGATGACGCACGCACGGCGAGGGCCGCGACCGTGGACGAGTCCACGCCGCCCGACAGCAACACGCCGAGCGGCACATCGGAGATGAGCCGCATCTGCACCGAATCGGCCAGAAGCTCCCTCAGATGCTCGGCCGCCTCCTCTTCTCTCGGGACCGGCCTGCAAGTCTTGTAACTCAATCGCCAGTACGGTCGTACGTCAACGCGGCCGTCCTCGACCGTGAGCGTATGGGCGGCCGTGAGTTTCTGGATACCCTGATAGATCGAAAGCGGTGCGGGAACATAATCGAAGGCGAGGTAGTGGCGGAGTGCGTCCACATTGAGACGCGGGCGAACCGCCGGGTGCGCCAGTAAAACCTTCGGCTCTGAAGCAAAGAGTAGCGTATTATCGAACACGCCCCAGTAAAGCGGCTTCTCGCCGAAGCGGTCGCGTGCGATGAAAAGCCTTTTACGCCGGGCGTCCCAAAGCGCGAAAGCAAACATGCCGTTGAGATGCTGGACCATCTCCGCGCCGTACTCTTCGTAGAGGTGTGGCAGAACCTCCGTGTCGGATGCGCCGCGAAAACGGTGTCCGCACTTCTCTAACCGGGCGCGCAACTCACGGTAGTTATAAATCTCGCCGTTGAGGATCACGCTAACGCTGCCGTCCTCGCTTGTGGCAGGCTGCTCGCCCGTCACCAGATCGATGATCGCCAGGCGGCGCATACCGAGCGCCGCGCCCGTCGCCACCATCGAGCCTTCCGAGTCCGGGCCACGATGCGTCATGCGACCGCACATCAAGCGCAACAGTTCCGCGGCGCCCTCAGGTGGCGGCCGCCGCGCATCCAGACTGGCCCATCCCGTTATTCCACACATAACAGCTTACGTTTGTGATGCCCGGTAAGCTTCCACCTTCTTAACGGTCGCCGGAAATCCGATCATCTCGCGTACGGCGTAAACACGTTTCGCCTGCGACTCGTGATAAGTCCGCACGAGCATTTCGGCAAGCAGGCCCATCAGCAGGAATTGCACGCCGACGGCGAACATGACGACGGCGAGGATCGGCAGCGGCGTGAGGATGAACGAAACGCCCTCAATCTTCTTGATCACGGCCCAGAGCCCCGCAATGACCGAGACGGCGAAGGCGATCATGCCGGAGGTGCCGAAGACGTAGATTGGTTTCGTCTGGTATGACGCCATGAACTTGATTGTCATCAGGTCGAAGACGACTTTGAGGGTGCGCGACAACCCGTACTTGGATTTTCCCATCTTGCGCGCGTGGTGCTCGACCGGGATTTCCGCGACGCGCGCCCCGGCCCACGAAGCGTAGATCGGAATGAAGCGGTGCATCTCGCCATAAAGGCGCACGTCTTCCAGAGATTCACGACGGTACGCTTTCAACGAACAGCCGTAATCATGCAGCGGCACGCCGCCGATCCACGAGATCAAACGGTTGGCGAGCATGGAGGGCAATTTGCGCGTCACCGGGTTGTCCCGCCGGTTTTTGCGCCACCCGGAAACCACGTCGTAGCCTTCGTCCAGCTTGTTCAGCAGGCGAATGATATCTGCCGGATCATTCTGCAGGTCGGCGTCCATCGGGATCAGCACGCGCCCTTTGGCCGCGTCGATCCCTGCCGCCATGGCCGCCGTCTGCCCGTAATTACGCCGCAGGGCGATGACCCGGACACGCGTATCCAGGCGGGCCAGGTCGCGCAGCACCGCGAGGCTGCCGTCCGTCGAGCCGTCATCGACGTAAATAATTTCCGCCGTACGACTGAGCGTCCCGAGAGCCTCATCCAATTTTAGATGAAGCGGGCGGAGGTTGGGTTCCTCGTTACAAACCGGCAGGAAGACGGAGATTTCCGGCGTCTCGCCCTCGCCGCCTGCGCCGTCGCGATACGGCAGTCTCCTCAATGTTTCTTCGTATCTCTTCATCTAGTCGAGATGCTGACGAGAATGCTCCGCGCGCCCATCTTACACCTATTCTTTGCCCTTTTGCCGAAACCACTCGACGAAGCGGCGGATGCCGGCCTCAATACCTGTCTGCGGATTGTAGCCAAGTAATTGACGGGCCTTTCTGACGTCGGCAAATGTTTGCGGGACATCGCCCGGCTGCGCCGGCTGGCGATCGATCAAGGCGCGTTGATTCAATTCTCTCTCAAGTAGCGCAATGAGTTCGCGCAGTTCGACCGTTTGCGCTTCGCCCAAGTTGATCACTTCATACATGCTCGCCGAATAATCTATGGCCGAGCGCAATCCCGCAATTATGTCGTCGATGAAAGTGTAATCACGCCGTGTCGTGCCGTCCCCATAGACCGGGATGGGCCGGTTTGAGGCGATCAGGCGTGCGAACTTGTGTGTCGCCAGGTCAGGGCGCTGGCGCGCGCCGTACACTGTAAATAAGCGCAGGCACACACAACGGATGCCGTGCTGGTACGAATAGGTATGACAGAGCAGCTCACCCGCCGCCTTTGTCGCGGCGTACGGCGAGATCGGCTGGCGGATCGGGTCTTCTTCGCTGAAAGGCACTTTAGCGTTGATGCCGTAAACTGAGGAAGACGAGCCGAAGACGAACTGACCGACACCATGTTCGCGTGCCAGCTCGAGCAAATTGAGCGTGCCATTAATGTTAGTCTCTACATAGAGATGCGGCTCTTCGAGCGACGGGCGCACGCCGGCGCGAGCAGCCAGGTGCACGACGCAATCGAATTCCGTCTCTTTGAAAACATGGCGGAGGCGGGCAAGGTCGCGAATGTCGGCCTCAACCAGTTGATACGCGGCACTAGAGATGTGTGGGCGGACATTTTCACGCTTGAGCGAGGGCGGATAGAAGTCATTGAAATCGTCAACAACCGTGACGCGCCATGACGCTTCGCTGAGAAGACGGTCCACCAGATGCGAGCCGATGAAGCCCGCGCCTCCTGTCACGAGGATGTTTCGCATCTTCGCCAAGCTTCTACTTCTCTCCTTTGCGCGCGTAAACCCAGAGGTGCCAGCCCCAGTGTGCGGCCAGTCGCGCCTCCGCCGAGCGCGGCAATAAATTTCCGACCACCGGCAGCCAGCGCTTATTCAAAAAATGAACGGCGAGGTCAACCTGCGCGAAATCTTTGAATAGCTCGCGAGCCTCCTGTCGCGAATAAACGCGCGCCAGTGGATTTCCCGCCCCGTCCGTGTGCCGGCTCAAAAACTCGCCTGGCGCAAGATAGCTACCGGCGTCCTCCTTAATGTGGCGCGCGTGCTCGCGGAGCGAAGCGACGGGCTCGCCCGTCAAATGATGCACCAGTTTCAATCCGGCTTTAGATTTAAGCAGGTGCGCCCCGGCCCGCCTGAGCAACCGAATGTTGACGCGGTAGTTATATGAGTCGCGGTGATAGAGCATTACGACGGCGCGCCCGCCGGGACGCAGCACGCGGTGTATCTCGCGGACCGCGCGCCCTGTATCCGGCGTGTGATGCAATACGCCGTGTGAATAAACCAGATCAAAACTCTCATCGGCGAAGTCCAGGTTTTCCGCGTCTGCTACGAGAAACTCGCCGGGAAGATCAAACAGGCTGAAGCGCAAACGTGTCAAATCGACCGCCGCGTCAGTTAAATCAACGCCCGTGTAATCGGCGCCCGCACGGGCGAATTGCGCCCCATCCGTGCCCAGCCCGCAACCAACCTCCAACACCCGCAGCCCGCGCGCGCCGGCGAAGTCTGCGGCCGTCGGAATGTGCCACTCCTTGCGGTAGCGATGTTCTTCGACCCGCTCGAAGAAAGGACGAGTACCCCACTCGGCATCAGTAAATTTCGTGCCGCATGGGTTCGCCTGCCAGAAAGCACGCACCCGATCTTTCAAAGTGTACTGCGCATCGAACATGAGTGATGAGCGATTCCGAGTGAGCGCCCCTTCGGCGGCGCTTCTCAATTAAGGATGAGCCCAAACAATCCCTTTTAATGCAATAAGATTTTACTTGGTTGCTTAACTGCTGACAAACAACAGCGGATTCCGAATCCGAGAAGCGCGCACTTTCGACCGGGTCGCCACCGCTCCCCGTATTGTAGTGGGCGCGACTCGCTACCATAACTGCTGACCGGCTCGCCGTACTGTGCACTACTCTCTATCGAAAGCCCATCACCTTTGATACTTCCCTAGCAATTGGCCCTCCGCCACGATATGCCCTTCCATGCCTTTGAGGAGTTGCTCTTTGGTCGCGCCGGCATTAAGAGCAAGGTCCGTATCCAGGGCGTAGAGCTTGAAATAGTACCTGTGCGGGCTGCCGGGCGGCGGGCATGGCCCGCCGTAGCCAATTTTGCGAAAATCGTTCATTCCTTGCACCCCGCCGCCAGCGAGTTTCTCTTGCGGGGGCACCTTTTCGGGTAATTCTTTCGCGCCAGCCGGCAGATTGAAAAGGAGCCAGTGTGTCCACGTCTTAGTGGGCGCATCAGGATCATCGCAGATGAGTGCCAGGCTCTTTGTGCCGGCTGGGATTGAATCCCAGGCGAGCGGAGGAGAAATGTTCGCACCCTCGCACGTATACTGCTTTGGTATCATGCCGCCTTCCTGAAAGGCCGCACTTGTTATTCTGATCTGGGCCATCTTCTCGTCAACCTTTGGAGAGTTAGTAGGAGCCTTGTTTTGATTAGGACCGGTCTGGACCCTGCTCTGGCAAGAGCAGAACAAGACAAGCGCGATCAGCGGGGCACAATTTTTTACCATAATCTTCGGTATTAATATCACTTTCCACATCCGGGTGACATGCCGGCAGGTTCTTTACATTCCTAAAGATCGAGAAAAGATCACCGGTCACTGTTTATTATCTACGGCGAGAATACGCTCGATCAATCTTGCGTCGTCCGGGATCAAGCCGGATCTTACGAGACGCGGTGTCAGCGCCATCCAGTTTTTATCCATCGCAAAGACGCGACGGAAGAGTGGTAGTGATTCGTCTACACGGCCCATGTTAACAAGCGCGACGGCGTGCCAGTAGACCATCTCCGCATTGTCCGGCACCAACCGCTCCGCCGCGCCGTATTCGCGCAGCGCCCCTTCGTTATCTTTCTTCTCTACCGCCAGGTCGCCCGCGTTCATGTGATTGTAGGCCCGTTGCAGCGTCACGAGGCGGCGGAGTTCTTTCAACGGCTCGGGGCTGTCATCCACCCGCAGATCGAAGATGCGGTCCTGCCACGGGCGGCCCGTCGGTTTACCTGAGACGACGATCAGCGCCGCCGATTGCCTGCCGCGTATATCACCGCCGGCGCTCTGGGCCGCATCGAGCGCGGCCAGCAGACGCTCGGCCAGATCGCCCTTCGCGTTTTCAAAGGCATGTGACATCGCCGGCCACACCTGATCATTGAGCATCAGATTAGCTTGGACAGAATAGTCCTTGCCAACGGTGTGCCCTGCCGCTTGAATATCATTTTTACCGGTGTGTGCCGCCACACGCCCCTGCGCATCAATCATCGCGACCTGCCGCACTTCGCGTCCTTCATCTCCGGCGAGCAGCGCTTTCAAGGCGACCGGCGCGCATCAGGTCGAGGCCGAGCTTGCCGTAAGCAGGATCAACGAAGGATTGTGTCGACACCGCGCCGACCCCGGCTTCGGCCCAGGGCACAATCGAGCCGACCGAAAACCAGTGTGATTGGACGGCAACACCTAACTCCCCTGTCGTCGGATCACGCGCCACGATCGAAAAGGTGTGGACGGGCCGGAGCGGTTGAGGGCCCGGCGGCGGAGCCTGTACCCCGATATTCTGCGCGCTGGATTTTGCCGCCATCAGAAGCATACTCGACGATACGGCGATTGTGAGTATAAAGACAAAAACCATTCTTTTCATCTTTTCTCCGTGAAGGTCTGCTGTCGCAACTTAACTAAAATCGAGCCCGACTGTGTGAGGCAGCGCAGGACCGCTTCGCGAGCGAGTCGCGGCAGGACAACATTCGGCAGAGGCACCCGCCTTCAACACCGCATTAAGGCGAGAGGCGTGTTCAAAATAGCAATCGCGTCGCTATCAAGCCTGCGCTGGAGGCTGATGACCGGTACTGTGAGACAATCAAAGGACAGCGCCGGAGCAGCTTTTGTCTGAACAACCTAAATGTTAGCTAATCCCAGATCAAATGCCGTCCCGGCGGCGCGAACCGCAACCGCGTACATTCCTGCGCCGCCGATCACTTCTGCGTCAGACTAACTTTAAGCGCCGATTGGCGATCGCTTCTTCGTTACGAAATATTTTTGATCGCAACTCCGGCAGGCTAGCGACCGGCACCAGAGAGGAAGCTTAAGCCGACTGTCAGTACCATAAAGACAATGTAAATAATGGCACCGGCAAGACCTAACCCGATGGCGATCATGGAAAAGAGCTTGGCGTTTTTGGATGCAGACATTGCACCCTGGATGTCCCCGGCAGCGATTTTGCCGTTGACCTGGGCGGCGAAAATAATTGCTACTATCGCCAGGGGCCAACAGCAGAGCACCGAAAGGATAGCCATAACCAAATAGTTAGGGATACTAGCCGGGGTGCTTGAGGGCGGTGGCGATGGTGGCGTCCAGTTTTGCGACATGTCTTGGGTTTCCTCGTTATTGTTAAAATTTTGGTGTCACTTGTCGGCAGCGCGTGCGCGAGTGCTGGTGGCGATCCAAGGGCGAAAGCTGACCAGAAACAAGCGTCATGTAAAAGGCCAGATCGACGAGCGAGCCCTTGAGCCGGTAATCACGCTGCATAAGTAACAAAGAGGGTCGCGCTTGTCAATAATATTACCGCATCACGGATGAAAGGCCGATTATGCCACACCTCCGTCTTTAGTTGGCATCAATAAAGGTCTGCAGCCATAATTCGAGTGTGAGCAGTTGAAAAACTTGTAAACTGTAATCTTCCCGGCCTGAAAGGTTGGTGTTGACGATGCGCCGGACTTCCCGCGGCTGAAAGAGACCGCGCCGCTTAATCCTTTCTTCCGAGAGTAAATCCTCGATGAGCGGGCGCAAGGGGCCGCGCAGCCATGACCGGATGGGCGCACCGAACCCGGCCTTCTTCCGCCACACGATGTCATGCGGCAGGAGCTTTTCGGCCGCACGCTTCAGAATGTATTTCCGCCGCAACCCACGCAGCTTCAAGCGGGGCGGCATACGCGCGGCCAGCTCGACCAGCTCATAATTAAGATAGGGGACACGCACTTCGAGCGTTGCGGCCATGGAGGTCTTGTCCGTTGTGGACAGATTAAGGCAGGGCAGAAATGTCTTCAAGTCAACGTACAGGAGGCGGTTGAGCGGCGCGGCGTCACGGACCCGGGCGAAGTAGCGGCGGTGCTCCTTGTAAGCGTCCATGCCGCGCGTCGCTTCGCGCATATCGTCGGTATAGAGGCTTGCTTTCGCTTGATCCGTAAAATAGGTTCCGTATCCGAGGTACCGGTCTTCGAAATCGAGCGCGGCGCTCCGCGCAAACTTCTTGGCATTACGCAGTGGCGCGGTAAAGCGTCCGGGCAGACCGCCGGGCAGCGCGCCCGCGATTACACTCATTAAGGGACGGCGCAGGAGGCCCGGGACGGGGTCGAAAGCGCTCGCGATCTTCATCGCGAGCTGGCGCGGGTAACCGGCGAACACTTCATCGCCACCCATCCCTGACAGCATCACCGTCAGCGTCTCCCGCGCGGCGCGTGCGACCAGATAGCCCGGAATTGCCATGTCAATCACCGGCTCATCCATATGATAGATCAGCTTCGGCAACAGGTCGGCGACGTCCGGCTTGAGCATGATCTCGTGATAGTTCGTGTTGAGCAGCCGGTCGACGCGCCGCGCCCACCTCACATCGTCGGGAATGATGTCGTAGCGCAAATCTTCTGCCTCGATGCCGATGGTATAAGTCTCCACCCGCCGTCCGCCGCCTTGCCTGTTCATCAAGGCAACGATTGTTGAGGAGTCGATTCCGCCGGACAGGAATGAGCCGAGCGGAACGTCGGCGACCATCTCCATGCGAACCACGCGTGAGAGCGTTTCAAGCACGCGCTCCTGCCACCACGCCTCGCTTCTCCCTTCTTCGATCTCGTCAAACGAGACGTCCCACCACTCCCGCACGCACACCCGATTATCGCGAAGTGTGAGCGCGTGGGCGGGGGGTAGCTTTCGTACCCCGCGAAACAGCGTGTACGGGTCGGGCGTCCACAAAAAAGTCAGATATTGATTGAGTGCTTCCGTATCTACCGCACGCTCGATCAACCCTGTGGCGAGGATGGCTTTGATCTCGGAAGCGAAGATAAAGGATTCACCCCCGCCGTCATGCCCGCGCACCTGCGCGAAGTAGAGAGGCTTTATGCCGAGGCGGTCGCGGGCCAGTGTCAACGTCCGCTCGGTCGCGTCCCATATGGCGAAAGCGAACATCCCGTTCAGACGCGGCAGGCAATCTTCGCCCCAGCGGGCGAAAGCGGTGAGCAGAACTTCAGTGTCCGTATCGGTGCGGAAGCGACAATTATTAGATTCAAGCTCGGCGCGGAGCTCTCGGTAATTATAGATTTCGCCGTTAAAAGTTAGCGCGTAGCGCCCATCCTCCGAGAGCATCGGCTGATGTCCGGCCTCACTCGTGTCAATGATCGCCAGGCGGCGGTGGCCCAGACACACGCGCCGGCCCCCGTCATCGAGAGGGTCGGACCCCCACACGCCTTCATCATCGCGCCCGCGATGCTCAATCATCTTCAGCATCGCGCCGATGCGCTCTTCCCCGTCTGTGCCGACTATTCCGACGATGCCACACATACGCTCAGTAACATTAAGAACTGATGGATAATATACCGCCCTGGAAATGATCGACCGTCAAAAGAGAGTAAAAACATGAGGGGCGACGGGAAATCTGCCGCCCTTCCGTCCGGCAGAATGGTTCCTGTCACCTGTCGCTCACGTACCTGGCCTGCCCCGTGCGCAGCGATTCGCGAATGCGGAACGTGGCGCGCGTGGTCGCCGCCAGCTCTTCCAATGCGACCGGCGCCGGCAAACCCTCCAGCACGACCGAGCAAACGGCGCGCACCTCGTCCGCCTGCCCTTTGTCCGGATTGCGCAGTGTCGTCCGCTCCTCACGCCCACCACGGTAAGCTGTCGCGCGGCGAAAGTCGTCAATGAGAAAGGTTTTCCCTTCGCCGAAGACCTCCACGCGCTCCTTCGTCAGCGCCTTGTCACCTTCGGCCAGGTAAGCGATGGCCCCGTTTGAGCCGTCGGCGAAGCGCAACGTAATGAAGACCGAATCCTCATCAACGATCTCGTGATGGCGACTCGAAATCGCTTCCGCGTAGACGCGCTCCACGACCGATCCGGTGAGGAATTGCATCAAGTCTACGAAGTGACAGATCTCACCGATGATGCGCCCGCCTCCCTCCTGCGGGTCTTGAATCCAGTGCGTGTGTGGGATGCGCCCGGCGTTGACCCGGTAGCTGATCGAAAGCGGACTACGGCGGCCCGCGAAAAAATCTTTGGCCGCACGCGCCAGGGGTGAAAAGCGTCGATTGAAGCCGACCATCAACCGCCCGGCCGAGCGCTCGGCGGCGGCAAGCACGCTCTCCAAATCGTCCTCGTTGAGCGCGAGCGGCTTTTCCACGAAGACGTGGTGGCCGCGTTCGAGAGCGCGGCGCGCCAGCTCAGCGTGAAGGTCGTGACGGGTAGCGATCACCACCAGATTGACTTCCTGATCATCGATCACCTGATCGGCACCGGAAACGCAGCGCGCGAAAGCATATGTCTCGCCGATGTCGCGTGCCGAAACGCCCGAGGCTGTCGCAACGGCTCTGAAATCTACACCGGCAGCCTTGAATTTTGGCAGCAGCATCGTTCTGGCGTAGTTGCCGGCGCCGATTAATCCGAGACGAACGGCCTTTTCCGACGCGCCTCGGGCGCGCCCATCAACCTCTATGGCGCGCTCAAGCTCGCGCCCGGTGTCGTACTGCAGGACGATACCCAGGTAAAGCTCCTTGACCTGGCCCGCGATTAACTGGTAAGCGCGCTCGCCCTCTTCGATCGGGAACCGGTGTGTGATCAAAGGTTGGACGTCGACGCGGCCTGATGCGATCAGATCGAGGAAGGCTTCGATGTTGCGGCCCTCAGTCCAGCGTACATAAGAGAACGGGTAATCATGACCGCGCTCTTCGTATTCGGGATCGTAGCGGCCCGGCCCATAAGACATGGAAATTTTGAGGGTCAGCTCGCGCTCATAATATGTCTTACGCGGAATGTCCAGGCCGACCAGCCCTACCGCCACGACACGGCCCTTAAGGCGCAAAATCTCGCCGGCGAGCTCGACCGGCTGATTCGACGGTGTCGCCGCCGTGACGATGACGGCATCCGCACCGCGCCCGCGGCTCCAATCAATCACGGATCTCTTCGTGTCTTCACCGGCGACAGCACCAGCGTCGGCGCCGCGCGCGCAAGCCAGGTCGACCTTCGCCGCCTCCAGATCAATCCCGAAGACACGACAGCCGTTTGCTTTCAAAAGCTGTACGGTGAGTTGCCCGAGCAAGCCGAGCCCGATGACGACGACGTTCTCACCGAGGGTGGGCTCGGCCAGCCGGACGCCCTGCAGCGCGATTGCCCCAAGCGTGCCAAAAGCTCCCGCCTCAAAACTGACGCCTGCCGGCAGGCAGACACATAGGTTTTTCGGCACAGATATGACCTCCGCATGCGAAGCAAACCCTGTGCCCGCACAGGCCACGCGCTCGCCGGGTCGAAACTCCGTCAAACTATCGCTGGCGTCGATGACTATCCCCGCGGCGCTATAGCCGAGCGCGTTTGAGGTGTTCAGCTTGGACTGCACCGCTTTGAATGTGTTAAGCCAGCCTTCATCCTTCGCTTTCCGAATCACCTGTTTGACCAGGTCGGGCTGCTCTCCCGCTTTCCTGATCAGGCTCCGGCGGCCGAACTCCACCGTCATCCGTTCCGTGCCGGCACTGATCAGGGAAGCGGCGGTGCGCACCAGCACGCGCCCTTTCTGCGCCACGGGCGAAGGCACGTCCGTCACGGATACTTTCCCCGTCTTAGGATTTTGCAGAATCTGTTTCATACATGATGGACGGCTGCCGATTTTTCTTCCCGGCCAGCGCTTCTTCAATCAGATCGCTCACCCACTCGGCGCGCGCGTCCCATGTGCCGGTGGCAACCGCCGCTTGGCGCGCCCGCGCCGCCTCCCCGTCGTGCTCGTCGAGCGCGTCTTGTACCAGCCGCAGAAAATCGTCGCGACTATGAGCGATGCGCAGCACATCACGCATCGGCTCGTATTCGGGCAGCGGCGCGATGACGACGGGCTTTCCCGTCGCGAGGTATTCCCGCACCTTGATGGCCGAGCCGTAATTCGTAAAGGGCCTTTCCGTCTCCCAGGGCAGCACGCATACGTCGAAACCAGCGGCGTAGTGCGGAAGCAGGTCGTACCGGACCGGCGGCAGGAAATGCACGTTCGGTAAATTCTCAATCTCCAGCCCGCGCGAACGGTTGCCGATAAACACCCAGTGCCACTGAGGTCGCTCGCGTGCGGCGCGTTTGATCAGCTCCTGATCGACCAGCCACGGCTCTACCGCCCCGAAATAACCGAGGCGCGGGCTTGGTATCGAAGCGACCGCCGGCGCAGTCTCAAGCGCGCCGCTCCCCGCCTCGGCCCAGTGCTCGAAATCGACGGCCTGTTCCAGCAAAAAAGAGCGCCCCAACCCGTGCGTCGCCTCCGCAAAGAGCTTGCGCCCTGAATAAAAGATGAGATCGGCAGCATCGATCGCGCGCTCATGAAGGCGGCGGATCAGCGCCGGATCGGTCGCATGGTCCATCGTATTAGCGTCGTATTTGTCCGAGACTTGGTAGATAACGAGGGATTCACTAAAGCGACCGATCATTTCGACGGCGGTCGGAATCGCAATCCATAATATGGGTCGTGTGAAGCCGCGGCGCCGCGCCAGCACTCCAATCTGCGCGGAGAGCAGATGGCGGTTGGCGGCGCGCGCCGCGCGACTTCCAAAGAACGGGATGGCGGCAGGCGAAACTACAGTGATTCCCTCTGCGGTTGTGTGCGCAAGGCGCGCGTAACTGCGCAGCTTGCGTGTCACGCGCGGCAACAAATCCTTGTTGGTGAGCGACGCGAGACCCATCGAGATCGAGTTGACGAAAATGACCTTATTCCCAGCACGCGCAAAGCGCCGCATCAGATGGTTCTTCGAATGCGGATGGTGGTACCACCAGTCTTCGCCGCCAAAGCAAATAATGCTTTTTCCTGAGATCATTAAGGGTTTCTGAGCCTTTTCGCGTGTTCCGATCCTGTTTTAACCGCCTCGGGTACACAAGAGGTACACGGGAGGTAGACGGACTTTACTTCTGAATTCTAACACGCACCGGGCAACAAGACAGCGGTGCGGCGAGTGGCGACGGCGCTGAGTGCCTTCGATGCTGACGCTGAGCGCAGGATGCGCCGGAGATAGCTAATTGGTCCGATGGGGAAATTGGAAAGGGGCAGGGTGCCCAGGTTTCCTGCCCCGTACGTGCACTCACAGAAAGGAGAATGAAGCGGCGGCTCATGCCGTTCAACACTCAAGTGTTTAGGTAGGAATGAGTGTCTCCGTGATGGACGATATATTGATCAATATTCATTGCAGAGGTGTTACAAAATTGTTTAAAAAAGGATAAAATTTACAAACATAGGCGGGATATAAACGTAGATAATGCGAAAAGTATCAGTTGTCGAACACCCATCGAATAACGCCTGCTTCCTCTTCGATATTGTGTATCTTGTTGAAAATAAGGGTGCTTCCGCCCTACACAAGATGTCGTCCCGGATGGATCTTTCCAGCAGCCTCCGCTACCGAAACAGATAATGTAGCGTTCTTGAACTGCGTATCTGAAGCAAGGCCAGCGCTGAATAACCAATCTATGTTAAACCCAGGCCTTTTATGAGAGCCTGCAGATTCTCCTCTGCCTCCCGCTGAAAGCGCTCTGCCCAGGCCCGAACATCTTGCACAGGCGGGCTGAATAAAGCCCTCTTGATTTGTCGAATCAATTCTTTTTCGTCTCCGTAATCGTAGAGAAGCATCCCGCGCACCTCCCCGGCCTTTGTTGCTACGACCGGAAGACCGCACCAGATCGCTTCGACCCGCGAAAGGCCATAACTATCCATACCAAATGCCCTGACAAAGAGATCACTCCTCTTGAGAATCTGCAGCACGCTGGGGTGTGGTACGTTTCTTAAAACAGTAATCCAATCTCTTTGCTGCAACACTTCTGACCGGTAATCTTCATCATCAGCAAAAGCGCCATCAAGTAGAACGAGACCGATATCTTCGTCTGTTTCCTGGCGAATTCTTTCGATGGCATCGGCGACGTGTTTGAATCCATAGCTCGGAATAAAGACTCCGATTGAGCAAACTCGCTTGTGATGTCGCAGGTACCGTGAGAGCGCGTTTTCCATCTCGGCAGGCAAAGGAGCATTGGACTCGCGGTATGGAACCGGGAGCAGGCTTTTAATGAGTAAGACTTCCTGTTTGACCTTGATTTCATGCCGCAGCCAATGTTGTAGATCTTCACTAACAACTATGAACCTGGTGACGGACCTCGCGGCTAATCGGAAGAGCAGTTTTCGAAAGGTGCCGAAGCTGCTGTATCGTGACGGAAGTGTCCCGTCATGAATGATCTTTACCCATTCGAACCGAAGCAATGGTTTAAGGAGAGCCCATACCGGAACTAATATACTTGGATATTCTACGAGGAAGTGGTTGCAGTCGGCGATCCGGGCTCTGTACCCGCCCGTGATGAGCAGCGGAATAATCCCGAGCCGCTTGTCCTTCATAAAACTGACCTTCGGGTCTTTTAACTCCTTATCCCCATACGTCCACAGCTTGACATCAAAGCCTTGCAAGAATTCGAATAAAGCGCTGACGTATATTGAGACACCGCCGTAGGGCGGGGGATAGGGACCGAAGAGTATGACCTGTTTACCCATGCAAAATTCCGACCACGCAGCCAGGTGAGCTTTAGACCAATAACATGGACCGTAAGGATTCGCATCCCAACCGCAACAAAACCGGGCTCAGTCCGGCGAGAGTTTCAGTCGTCGTGCCATCTTATAATCATGCGCCATTCGTGGAGAAATGCTTGCGTTCGATCATGAAGCAAACCTTGGCCCCGTTAGAGTTAATCGTCATCGACGACGGGTCGACTGACACTTCACCAACAATTATTGAGCAGGTGCTCAGGGAATGCCCGTTCCCCTGTGAGCTTATCACCAGACCCAATCGCGGTCTGTGCGCGACATTGAACGAGGGACTCGCGCGCACCCGGGGACAATATTTTGCTTACCTGGGGTCCGATGATGTGTGGCTTCCCGGCTTTCTTCAAGCGCGAGTCAATCTCCTCGAAGCGCGTCCCCTCGCCGTCCTCGGTTACGGGCACGCGTATTACATTGATGAACAGAACCGCATTATTGATTGCACTCAGGATTGGGCCGACTACGCAGACGGCGACGCACGACAGATGCTTTTGGCGACGATCGCGCCGATGAGCCCGACGGTGCTCTACCGCCGGAGTGTGCTCGAGCGCCACGGGTGGAGTGAAAAGGCTAAAATAGAGGATTACGATCTATACCTACGGCTCAGCGTTGAGGGGGATTTCGCTTTCGATCAACAAGTTCTGTCGGCCTGGCGGCAGCACAGCTATAACACCAGCCGGGACCAAACACTGATGATCGAGGAGAGACTGAGGGCCCAACGCAGGATGGCCGCCCATCTTGGGATGAGCGCGGAGGAGATCGCCAATCTTCAGAGGAGGGCCAAATTCATCTGCGCCGAAGACCTCGCGCGAGTCGGCGAGAAAGCCATGGCACTCGGATTAATGTATCACAACTTAAGCGCGGCAACATCACTGCGTTCAGTGGTCCGGATGCTTCTTCGCCTGTGTATTCCCTATTCCCTCATGAAGTGGCGCAGGCAGCGTTTGCAACGGCGGGCTCATGAGCGGTACTCTTCCATTCAAGTTTGATCAGGTCGAATTTCGATGTCCGGCTCTTATACTTGCCGTTAGTCTTCCTTGACGCCCCCGTCTCATGTGGCTAGACTTAAATTAAGATGAGCATCTAATGTCCGCGGCTGGCAACAGGGACGTACCAAAGCGCCGGGTGATTTAGGCGAGCGGCGCCCGTGAAGATCGAATTGAATGGATTTGCAGACCACCGAAAGCTCAGGCAAGTTTGAACGGGCACCTACCTCACAAATTGTTTCAAGCGCAAATGCAGGACAGGCCGGTCACTCATACTCTCCGTTGCCCGGCAAACCACGAATCTTGATTGAATCGGAAGAGTCCGGTGTCCATCTTGATCTCGGCGACCTGTGGGCGTATCGCGAATTGCTCTATTTCCTCACGTGGCGCGACATCAAGGTGCGCTATAAGCAAACAGTGATGGGCGCGGCATGGGTGATCATTCAGCCGCTCCTGACGATGCTCCTCTTCACGCTATTTTTTAATAAATTCGCGGGCCTGAATTCCGGTGATATTCCCTACCCGCTCTTTGCCTACTCCGGACTTCTGTTGTGGATCTTTTTTTCCAACGCGATCGTCAACAGCACCAATAGCCTGGTCAACAATACGAATCTTATTACGAAGGTCTATTTCCCGCGCATGTTTATTCCGGCGGCCGCAGTCGGGGCGGGACTGGTCGACCTCGCAATCGCTTCTCTCATTCTCATCGGGCTGGCGCTCTACTACGGTGTCGCATTGACGCGGGGCATCCTTCTGCTGCCTGTTTTCGTGGCGCTCACAATGCTGCTCGCCCTCGGCGTTGGAATGCTCATCTCGGCTTTGACCGTTAAGTACCGCGACTTGCGCCACGCGCTGCCGTTTCTCATTCAATTCTGGATGTTCGCCTCGCCGGTCATTTACCCACCGAGCATCGTGCCTGAAAAATGGCGCTGGATTCTGGCGGTCAACCCGCTCACGGGCATCATGGAGGGTTTCCGCTCCGCGCTGGTCGGCCGGAGTTTTAACTGGCCGACAATCGCCGTCTCCGCCGTTCTGACAGTGTCTCTGCTCGTCGGTTCGGTATATATCTTCCGGCGCACCGAAGATACCTTCGCCGACCTGATCTGACCAGGGCATGAAACCCATCGTTAAAATCGAAAATCTCGGCAAACGTTACCGGATCGGAGGACTACATCCGGGTTACATGACCTTCCGTGAAATGCTCGGGGGCATCGTATCCGCGCCCTTCAAGGGATGGCGCGGGCTCAACAGCCCGTCCCGCACAACATTATGGGCGCTCAAGAATATAAATTTCGAGGTTCAGCAGGGTGAATTGATCGGCATCATTGGACGCAACGGGGCGGGCAAGTCAACGCTCTTAAAAGTTCTGTCACGCATTACCAAGCCGACCACGGGCCGCGTGGCCATTTACGGCCGCGTCGGCAGCCTGCTGGAGGTCGGGACGGGTTTTCACCCGGACCTAACGGGCCGGGAAAACATCTTCCTTAACGGCGCCATCTTAGGAATGCGCCGGGCGGAGATCGAGCGTAAGTTCGATGAGATCGTCACCTTTTCTGAAATCGAGCAGTTTATCGAGACGCCCGTCAAGTGGTATTCGAGCGGCATGTACGTGCGCCTGGCCTTTTCGGTGGCCGCTCATCTTGAGCCTGAGGTTCTGATTATGGACGAGGTGCTGGCCGTCGGGGACGCGGCCTTTCAACAAAAGTGCTTGGACAAAATGCATGACATCAGGCAGCAGGGGCGGACGATCTTTTTTGTGTCACATAGCATGCCTGCGGTCACGCGTCTGTGTAGGCGAGTTATATTAATGTACCACGGTTCCATCATCGGCGACGGGCCGGCGCAACAGGTTGTCAATGATTATTTGAGCTCAAGCTGGAATATCGGAGCGGAGCGGGAATGGAATGACCCGCATGAAGCGCCGGGCAATGAGGTTGTGCGCTTGCACCGGGCGCGCGTACGAGCAGAAGAAGGACAGACCATCGCCGCCGTCGATATTCGACGCCCGGTCGGGATCGAGATCACGTATGAAGTTCTGCGGCCCGGCCACATCCTTTTACCCGTGATTGAAATCTACAATGAGGAAGGCGCGCACCTTTTTAGCGCTCACGACACGGGGCCGCAGTGGCGGCAGTCTCGGCCCGTCGGGCCATACACGAGCACGGCGTGGATTCCCGGCAATCTGCTCGCCGAGGGTAATCTGCTCGTCAACGTTGCGGTGATGTCTCACCTTCCCTACACGGCCACGCATGTATACGAACGCAACGTGGTTGCCTTTCAGGTGATCGACAGCCAGGAGGGGGATGCGGCGCGCGGTGACTATATCGGCCCGATGACGGGGCTGGTGCGGCCGTTATTAAAGTGGACCACTAATTTCGGTGCCGCCGGAGAAACAAACCATTCAACCACACGAGATATGCCTTAAGGCCCAAGAAAGAAGGGACAGAAGAGACCGGTCACAGCGCTCGGTTGTGACGAGATGTGCTCCAAGCCCACTATATTCTCGGGCCCTTTCGAACTTAGGTGACTGCGACTTGCAAGTCCGCCGAGATTGGTATTCCTACTCTGCCGGGGTGAGCCAGCAATAACGAGATAAAGTAATTTTTGACGAAACTTAGTGTGTACTAAAGGCGCGGGTATATTGGCATCGTCAGTTACACTTGATTTAAGGCAGTCACTCTGAATGCGACGCAGGAGAAAACAGATTCAGGATAAGTTGCCGCCCTCTTTGAAAATTTTAATGAAGCGCTTAATTGTAAGGCTTGTCGGTTCCGCCATCCGGATTGTCGGGCTCTTCGTCAAACTCGCTGACCGCCTCCTCGATATCGCTATCAAGAACGGGTTGGACATTAGTCAAGTGTGGGATATTAAAGCCAGGCCGGTGGCTGCTCCGCTGCCACCATGGAGTTCGCATGACTTCTTACTCATCATGAATGCGATCTCCGGCAGAAAAGATCCGGCGCATTCACCCGGCCGCCCAGTACGCACGTCAATCATCATTCCCGCCTTCCACAAGGTGGAGTACACATTTCAATGTCTCCGGTCGCTCATGCAGGAAATAGATTTCAGCGAACATGAGGTCATTGTGGTGAACAATGCGTCTTGTGATGAGACGGAACAAGTCCTCTCCTACCTCTGCGGCGCCGTCCGTGTAATAAATAACGAAGGGGACCTGGGCTTCGTTGATGCTTGTAATCAGGGGGCAGCAGCAGCTAAGGGGAAGCACCTTGTATTTTTGAATGATGGCACGGTGGTTCTATCCGGCTGGTTGAGGCACCTACTAGACACGGCTGATAATGACCCGTCAGTTGGGGCGGTTGGATCAATGCTGATATATCCCGACGGGCGGATCTGGGAAGCAGGAGCAATTGTCTGGAAGAACGGCGACCCGTTTCCTTACGGCCGGGAGAAAAATCCTGAGGACAGGAAATACAATTTTGCGAGAGAGGTTGACTATTGCTCCGGGGCGTCGTTACTGGTCAGGAAAGATGTTTTTGATCAACTCGGAGGATTTGACCGGCGCTATGCCCCAGCTTATTACGGGGACGTAGACCTCTGCTTCGGCGTCCGCTCTCTCGGATACAAGGTCATCTACCAGCCCATGTCGCGACTCATTCACTACGAAGGGATCACAGCCGGGACAGATCTTCAGACAGGCCTGAAACGCTTTCGGGAGATTAACCGTGAGAAGTTCGTCGGAAAATGGCGCGATGTTCTCGAAAGAGCTCACTTCGGGCGAGACCTCGCGCTTCTGGAGACAGCGGCGGACAGGCGGCGGGGGCCGCGCATCATCGTCTTTGACGATCATGTTCCCAATCCTGACCGGGACGCGGGAGGCGCGAGGATGTTTATAATCCTGCAAACGCTCGTGAAATTTGGCCGGCCTGTGTTTGTGCCTTTTCGGCAACCGCTCCGGCCTGAATATGAGAGGATATTGGGAAAGGAGGGCGTCGAAACTGCCGGTTTAGTTGATTACCCGAAGCTGATCAGGAGAAGAAGTTTCTCTGCGGCTATTTTTAGCCGCCCTGATGTGGCAGACGCATTACTACCTTCGGTGCGGAGAAATGATAAGAAACTTAAGATTATTTTTGACACAGTAGATGTCGTCTTCTTAAGGCTGGAGCGAGAGTATAAGTTGACCGGAGACACCCGTTTCGCGAAAGAAGCGATGCGTTACAGGAAACTTGAAGGCCGACTGGCCCGCGCCAGCGACCAAGTCTGGTGTGTCACGCCGGAAGACCGGGAAGTTTTAGCGAAAGAGGCTCCGTCCGCCAGGTTTGAAATCATTCCTACCATCCATCCCCTCCAGGGCCGTGGGAAAAGCTTTGATGAGAGGCAAGGGCTGGTATTCATCGGAGGTTTTCTCCACCGCCCTAACGGGGATGCCGTCCATTATTTGATCAGAGAAATTTACCCGCTTATTCAAAAGTCCATCCCGGGGGTCAAGCTCTATATTGTCGGCGGTAATGTGCCGCCGGAGATCGCGGCTTACGGCTCCGAGGATATAGCGGTCATGGGGTTTGTGCCGGATGTAAACCCTATCTTTCACAACTCCCGTGTGTTCGTCGCGCCGCTTCGCTATGGCGCCGGGATCAAGGGAAAGATCGGACAGGCCCTTTCTTACGGGCTCCCGGTGGTGACGACCACCATTGGCGCGGAGGGCATGGGACTGAAGAACGGTCATGAAGCGATGATTGCGGATGACCCGCAAGAGTTTGCCGAGATGGTCATTGAGGTGTATGGTCATCGAGAGTTGTGGCAGCGCCTTTCGGATTACGGATATGCTCACATCCAAAAGCATTTCACCCCTCAGGTCGTGGAGGAAAAGATTTACAATGCGATCAAGGGGCTTGGTGTACAGATAGATCGCACATGAAGAGAAAGATGAAGGCTTGGTTGTCGTGCCAACTATGCTCGAGGCAAGGTATGTATTTGAGTTTTCATGGCAGCACCGATCTGATTTTATTCGGCGCAATTCGGTAGAAACTAATGGCCCGGGAAAGAGTTCAATCACACTCAAATAAAAGCCATACGGAAGATAAAAAAAAGCGCGCGCTGATTTGCGGAGTGTCTGGCCAGGACGGCTCTTATTTGGCCCGCCTGCTCCTGAGTAAGGGCTACGAGGTGTACGGCACCTCGCGCGACGCACAGATCTCATCTTTCCAGAATCTGGCGCGTCTCGGTATCCGCGAACAGGTCGGTTTAGAGTCCGTTTCCCTCATCGACTTTCGCAGCGTGTTGCAGGCGCTGATCAAGATCCGCCCCGATGAAGTCTATAATCTGGGGGGACAGAGTTCGGTGAGCCTCTCCTTTGAACAGCCGGTGGAAACGCTTGAAAGCATCACCACCGGAACTTTAAATCTGCTCGAAGCGATCCGTTTTCTTGATGCCCCGATCAGGTTTTACAATGCAGGATCGAGCGAGTGTTTCGGAGACATTGGCGCCGCCGCCGCTGATGAGACCACCCCCTTCCGTCCTCGAAGCCCCTATGCTGTCGCTAAAGCTGCTGCCTTTTGGGAAGTAGCCAATTATCGTGAGGCATACGGCCTCTTCGCCTGCTCCGGAATTTTGTTCAACCATGAATCGCCTCTGCGCCCCGAAAGGTTCGTGACGCAAAAAATAGTGGCCGCCGCCTGCCGCATCGCCGCGGGCAGCCAGGAACAGCTTCACCTGGGCAATATCTCCATCCAACGCGATTGGGGCTGGGCTCCAGAGTATGTCGAGCTAATGCACTTGATGTTACAGCAGGGGCAGCCGGACGATTATGTGGCAGCCACAGGGGAGAGCCGCACACTGGAGGATTACGTGGCAGAGGCCTTTTCATGCGTCGGGCTCGACTGGCGTGGGCACGTCGTGCTGGACGCAAATTTGCTGCGACCAACGGACATCGCTGTGAGCAGAGGGAACCCCGCCAAGGCGAGGCGGAAATGGGGGTGGCAAGCGCAGTATAAAATGGCTGATATTGTACGCATGATGGTCGAAGCGAGACTGGCAACCGGCAAGGCGAATTTGAGCCGCGCGACCGGTAGCGTCGAATCCAGCACGAAGAGGTCATGATGCCCGTAGAGGGGATGAAATCCCCTTCTTTTCAAACGGCCCTTTGCGCAACCGCAGTTTTCGACTCCGGCTTCACCCGTGCTCGATCCATCGTTCATACCAGAGGCTCAAATTGAGCAAAGACCATAAATGAAAGCTCCAATCGCGCGCGCCACTCCGGTGCTCGTCGAGCAGGCGCGCAATAAATTCATAATCGAAAAACTCGCGCCGCCGCAAGGAAGAGTTCATTAGATGTGAATCGAACCAATCGCCAAGCCCGTTTCTGAACCACTCGCGGATCGGCGCGCTGAAACCGCGCTTCCGACTGTAGAGCAGGTCGCGCGGGAGAACCTCCTCCAGCGCGCGCTTTAAGATCTGCTTGCCGCTCGTGCCTTCGACTTTTAACGAGCGTGGCAACCCCATCGCGTACTCGACCAGGTGATGGTCGAGAAAGGGCACGCGCGCCTCAACCGACGTCGCCATGGTGATCTTATCGACACGCATGAGGAGAAGTTCCGGCAGGCGAAGCTTTAATTCCAGGTAAATCATGCGCGTCAGAAAATCAGAGGCCGGGCGCTCGCGCTCGATATAGTCAAGGTATGAATTGACGACTTCAAGCGATGACCGTCCGGCCCACCGCTCGCGCATACTCCGAGAGAGCACACGCGGCTTCAGTGCTTCGTCGTAAACAATCGCGCCGCCCCAGAATAGCGGCTCATCTGCGCCGAAGCGACGAAGGAGCTCAATGGCCGCGCGCTTCGTTCCCGCGGCTTCGAGAAAAGGGCGGGCGGTGGCACTCGCGGCGCGCCGCGCCGCGAGTGGTAATTTCTCCGCGTGCTGCCAGAATTTCTCATATATGCGCAGGTGGCGCACGTAGTTATCGTAGCCGCTGAAAATCTCGTCCGAGCCTTCACCCACCTGCACGACGATGGTGCCGGAATCGCGCGCCAGCTTCGAAACGTAGTAGAGCGGCACGCAAACCGGGTCGGCAATCGGCTCGTCCTGATGAAAGACCAGGCGCGGAAGAAATTCGTGCATCTCTTCTTCGCCAATAATCACTTCGTGGTGGTTAGTGCCGAAGTCGCGCGCGATGCGCCGCGCCGAGTCCAGTTCGTTGTAAGCCTCCTGATCACGAAATCCGACGGTGAAAGTCTGAACTGGGCGCGACATCCGCTCGGCCATCAAGGCGACGTTGGCCGAAGAATCAACCCCGCCCGACAGAAACACCCCGAACGGCACATCCGACATCATGCGCTTCGAGATGGACGCGCGCAGCAGGCGTAAAATCTCTGCGCGGTGCTCCTGCTCGCTTCGCGAAGGGCCGGCTTCAGAGGGTGGCAACGCGTCCCAGTATTGCTTGAGGCTTACCGTGCCGTCACGCTTGATTAAGAGCGTATGCCCGGCGGGAAGTTTTTGAATATCGCGGAAGAGCGTGCGCGGCGCGGGCGTGGTCAGAAAAGTCAGGTAGTGGTAGAGCGCTTCCTCATCGACTTCAGGCGTGACTGCCGGGTGCTGAAGGATCGCCTTGATTTCTGAAGCGAAGATAAAGCGGCCACCCTTGTGATAGTAGTAGAGCGGTTTGACGCCGAGCGGGTCGCGGAAGAGTGCCAACTGCTCGCCCCCGGCATCCCACAGCGCGATAGCGAAATCCCCTTCGAGATCTTTAATGAAGTCCGGCCCGCGTTCTTCGTAAAGGTGTAGAATAGTCTCCGTGTCGGTGCGCGAGGCGTAACGGTGCCCCCGTTTCTCCAACGCTTGGCGGTGAGCCGCGTGATTGTATATCTCACCGTTGAAGACGACCCACAACTGATCGGTGCAGCCGCGCATCGGCTGGTGTCCGGCTTGTGAGAGATCAATAATTGAGAGGCGGCGGAAACCAAAGCAGCCGCGCCCGCCGTCAAAAATCAGTTCCCCGCTATCGTCGGGCCCGCGATGTGGCATCTGGTCACCCATCCGCTCGACGAGCACGCGATCTATACGCCCGTCGCTCGCACCGTATTCCCACACCCCGCAGATGCCGCACATGACAGATTTAAGATTTTCGATTTCAGATCTGCGTTTTGCAATCTGAAATTAGTAATCACTATCTTTAGATGGATAATCTTTTTCCTGACGCCCTCATCAATGCGCCGTTGTGTGCGCGTCAAGCCCCGGCCTCAAATGCCGGCGGAAACCCTTCATCCTTTTATCAACGCGTCGAGAATGCGATCGGCCGTATGACCGTCCCATAGTGGCGGCGCGGGACGTGGCTCGCTGCCGCCACGCCCCTCCAGCACCTCGAATGCCGCCTGTGTGATTCTTTGAGTGTCCGTGCCGACGACTCTGTTCGTCCCCATCCCGACTGTGATCGGCCGCTCCGTATTCTCGCGCAACGTTAGACATGGGATCGACAGCGCCGTGGTCTCCTCCTGTACTCCCCCTGAATCCGTCAGTACCAGTCGCGCGCCGCTCCAGAGGCGTAAAAAGTCGAGGTAGCCGAGTGGCTCGACGAGGCACAGACCTGTGGTGCGTGTGACCCGTTCCGCCAGGCCGAATTCGCCGATCCGCGCGCGCGTCCGCGGGTGCACGGGGAAGATCACCGGCAGCCGGCGGCTGATCTCGTCGAGCGCCTCAAGGATCCGCGTCAAGACCGCACGCTCGTCAACATTTGAAGGGCGATGGAGGGTGACCGCAGCGTAATCGCGCCCGGCAATACCCAGCGCCTCACGCACCCGGGAACCTCCGGCACGTTTGAGTTGGCCGAAGAGCGAATCAATCATCACGTTGCCGACCAAGCGGATCCGCTCCGAAGGGATCCCTTCGGCCCGCAAATTCTCGTCAGCATCCGGCGAGGGCGTGAGCAGGAGGTCGGCGACCTGATCAGTCAGCAGCCGGTTAATCTCCTCCGGCATGGTGCGGTCGCGGCTGCGCAGGCCGGCCTCGACGTGGGCCACCTTGATCCTCAGCTTGGCGCAGACCAGCGCGCAGGCGAGCGTCGAATTGACGTCGCCGACGACCACCACCCAGTCCGGTTTCTCCGCGACCACGACCGGCTCAAAGCGCTGCATGACGGCGGCCGTTTGCACGGCGTGGGTGCCGGAGCCAACGCCTAAATAAACATCCGGTCGCGGGAGATTAAGATCGCGAAAAAAGGCGTCCGACATCTCCCTGTCGTAATGCTGCCCGGTATGCAGAAGCAGCGGGGTAAACTGCGTGGCGCGGCGCCGCATCGCTTCGACGATGGGGGCAACTTTCATGAAGTTCGGGCGCGCCCCGACCACATTGATGACTTTAAGCATAAAAAGTCTGAAGTCTGGAGTTAACCAAAACAGACTCCAGACTTGAGACCCGGACTTCGGACTTTTACAACCGGATGATCCGCGCGCGGCTATCGCGGCGGAGTTCTCCGTTCAAGGCGTTGCGCGTATCAACGACGATTGGGGCGAGGGATGTTACGCGCTTGTAATCTATCCCGCTATGATCGGTGACGATGACGACGCAATCGGCGGCCCGCAATTCTTCATCGGTCAACGCCACAGAGCGGAGCGGTTCACCGCCGCCTTGTGTGTGAGCGTCATCGAAGCGCACTTCCTTGACAAACGGGTCATGGTAGCGCACGTCGGCGCCCTTGCTGCGCAAGCGATCGATGATCGAGAGGGCCGGGCTCTCGCGCACATCGTTAATGTCTTTCTTGTAGGCGACGCCGAGCAGCAGCACGCGCGCGCCGTTCATGGCCTTTCGATCGTCATTCAAACCATCGGCCACGAGCTGCACGACGTGCTCGGGCATGCGTGAGTTGACCTCTTCGGCCAGACCGATGAAGCGGGAATCAAAACCGTGCTGGCGAGCCTTCCATGAAAGATAATGGGGGTCCAATGGAATGCAGTGGCCGCCGATCCCAGGGCCCGGATAGAACGGCATGAAGCCGAACGGTTTCGTCGCCGCGGCGCGGATCACCTCCCACGTGTCGATGTTGAGCGCATAGCACAACCTGGCCATCTCGTTGGCCATCCCGATGTTGACCGCGCGAAAGGTGTTTTCCAGGAGCTTCGCGGTCTCGGCGACGCGCGCCGAACTGACTGAATGAACCTCATTAACGATCTGGCTGTAAAGCGCCGCCGCGGCTTCGGTCGAATCGGGCGTGGAGCCGCCGACAACCTTCGGGATGTTATGAGTCTGAAATTGCGAGTTGCCCGGATCGACGCGTTCGGGCGAAAAAGCGAGCAGGAAATCCTCGTCGAGTTTCAAACCCGTCTCCTCGAACATCGGCAGCAGCACTTCGTCGGTTGTCCCTGGATAGGTGGTCGATTCGAGCACGATCAACTGGCCACGCCGGAGGTTCTTTTTGATCTCCTCGGCGGCGGCCAGAATGTATGAGACGTCCGGCTCTTTGGTCTTACGCAGGGGCGTCGGCACGCAGATGATGATCGCGTCGCGGTCTCTCAGCCCTTCGAAAGCGGTCGTCGCGCGCAAGCCCCCGGCCTCAACCAGCTCCTTGACCGCCGAAGAGCCGACGTCGCCGATATACGAGCGACCGGCATTGATCTCCGCCGCCTTCACTTTGTCAACTTCAAAGCCCGTCGCGTCAAAACCTTTGTGCCCGAACTCCACCAGCAGTGGTAGCCCGACATAGCCCAGCCCGATCACCCCGACGCGCGCACGTTTACCTTTGATCAGATCCTTAATATCATTTTTTATCATGTCGCTCGATTTCCTGTTGGTTGCAGTTCAGACTCATTATGGCAGGAGTGGTGCCAGACGCATTGTTGCTCAGGTAAGACTATGTGAGTGTTGCGCACGCTGTCAAGCGGAATGTCTAAACTGTGGAATAAAAAGATAAAACTATTCAAAACCATGCGCCGGCGATCAGGCCGCGGCCGTTTCTCTCAATGATCACTGACATTTTGCGAGGCATGATAATCGATGAATCTCCACCGACCTGCGACATGTTGTCACTACTAAGCCCCCGGCACCCTACTTTACCCATTCATCTGCTATTTCCGTTTCCACCTTCACGGGCACGCTCTTAATATACTCCTCGCCCGCAGCGCACATCGCGTCTTCGACCTTCTTGGCAATTTCTTCCGCCTGCTTCTCGTCAACTTCTACGACAATCTCATCGTGAACGATATTGACGATGCGCGCCGTTGTGCCTTGCAGTTTATCGTGCAAAAGCCGCAGAGCGCGCTTAAGGATGTCAGCGCTTGAATTGTGGGTGATGAGCCCGTTCACCATGAATCGCTCTGTTTCGCTATTTACCACGTCATACATCTCGACCCAGTCGTTAGTAAATTCCACGGACTTTATTCTAGCCGCCCGCCCGTAGATTTTATTTTCATACCCGGTTCCATCTCTAACTGTACGCGCCTTATCTTGTTTGACGGAGTTAATGAAGCCGATGCGTGTACAAAATTGCGGCATGTCGCGCTTGAGAACACATACATTGATTCTATCAGCGCACCGGTGTATTCGGCTCCGGATACCGAAGAGAAGAAGCGCTTGTTGAATTTCACGCGCCCATTCTATATGAGAGTCAGGGCCTTTGCCGAAGGTAAGGACTGCTCCATACTGATTTACGGTTCCATCCCCGTCAAAAATACCACGTAAATATCCGGCCAAAATTCGACTGTCTTTCCATGCGCAGTCGGGCACACGAGTTTTAATGCCGATCTCTATTAGCTGATGGGCAAGGCGTGAAAACGTTAGATTGAGTAAGTAGATCGGCAATATACCTTTACCACCACGCCCTACTGATTGCTTAAAGTGTCCAAATGAGGCTGATAGCCGGCAAAGGTAGGGAAGTATTTCCTTCTCATGCTCCGCTATAAGCAGCCTAATGCTATTTCCACTTACGTTTCCGTCCGAGGCTAATCGCCCAAGCCATACCCCGAGATCAAAACGATTGGGCATATCATTCAGGCCGCCTTTTTTGGCCATTGGACTTTTAATATGATCGGCTGTCGGCAGTTCCAGAGGTAGAGACCACTCCGGTAGCGCATCTGTAAGGATCACATAGTTACCCTTTACAAATTGTGCCGGAGTTCGCCAAGACTTGTTGCCATTTACGTCTATGGTAAGAAATTTATGGTCGGGACTGCACTCATTGTAGTACCCTCCCCAGAACTCCACTTTGACCTTCTGCTTTTTGCCGCTTGGGCGCACTTCAGCACAAACAAATTTTGTCCCATCCCATACCCTCACATCAGTTAGACCGGATAAGGCTCCGATTTTAATATAGCCGTGTTCCGCTGTAAGTATCCTAGATTCAAACGCTTGGCATCCCTGGATTGGCGTATTTTTTCCGTTGCGTTGCGCGAGCGAGGCGGATTGCCGGTCTTCCGGATCGAAGCGAAAGCGTGCGAGGCGGCCTGAAGCGGTCCGGGCCATGCGCTCGCGTATTGCGCGGTTGGCCGCTTCGCGGAGCCAAGCATCAAGCTGACGATAGGTGGCAAAGTAGCGACGTAAAATTTCCTCGGCGTCAGAAAGTTTCATGCCCGTCAGCATCGAAAATCGTTGCGCGCCGATGCCATATACGACACCGAAGTTCAAGCGTTTGGCTAAAGAGCGCTGGTCTGTCGTCACCTGATCCAACGGAACGTTAAAGACCTGTGCGGCAGTTACACGGTGGAGGTCTGCGCCGGAATTGAAAGCATCTATGAAACCCCGGTCTCCTGTAAAATCCGCCAGGATACGCAGTTCCACCTGACTGTAATCCGCAATCGCAAGCTTTCGCCCTTCAGGAGCGCGGAAGCAGCGGCGGTACTCGATGGCATGGGGTACTTGCTGCACGTTAGGATTCTGGCACGAAAATCTCCCGGTTGGTGCGCCGATCTGGCGGAAGTCGGCATGAATGCGGCCCGTCGCCGGATTTATTTCGTCGATCAGATTCTGGCCGTAGCTGGTAAGGGCCTTCTGCACGGTTCGATATTCGAGCAGTTTGGCGACGGCGGGGTAGTCTGCGGCCAACGGCTGCAACTTCCAGTTGCGCGTCGAGTCGGGCACGGGCACGCCCAGACGCTTGAGCGCTTTCGTCAACTGGACGTGCGAATCAAGATTGATGTCGGCGCGGGTCGGGCCGAAGAGCGATCCCTGCATGGACTCTTCGGCGAGCATATCCTGTAGCTCATCGGCCAGCTTCGCGCGCTTCTTTTCGACGATGGCCATCTGCTCGCGCCAGCGCGCGGCGTCAAGATAGATCCCCGCCAGCTCCAGGCCGGCGACAGGCATGACGCATTCGAATTCAAGCTGCGCGCATCTTAGCAGGGCATCCGCTTTGAGCCGCTCGATGAGTTTGTCGCGCAGAGGCGGCAGCACGGAGGCGTCGCGCGCGGCATACGCTAGCTGCGCCTCCGACAACTCGCCGCTCCAGTTGCTCAACTGTTCGGCCTTGTCGATTGTTTCATTCAAATAGCGCGCGGCGACCGCTTCGAGGCCGTGCCGTTCGTCCTGATCGCCTGCCGCGATGATCTGACTCGCCAGCAGCGTGTCGAAGAGACCGCCCAGTTCGACGCCCAGATGCTGCTTGACCCACTTGGCGTCGAACTTCGCGTTGTGCGCGATCTTGACCGGGCGGGGCACGGCGAGCAGTTCCCGGAGCGGCGCGAGCGCCTCGTTTCTCGTCAGGTCACCGCCGTTTGCGAAGCGGTCCAGATCGATGACGCGTACGCCGTCCGGCGCCGCCAGTTGCAAGAGCCGCAGTCGCCCGCGGTAAGGATCAAGATCGGTGGTTTCGGTGTCGAACCCGATCGCCGCGTGTTTCGATAATTCTTCAGTTGCCGCGCGGATTTCTTCAGGAGTCTTAATCAGTTGATAATTGGTTGCGCCCATCAATTTTTCACACCGATCAAATAAAAGACGGTTTCATCGCCCGGAACAAACGCCGAATGCTCTGTGTGGGCCGGGAGAAAATCACGGTCGCCCGCCCGCAACGTGTATTGCTCGCCACCAACGCGCAATTCGAGCACGCCGCGAATGACCCAGTGCGACTGATCTTCAGCATGCTCGTGCGGGCCATAAGCCGTGCCGGGCGAATCTCCCCATTCGAATACACGGTAGCCTTCCGCCTCCATCCGGCGCCGCCGCGCCGCCGCGCTCGGTGCTTCTCTTTCCTTCCAGTGTTCCACCCGCATGCGCAAAATTTTATCGCATCCTGTCGCCCAAAATTAGTTAGATACCGCCAGAGGCAAAGCGCTAAACCTTTTCTTATACTTCACGGCTCGACCGCACCGGTCGGCGCCTTGCTCCTGACGATTAGAAGAAGCAGGAGTGCGGCCGTTGCGCCGATTAAAGCGCTGATGAGAAAAGCCGTCACCGGCCCACGCCAGTTCCACAACGCGCCCATCAGAAGCGACGCGGGCAAAACCGTAACGCTGAAGGCTAGATTATACAACCCATAGGCGGTGCCGCGCTGCTCCGGGCGCACAAGGTCTGCAACAAGGGCTTTCTCCGTCCCTTCCGCAAGCCCGAAGTAGACACCGTAGATGAGAAACAACACCCACACCGCGCCGGTCGAAGTAACAAACGCAAAGCCCGCGTAAACCGCGGCATAAAGAAGCCAGCCGGAAGCGATCAGGCGTTTACGTCCGAGCCGGTCAGAAAGGCCCCCGCCGATCAGCGAGCTCAGGACCTTGACGGCATGAAGCGCCGCCCAGAGCAGCGGAATCGTCGTCGTGCTAACCCCGGCCGTGCGCGCGCGCAGGAGCAGGAAGGCGTCCGAAGAATTGGACAGCGTGAAGAGCGCAACGATCAAGAGAAAGCGTGTGAAGTTTACATCAAAGCCGCGCAGCGAGAAGTGTGGCAGTTCGGTGCCCGCGGCGCCGCCCGCCTGTTGCTCTCTTTTCGCTTCGCGCACGACGAAAGTGGCGACGAGCACGGCGGCCAACGCCGGGATTGAGGCGACAAGAAAGACTTTCGTGTAGTCGGCGGCCGCCGGCGCGTTTCTATCGGCGGCGACCTCAAACAGTATGAGATAGCCTAACAAAGGGCCGACGACCGCGCCCGCGTGATCCATCGCGCGATGAAACCCGAAGGCCAGACCCCGCTCTTCAACCGGTGCCGCGTCTGCAATCATCGCGTCGCGTGGCGCGGTGCGAAGGCCCTTACCGACGCGATCCGTAAGGCGTATGACGAGCACTTGATACCAGTCGGCTGCGAACGCGAGCAGCGGCCGCACAAAGCTCGCCAGCGCGTAGCCGAAGACGACGAGACCTTTGCGCTTATTCGCACGGTCGCTGAGATACCCGGCGAAGAGCTTGAGCAGGCTTGACACGGACTCGGCCGCGCCTTCGATGAGGCCGATGGCGGCGGGCGAAGCGCCGAGCGTGACGGCGAGAAAAAGCGGCAAGAGCGGGTAGATAATTTCGCTCGACGCGTCGTTAAGGAGACTGACGAGACTGAGCGCAAAAACGTTGCGGGGCAGGCGCACATAACGCCTCCAGAGGCCGGGGGTCCCTTCGTCCAGCTTCTCAAGGCTGATTGAAGCGTCGAATTGATCGGCGGCGTCTG
>CAYLJO010000049.1:0-32149 GCA_964383905.1 uncultured Blastocatellaceae bacterium
TGCAATGGCGAAGGCCAGGCCCGTGCGGACCGTGCCAAGAACTACCTCGTCACTACGCGCGGCATCGACGCCGCACGTATTACGACGGTGGACGGCGGGTGCCGTGCGGCGCTGACAGTCCAGCTCTGGCTCGTACCGCAGGGCGCGACCGCGCCAGCGGCCGATACAGCTCAGGCCGTCTCGCCGTGTCCGGAATGCCGCAGAAGGCCGGCCAGACGCGCCGGACGACGCCGCGCCGGGACGCACCGGCGCCGCGGACGTGGCGACGATGATGAGGAGTAATGCATGACTCTGGCACGCATTGCTTGCCATTAAACCTTAACCGCTCGCGTCTATTTTGAAGATCGGGCGCGACCTCTTCCGAACGCGGGCGATGGTTCTCTCCAAAAGGGAAGCATCGCCCGCTTCGCTTTGCCAGATGATCGCCGATGTGTTTTAATACAACTACGCGCCTCATGCGGCGCATCTTACCCGGCGCCTCCCTACTCGCGCGCGACCCCGCTTATGACCGGTTTACCGGCGCGTGCCACTTTGAGTTCACCATGATAAAAACGAAGGACATTCGATCGATGAAACGCCTGCTCCTGATTTTAACTGTCTCATTTTTAGTTGTGGCCGCGTGGATGTGCGCCGTCAGCGTCAAGGCTTCGACCGGTAATGAAGAACCAAAATCCGCTCCGGCGATGGACTGGCGCATCACAGGCCCGACCGGCGGCGACGTCCGCGCCCTCGTCATTGATCCGAACGATCCGCAGCGACTCTATTTCGGCACGCTGGACGGGCAGATTTACACCTCCGGCGATGGCGCGCAGCAGTGGCGGCTGCTGGTCAACTTCGGCCGCCCACAGCTCTTCGTGGATCACATTATTGTTGACCCGCGTGACTCGAAGACGCTTTATGTGGCAACCCATCGCCACAAAGATCCCGGCGGTTTCTTTAAGTCCACCGACGGCGGGGCGACATGGCGCGAGTCGCCTGAGCTGAAAGGTGAAGCCGTTCATTCGCTTACGCAGTCGTCAAAGAACCCGGATATTCTCATTGCCGGAACAAATCGTGGGATCTATCGCTCAAACGATGCCGGCGAGAGCTGGACGCAGTTGCCGACCTCTTCCGTCCCCCAGCTCGTCAACGTTGAATCGCTCGCCGTCGATCCGCGTAACACAGACACGATTTACGCGGGCACTTGGTGGCTGCCGTATAAGTCCACCGACGGCGGCCAGACCTGGAATATTATCAAGACCGGCCTCATCGATGATTCGGATGTCTTTGCGATAGATATTGATCCGCGCAACCCCGATCACATCATCGCCTCGGCTTGCAGCGGAATCTACAACACGCGCAACGGCGGCCAGCGGTGGCAAAAGGTCCAGGGCATCCCCTCCACCTCGCGCCGCACCCGCGCCATCCTTCAGCACCCTTCCATTCCCGGCCTGGTGTTTGCCGGCACCACCCAGGGCTTCTGGCGCTCGGCCCGCGGCGGGGAAGACGCCACCTGGACGGTCATGACGTCCACCCAACTGGAGGTTAATTCGATTGCAGTCCATCCGAAGAACCCGCAGACCGTCTACATCGGCACGAATAACTATGGCGTGATGGTCTCACACGATGCGGGCAAGCACTTTGCGATGAGCAACAATGGTTACAGCGGGCGCTTTGTGGACTATATCCTCCCGGATCGAGAGAAGCCGGATCGGGTATATGCGACGACGATCAACACCACTACGGGAGGAGGTTTCTTTTTTATCAGCAACGACGGGGGGGCAACGTGGCAGGCTTCGATGCGCAACATGTCACCTCGTGTGGTCAGTTCTTCTATTCTGCAGGACGAGCGCGACCCCAATGTTCTCTATCTGGGGACAAATCTAGGTCTTTACCGGTCGCTTGACCGAGGCGCATCGTGGGCCCCGGCAAACGCGCCGAAGCCGCGACCGCCCGCCAACAGATCAGGCAGGAGAGGGCGTGGTCGGGGCGCGGGAGCTTCTGCGCGGAGCGAACGCCCACAGGATGTGGGTGCCCCCGCGCGCGGCGCAGAGGCCAGCGCCAGTCGGACGACCCGCTCCGATAGTACGGTTAAAAGGGCTCAAGAGGCCCTTCATGCGGCGGGCTACAGCGTGGGGGTGCCGGACGGAGTGGCAGGCACGCGCACAGTGGCTGCCATCAGGAAGTTTCAGGCGGACAAAGGTCTCCCCGTCTCCGGCACTCTGGACGACCAGACCCTCAACGCGCTGGGGCTCGGCAGCGGTTACCAGGGGATGGATGCGACGGGGAAAGTACCACCGGCCATCGCGCCCTTGACCGAATCGGTCAACGCGCTTGCCCATCTTTATGAGGAGCGGGACGGGCGATCCGGTATCCTCGCCGCGACGAATACGGGCCTGTTTCGCACCTACGACCCCTCGCAGGGCTGGGAAAGGATTGTTTACGGGGCGACGCTGGACGTACGCACCACGTGTCTCGCGACGAGCGCACAGAATCCCAAGACTATCTGGGCGGGCACCACCACTTCGGGTCTGCTTGTTTCGCGCGATGGCGGCCAGACGTGGGAGCAGGTCGCAGGTGTCCCGACCGTTGCCCCGATCAGCTCGGTTGCGCAGGATCCCAAGCGCCCGTCGCACATTTACGTCGGGACCAAGCAGACGTTCTACTATTCACACGATGGCGGGGAAAATTGGACGCGGCGCGGCGGTAATCTGCCACTCGGGGACTACCCAAATATTCTGATCAACCCGCAGAACACGGATGAGATCATCACGGGGAATGCGTATGAGAAGAGCGGCGGCGTCTACCGCTCGACCGACGCCGGCCTGACCTGGCAGCGCATTGATCCCAGCGAGCCGCGGTTGCCGAGCCAGCGCATCTGGTCGCTCGCTTTCGACCCCCGCGATCAGAACAAAATCTTCGTCGGCACGCATTCCGCCGGGGTCTATGTGGCGGAGCGCGGCACTAAGGTTTCACTGAGCACGGATAAGTAAAGCTATTGGAGACGCGCCGAAAACCGCCCGTTTGTCGGTAGAGCGCACCGGGTCGTAAGCAAACTTCCGCCCGGTGCGCCCGACAAATTGTTTGGCGGCCGTCGCGCCATGCCTCCTATCGCCTTGACACGCAATCATTTTGGCGTGTACATTGCCGCCCTACCCGGTCAAGCGGCCGGTGATAGTCGGGTCAAGCGGGTGGCTACGGGCTCAACGGAAATCGAAACATTTAATGGACCTCCTTTTCCAACTCTAAGAAGGCTCGCGTCCTCGCCTCAGGTTCTCATATCCGACTCATCACCACACGAATTTTAAGTCAGGAGGGCCGCTTCCAGAGCCGCCCGCGCATGTTCTAACGCGCGGGCGGCGGGTATGGCGTGAGAAGCTCTTTAACGCGCCGCATTACCGAGAAGTAGTTTGACAGGAGTCTGCATGTCCACCGAAAAACCCAAGCCGACTGACGGCGAGGCCATCAATAATCAATCTCCAACGAGCGAGCCCGAGCGCTCACCACGACCGGCAGACAGCCAGCAGCGCCACGGCGCTTCGCCGATGCCCGCCCGCGCTTCCACCGCCGCCGCCAGATCGAATCCGGCCGAGGATGAGGAAGACGAATCACGCGCCACGGGCGACGTAGATTTTGGTAAGCTGCTCGATCAATTTGAACAGGAACAGGCGACTTTCCAGGAGGGCGAGGTCGTGCGCGGCACCGTCGTCGGCATCACCGAGCGCGGCGTTGTGATAGATTTTGGCTATAAATCCGAGGGCATCGTCAATCAGGCCGAGTTTATGGAGAACAACGCGTTAACGGTTAAGCCCGGCGATGAGGTTGACGTACTCGTCAAGAGTATGGAGACCAGCGAGGGGTTTCCGATTCTGTCGCGCGCCGACGCCGTGCGGATGAAGGCTTGGGATGACCTGGAGAAGGCTTACAATGAAGGCCGGCCCGTCAAGGGGCGCATCACCGAACGCATCAAGGGCGGCCTGCGCGTGGACATTGACGGCATCGCCGCTTTCCTGCCCGGCTCGCAGGTCGATACGCGTCCTGTGCGTAACCTTGACAGCTTGCGAAATCAGGAGATTGAAGCCAAAGTCATTAAGCTCAATCGTAAGCGGTCCAATGTCGTGCTTTCGCGGAAAGCCGTGCTGGAAGAGCAGAACGCCGGTAAGAAGGGGCAGACCCTTGATCAGATAGAGGAAGACATTATTATCGAAGGTCAGATTAAGAACCTGACAGACTACGGCGCATTTGTCGACCTCGGCGGGATCGACGGCCTCCTCCACGTAACTGACATGTCCTGGGGCCGCCTGCAGAATCCCGCGGAACTGTTCAAGGTCGGCGACACCGTGCAGGTCAAAGTCTTAAAGTTTGACCGCGAACGGGAGCGGGTCTCGCTCGGCTACAAGCAGCTGCTGCCCGACCCCTGGGCCAGCATCGAAGAGCGCTACCCGGTAAACAAGCGAGTCACCGGTAAAGTCGCGAGTGTGGCAGACTACGGCGCTTTTATCGAACTTGAGCCGGGCGTCGAAGGTCTCGTCCACGTCTCCGAAATGAGCTGGTCCAAACGGGTCAAGCACCCGAGCAAACTGGTCAACGTCGGCGACACGGTAGAAGTCGAGGTCCTGAGCGTCGATCCGAAGGCGCGGCGGATCAGCTTAGGGATGAAGCAGGTTCAATCGAACCCCTGGCAGACGCTCAACGAGCGCTATCAGATCGGCTCGCGCGTTCACGGCCGCGTCCGTAATCTGACTGACTTTGGCGCGTTCATTGAAGTTGAAGACGGCGTCGACGGCCTCGTTCACGTCTCCGACATTTCGTGGGCCAAGCGTATCAAACACCCCGGCGAGGTGCTGAAGAAAGGACAGGAGATCGAAGCGGTCATTACCAGTATTGATACGGAAAACCGCCGCCTCTCGCTCTCGATCAAAGACCTGGAGCCGAATGCGTGGGATCGCTTTGTGGCCGACCACAAGCCCGGTGACATTGTCCGGGGCAAGATCGCACGCTTTGCCAACTTCGGGGCTTTCGTCGAGTTGGCCGATAACCTGGAAGGCTTGTGCCATATCTCCGAGCTGTCGGACGAGCGTGTGGAAAAACCCGAAGATGTAGTCAAACTGGGCCAGGAAATGGACTTCAAAATTCTGAGGATCGATCCTGAGTCTAAGAAGATCGGACTCTCTGCCCGCGCCGTCGGCCACGACGAGCCTATCCATGATACGAAAGTGTATTCCTCGGAAGTCGGAAGTGGGATGGCGTCGCTAGGGGAATTGGCGGATTTTGGCGGCAAAAATAGCTCGGGCGAAAACCGTGAATGATCTCCCGCAATTGTTGAATGGAAAGAGCCCCACTGTGACCCCGCGCGCAGAACTTTCACGACCGGTTAAGTTTTGCCCGGGGTCTCTTTTTGCATTGTTTTGCCATCCGTTTAATTGTTGCCTATAAGGCAGTTCTGCCTTGCAGGACGCGAATGTTTTCTGATACTGTACACGAGCTTACCGACCTCACCTTGGAGAAGCATTACTGATATTTTTGACCCGTGGGTCTTTGCGGCTGTTAAGCCTTTGTTCTGAAGCAGCGAGGTGATGGCATGACGAAAGCGGAATTGGTTGAGGATGTCGCGCGGGCGGCTGAGTTGACCAAGAAAGACGCGGAGCGGCTTGTCGAAATCGTATTCGAGAGCATCATCGAAACCCTGAATCAAGGCGAGAAGATCGAGCTCCGAGGGTTCGGCAGCTTTCGCGTGCGCGAGCGCGGGGCGCGACGTGGTCGCAACCCTAAAACGGGGGACCCCGTCAGTATTCCTGCCAAGCGCGTGCCTTACTTTAAGCCGGGCAAGGAGCTTAAAGAACTGATCAACGAAGAACCTGCTCCGGCGGCCTCTTCGCCTGAAAGGTCCGGCCCGGGCGGTACCGACGACAACCGCACGCCTCCCGTTATCTAGCCGTCCTGATCGGAGGTGCGTGGCCGTGGACACGTTGTGGAGCCCCTGGCGGTACCAGTACATTAATGCCAGCGGAAGCGTCGAGAAGAACGACGTCCCTTGTGTCTTCTGTTTACTCCAGCGCGACCCCGATCACGACGAGAGCAATTTCGTTCTGCACCGAGCGACACACAACTACGTCATCCTCAACCTCTATCCGTACATCAGCGGCCACCTGCTCGTAATTCCGTACGCGCATCTGGCCGAGCTTGACGCAGTGCCGAAGGAGACGACAGACGAGTTAATGGATTTAACCAAACGCTGCCAGTCGGTGCTGCGCGACACGTATCACCCACAAGGATTCAATCTCGGGATGAATCTCGGCCGCTCGGCCGGGGCCGGGGTCGCCGATCACCTTCACCTGCATATCATGCCCCGCTGGACCGGTGACACGAATTTCATGACGACCGTCGGTGAGACTCGCGTCATCCCCGAAGACCTCGCCGTGACCTATCGTAAACTTCGTGGCAAGTTCTAACCTCGAATTACCTTGAGTGGGCGCTCACCGTAAGGGTCGGGCGGGCAACCCGCGGGCGCGCGCCAACGTTCGGGGCAACCGATACCTTACCCCCTTCTAACCGCTTTGCGCGTGACCGCCTCGTCTTCAACTTCGCCGCCCTTATTGATCGGAATTTCTGACGGCTTACTATAACTTACGCCGCGCTCTTCCGTATCAAGCTCGGGTTGCGGCAACGGAGGCAAGGTGCCACTCACCGGCGGGGGGTTGAAGCCGGGGTAATCTATGCGCGCGTGGTAGATGGCCGTCAATGCCGTGATGATTGCTTCGCGGACGGTGGTGAGTTCGCGCAACGTGAGGTTACATTCGTCGAGCTGGCCGTCACTGATGATAGCGTCGACTATTTTAGTGACAATGGCACGGATGTTTTCCGGGTCAGGACGCGCGAGCGAGCGGGCCGCGGCCTCGCACGAGTCGGCCACCATCATGATCGCCGCCTCTTTGAACTGTGGTTTCGGGCCCGGGTAGCGAAATTCCGCTTCGTCCACCTCTTCGCCCGGCAGGGCCAGCGACTGTGCCTTGCGTAAAAAGAAATGGAGGGTGCGCGTGCCATGATGCTGCGGAATAAAGTCGGAGATCTGTTTTGGCAGACCGATCTCTTTTGCCAGCCGGAGGCCGTAGGTGACGTGGCTCGTAATAATGCGCGCACTTTGGGTCGGACGGAGGCGGTCGTGCGGGTTGTTGCCTTGTTGATTCTCGACAAAATATTCCGGCGCGGCCAGCTTCCCGATATCGTGGTAGAGGGCGCCGATACGCGCCAGTAAGGGATTGGCCCCGATCGCTCGGCAGGCATCTTCCGCCAGTTGGCCTACCGCGTGTGAGTGCTGGTTGGTTCCCGGCGCGCGCAAAGCCAGTTGTCCCAGCACCGGCAAGTCTGCGTTAGATAACTCCAGCAGTTTAACGTCTGTCAGAATACCGAATAGCGATTCATTGATCGGTAACCCGCCGGCCACGAAAACTACCGTCAGTAAGCCGCCCCCAATGCCGCAACCCAACGCGAGCAATATTGTATTCAGGGTCAGTGGCTGTTGCGCGTAAGCGATCAGCGCCACAGCCATCAGTGCGTTAACTCCACCGACCAGCAGCCCGGCGAGCGTGACGGACTGGCGCTCGCGATAGCGCCCGATGCCGTAGATCGCCGTCGAACATGAGACCACGGCGTAGAAAGCCGCCAGCACCCCGTTGGGCGCGAGCAGTCCCGCGAAGAGCGCCGTGATCAGGGCGGTAATCAACGCCAGCTGGGAATCGACGAGAAGAGCGACGAGGAGTGCGGCGGCCGCGAACGGGATGGCGAAACCCCAGATCGTTGGGTCGTTCAACGGGGCCCTCTCGCTACGTGTCGCGATGTCTTCAGCGAGGACGAAGCCGATGCGTATCAGTATTGATTGGACGACTACAGATAAGCCGACGAGCGCGAAGGCGCGCTCCTTAGTGAGCGCGAGATTAATGGCTGTACTTCGGTGCTCGGTAAATTTCCATGCCCCCCAGAACAGTGCGGTTACGATGAAGAATAATCCGATGAGACGATGCCATGGTCGTGTCGTACGACCGTAAGCGCGGACGGCGGCAAGCTGGGCAAGCATTGATTCGGTTACCTTATCGCCCTCACGCGCCACAACCTGATTGCGCTTCAGTGAGAGCGTGACCGGAACGACCTTGTCGGCCGCCTCTTCGCGTGCCGCCCGCGTGGCATCCTGATCGAAGGTCACCGTCGGCTGCAATAACGGGAGCAGCGCAGAGGCCAACGCCGCTTTTTCCTCCTGCGACCACCCGTTTAATTGCAGAATGCGGGAGCGTGAGCTTGCGCGCGCGGCCGAGAGCGGCATCATGCTCGTTTGCGGCACGGGGATAACCATCTGCTCACGCGGGTTTCTGACATCCACGAGGGCGATCTCGCGCCTGAGGTGTTCCGCCTCGCCATCATCATAGATGTATCCACTCTCCGCTTCACGCAGCAATCGCAGAAGAGCTTCGAGGCCGTTCACATTAAAACGGTGAGCCATCACCGCCCGTGCGACTGCCGCGCCGCCTGAGCCCGACCATGCCGGTTCTTTTTTGAGGGTGGCGCCCCGTGCTTCCGCCTGCTTTTGTAAGTCTTCCCAGGATGCGCGGAAGCTCTGGGCTCCGTTTTCGATGCGGGACGAGTCGAATTTGAAGACCGGGCGGACCGCCTCCATCGCTGCCGCGCGATTCTTTTCGGTTTGAGGAATATCAACGCCGGCTATATCCGCCGGCGCGATCACCGTGCGATGGACCACATCGCCCTCTTGATAATCCTCCCCGAGGCCGCGCGAATAAGTATTGAGCAGTAGTGTTGTGACGACGACAAGAAATGCCAGGCCCAGGAGGAACTGTGTCCTTGGCGAAAACCATTTGAAAGGGCGGACGATATATCGGAGCGCGGCGTTGCGCCTTCTATCCGACTGCGAGGTGAAATTTGGGCAGCGTTTGCTCATTTAGCTTTGCACGGCGTACCGGGCCTGATCCTCGATCTCCAACCGATTGCTTTCCCGCTGGTGATTAACCAGATCGCGCGCAAGAATTGCGCCCGCCCGTTCGAGCACGGGCCGCAATGATTGGGCGTGGGTGGCGGAGGTTGCGATGCATTCGCGTGCCCCCCCCTGCGCGGCCAGGCGGAGCGTCGCTTCCAACGTGCCTGCGTCAACGAGGTCCGCCTTGTTGAAGACGACGAGGCGCGGAATCCGCCCGTGGTGAAGGTCGTTCAAAATCCTTTCGACGGATTCGAGCTGCTGTTGCCAGCGCGGGTTGGCAGCGTCAACCAGATGTAAGAGCAGATCACTGTTGCCGATCTCTTCGAGGGTGGCGCCGAAAGCGGCGAGAAGGTCGGGCGGCAAGTCACGGATAAAGCCGACCGTGTCGTTGATGATGACCTCCTGCTCGCGCGGCAAACGCAGTCGCCTCGACGTCGGGTCGAGCGTCGCAAACATCCGCTGCTCGGCGTTTACGCTGCTCAATGTCAGCATGTTCAGCAGGGTTGACTTGCCGGCGTTCGTATAGCCGACAATAGAGATGATGGGAGACTCACGTCGCACCCTTTCTTTGCGGCGTTCCTGTCGCCTCTGGCGTTGAGCGGCGATCTCCTTCTCAAGCCGGTGGATGCGGTCGCGCACACGGCGGCGATCGGTTTCCAGTTTAGTCTCGCCGGGCCCGCGCCCGCCGATGCCCCCTGCGAGCCGCGAGAACGCGCCCTCATGGCCGGCGACGAGGCGCGGCAGCAAATACTTCAGTTGGGCCAACTCGACTTGAATCTTACCTTCGCGTGATTGCGCCCGCTGCGCGAAGATATCGAGAATAAGTTGTGAGCGGTCGATGACCTTTAAATCGGTGGCCTCCGAAAGCGAGCGCACCTGCGCGGGCTGCAGCTCACGGTCGAAGACGATAAGGTCCGCGCCAAGCTGCAGCGCGCGCACCAGAAGCTCTTCAAGTTTTCCGCGACCCAGTACCGTGCGCGGGTCGATGGCCGGGCGGCGCTGGATAATTTGATCCTGGACGACCACACCGGCGGATGTCGCAAGCTCGTGAAGTTCGGCTATCGATTCTTCAGCTTCAAAGAGCGAGCCGGTGGTCACGCCGACCAGGATCGTACGGTCCCTTACTTCGGCCCGGCGCGCGGCGCGGCGATTCCGTGCCATCTCTTCTTCCAGAGAATTGATGAGCGCGAGGAAATCCACGTTGAGCTGCGAAGGGATGCTCGGCTCGAGAAAAGTGTAAGGCTCAGCCGCCCCATCCGCGTCAAGTTCGGCGGCTGTGGTGGGCAACAGATGCGCCGCGCGCACCACGCCGGGCAATCCAGTCCGCGCGTCAACGTCGAGGGCGGCCATCAGGTCAAGACGCAGCAGCGCAAGATCTGTCAGATCGTCTTGCGTTAACTCTTCACCCCGCAGGTGCGTATGGATGCAGCGCAGGCCACGAAAACGGTCGGCGGCCACACGCGTTCGCTTCAAGTCGGGAAGCTCAATGCGCCGCGCGTCACCGACCACGACATACTCAACATAGCCTTTGCGGTCAATCAGCGCCCCGATCTGTCTCCGCGTCTCGTGTGAGAGTTCCGTCATCTGCCGGGCGAACTCCGGCGTCACGATCTGATGCGGGGCGATGCGACGCGAATAAAGTTTTTCGATGCGGCGTAGCTGGTTCGGTTTCAGTCCTTGCGTATTACCGTGTATGTTACTGATAAGCTTTATCCTCCGTTAGCCGCCGAACCCCTGTGAGACCACTCGCGCACAATTCAAGGCTCGACGCATCAGGCTCCTCACATGGGCCTTCCGGGGCGGATGCTCCGTCGGTCTTGAAGTTACAGGAAGATTGAGGCGAGCGGTAGGTTCGGACGCGGCGTATAACCCTTCGATATTGCTCGGCGAAATCACTTCGCTTGGTCGCTTGAGCATTGCGATTCAATCGGGCCGCCAGCACACGAGAAAAGCGCATGAACCATAGTTCGATGAGCCGAAACAACGCAGCTTGGCAAGAACAAATTATCACACAGTGGCCGCCAACCGGAAGCGTAAAAGGTAGCACAAAGCGTTTTAATTCGGTGGCGGTTGGCCTCGTTAGACATCGCTCGTGCGCCCGTCGTATTATGACAAGCTGCTGGTATTTAGTATTAAATGAGCAATCCAATCTGAAATTCAGGCAACCGGACAACACTCATGCGGTACTTTTACAACCGAAATCTGCGCCCGGCGGACTGTCAGGAATTAAAGGGTAGTTGCTTCCTCCCGGAGAGATGAACAAGATGAGCGAATCAGGGCGGATTGTGCGGATCGATCCGCAGGCGGGTATCCCCGGTGGCGAAGTGGTCGTCGAGTGTGAGAATGTTGCCGCGAATGATCTCACAAGCTACAGTGCTTGGTTTAACGGCGCGCGGGGCCGCTTCGTCGCCGCTTCGCCTCGGCGGGCGCTGGCGCTCGTGCCGGAGATGAAAACAGGAGGAGAGGTTGACGTAGCTCTGGAGATCGAAGGGAAACGAACTGCTTCCTCGCGCTTCACCGTCGGCGCAAAACTGGCCGAAGACCTACACCCGGTGGCGAACCCGGCTTTCGATCCGGATGATGGTTCGCTCTATGTTACACGCTCGGGTTCGCGCGGTCAGCAGATGCCTGTCTCGATTTTTCGTATTAGTGAGAATGGCGATGTCGCAGAGTTCTCCGGCGACATTACCAACCCGACGGGCATTGCTTTTGATAAAACGGGCCACATGTTTGTGACGAGCCGGATGGACGGAACCGTCTATCGCATCACCCCGTTCAAGGAGGCCGTCGCCTTCGCCAGGAATCTTGGGGTGGCGACCGGCCTCGCTTTTGATCGCGAGGGACGCATGTATGTCGGCGACCGGACCGGCACGGTCTATCGCGTCAACGGGATCGGAGAAGAGAAGGCCTGGGCGCAGCTTGAGCCATCCGTCTCGGCATATCATTTGGCGTTTGGCCCGGACGACGCGCTGTATGTCACGGGACCGACCGTTTCCAGTTTTGATGCGGTCATGCGCGTTGATGAGAGTGGCAACGTCAGCGTTTTTTATCGCGGGCTGGGACGACCGCAGGGGCTTGCTTTCGATCGCGACGGTAACCTCTACGTGGCAGCATCGCTGCGCGGGAGGCGCGGCATCGTCCGCATCTCGCCCGACGCAAGTGAGGCGTCCCTGGCGGTTGCCGGGATGAACGTCGTCGGGCTCGCTTTTAGCGCCTCGGGCAACATGATCGTCGCGACGAACGATACGGTTTACAGTTTACCCCTGGGTATTCGCGGAGCAATGCTCGGTTAAGAGTAAACCCAAAATAGTCTGGCCACTGATGATCAACCTTTTTTTTGACACCTCTACAAGTGCGTGTTAGTGTCTTATCGTGTTCTCGGCCCTTGTTTCTTTCGTGATTAATCATGGGTAATATCAGTAGCGAAGCTATCGGTCAGTTTATTCTCAGCATGGTGGCGCTCGTATTTTCATTGTCGGCGCATGAGGCTGCTCACGCTTGGATGTCTAACCGTTTTGGCGATGACTTGGCCCGCTCGCAAGGGCGCATTACTCTTAATCCTGCGTCTCATGTCGATCCGATCGGGACATTGCTTTTCCCGGTGATGGCCTTTTTTACGGGGGCCGCTTTTTTAGGATGGGCGCGTCCGACGCCCATCAATCCACTCAGGTGGCGGAACCCGCGGATCGCTAACATCTGGGTTTCGGCCGCGGGTGTCATCGTCAATTCAATCATTGCGGTTATTGCTGGAATCATACTCCGCATACTTTTTGAGACAGGTCTGATTACATTCGGTGGCATGTCGTTTGTGCCGACGACGACCGAATCTCTCATAGCGGTAGGGGCCGTGCAACTGCTTGTCATCTTTTTTAGACTCAATGTCGTGCTGGCCGTCTTTAACCTGATCCCGATCCCGCCGCTCGATGGCGGTAAAATTCTCGGCAGCGTGCTTCCGGCGAGTTTCGCCACGGCACTCGAGGCGCTGGACCGATTCGGATTCCTGCTGCTCTTCCTCGCCGTCTTAACAGGAATATTTAACCCCATCTTCCGCGTTGTGATGGGCCTCGCGTGGGGGTTGGTCTTAGTCGGTGCTTAGCAAATCGGATGAAACGAATCTTTAGCGGCGCACAGCCGACGGGCCACTTACATCTCGGCAACTATCTCGGCGCGCTGCGCAACTGGGCCGCATTGCAGCACGAGTACGAGAGCTTTTTCTGCATCGTCAATCTACACGCCATCACGATCCCGCAGGACCCGCATGCGTTGGCGGCGAAGACCAGAGAGTTGGCCCGCCTCTATTTAGCCGCCGGGATTGATCCGCAGGTCTCTACCATCTTTGTTCAATCGGACGTGCCGGAGCACACGGAGCTGACCTGGATCCTCAACTGCATGACGCGCATCTCAGAGCTGGACCGGATGACGCAGTTCAAAGAGAAGGGGCGTAAACAGCGCGAAAACACCGGCGTCGGGCTCTTTGATTATCCCGTGCTGATGGCTTCGGACATCCTGCTCTACCAGACCGACCTGGTGCCCGTCGGGGAAGACCAGAAACAGCACCTCGAGCTGACGCGCGATATCGCCGTACGATTCAATCGAGATTACGGCGAGACGTTTCACGTCCCCGAACCGTTCATCCCGAAGGTCGGCGCGCGCATCATGTCGCTGAGCGATCCGGCCAGGAAGATGTCAAAGTCGGACGAGAATTCGGGCGGAAGCATCTTCTTGCTCGATGATGCGGAAACGATCCGGCGCAAGTTCAAACGGGCCGTCACCGATTCCGGCACCGAAATACGTTTCGACGAATCGCGACCCTCGCTCACACACTTGCTCACCATTTACCAGCTTCTGACCGGCAACACACGGGAAGGGATTGAGACACACTTCGCGGGCAAGGGATACGCGCAGCTCAAAAGCGAACTTGCCGACGTGACCGTAGAATTCTTAAAGCCTTTCCAAGAACGCGTGCGCGCTATCGGCGACGACGAGTTAGACCGCATCTTTGATCACGGGCGCAGGCGCGCCTGTGAAGTGGCGCGCCTGACGATCGATCGTGTGAAAGCGCGCATGGGGCTTCAGGGCGCGCGCGTGCCCGGCAGCTGAAAGGAGGGAAGGTGGACGACAATCTGGAACTTGCCCCGCAGGTTTCGGGCGCCGCGGCGACGATCAGCGTGGCGGGCGCGCGGCCGGAGATCGTCGCCGACCACAGGGGCGAGGATTTGAAACTCGTCCTCGGCGAATTTGCCGGGCCGCTCGACCTCTTGCTCTACCTGATCCGCCAGGAGCAGGTCAGCATCTACGACATTCCCGTCGCGCGCATCACCAATGAGTACCTGCGCTACCTGCGCTTGATGCAAGAGCTAGATATCGCCGTGGCCGGCGATTTTTTAGTCGTCGCGGCGACTCTCATCGAAATCAAATCGCGCATGCTCCTGCCGCGCGACCCGCTCGCGGAAATCGCGGACGAAGAGTTAGACCCACGTCGTGAGCTGATCAACCAGCTACTCGAACATCAGAAGTATAAGGCTGCCGCACAGATGCTCTGGTCGCGTGCGGCCGTCGAACAGGCCGTCTTTACGCGCGGCGAGATTGAGACCGACAAACAGAACCCGGAAATTGCGGTGGGCCTTTTCGATCTGCTGAAGGCCTTCCAGCAGATCCTGGCGCGCCGCAAGGAAGAGGTCCTGATGGAAATCGAGCGCGAAGAGGTCACGATGGCGGAGATGCTCGAGCGCCTGCGAAATATGGTTATGTCGGCGGGCGAGTTGAATCTGCGGGTATTTTTCGAGCGCGCACGCTCACGCCGCGAGCTCGTGCTCGCGTTCCTTTCTGTCCTGGAACTCGTCCGCGCCACCGAGATCACTTTGACCCAACGCGAGACTTTTGGGGAGATCATTGCCTCCGCCGGCAGCTAGAATTTGATTTTTATGACTGAGCAAACAAAGGATCACGAAGTAGAAGAGAGAATCGGCTCGGCCGAGCTTGAGGGCACCTGGGGCGAGCGCGGTGTGGTGCTCAAAGACCGGTCGGGCCCCGAACCAACCGCCGCCGATGAGAGCGTCATTATTCATGACGCCGATACGGAAGACGCTCTGGAAGAGGCGGCGGCCGGGTCAACAGCCGGGCAGGATGAGCAGCGGGATCTGTCGTTTGAAGAAGAGGGCGAGACGCCGGGCGTGCGCGGCATGGCTGAGATGATGGCGATCATCGAAGCGCTCATCTTTGTTTCCGAGGAGCCGCTGAGCGCTAAAGCTCTGGCCGACGTGCTCAAGGAGGATCGTGGCTGGATTGAAATGGCACTTGAAGAGCTGGCCAAAGAATTCAACGCACGCAACGGCGGCCTCCACCTGCGCGAAATTGCCGGGGGCTGGCAGTTTGCCACCCGCCCCGAACACCACGAACACGTGCGCGCCTTTCTCAAATCGCGGCCCAGCGCCAAGCTTTCCCTCGCTTCGCTCGAGACCCTCGCCGTGATCGCCTATAAGCAGCCCATCACCGTGCCAGAGATTTTAGAGATTCGCGGCGTGCAATCACCATCCGCTATCAAAACCCTCCTTGACAAGCGCCTCATCATCGCCAAAGGGCGCAAGGAAGCCATCGGGCGGCCCATGATGTACGGCACGTCGAAAGAATTTCTGCTGCAGTTCGGGCTGAAAGACTTATCGGAGTTGCCGAGCATCGAAGATTTCGAGGACTTAGCGGGCGGTGCCTGAAAGGATTTTACGCTTCGATGGCCGATCCGCGATGGCGAAATCTGGCGACCGCATCTCAAAAAATTACATTTCCAGGTGCCGGATCTCGATCGTTAATTTAGGTCGCCAATCACGACCGGGGACTGCCGATTATGGAAGAGCGCCTGCAAAAATTGATCGCCGCCGCCGGAATCGCTTCGCGCCGTCATGCTGAGGAGATGATCGTGGCCGGGCAGGTGACGGTTAATGGTCAGGTGGTTAAAACCTTGGGGTCAAAGGCTGATCCACAGCAAGATCACATCAAGGTTGGCGGGCGTCTCATCAACCCTTTGCTTCAGTCGCGCGAGAAAGTCTATGTCTTGCTCTACAAACCGCGCGGTTACCTGACGAGCCTGTCAGACCCGGAAGGTCGCCCCCTGGTCACGGAGCTGGTGCCGCCCTCCCTCGGCCGGCTGCACCCCGTCGGGCGTCTGGATTTTAATACCGAAGGTCTTTTACTACTGACAAATGACGGCGAGTTCACAAACCTAATCACGTCGGCGCGCAACCGCGTGGGGAAAGTTTACGAGGTGAAAGTCAAAGGCCTCCCTCAGGAAAGCGCTATCGGGCGCTTACGCCGCGGGATACTTCTTGAAGATGACTTTCATACCGCTCCGGCCGAGATTACAAAGACGGGTGAGAGCGGGGTGAACTCCTGGTTCAAGGTCGTCCTGCGCGAGGGACACAACCAGCAGATCAGACGCATGTTTGATGCTATCGGCCATTCGGTCCTCAAGCTGCGCCGCGTGCAGATCGGGTTTTTGAGGGACGAGAAGCTCGCCCCGAAGCAATGGCGCTTTCTCACGGGCGCCGAGGTCAAGCGCTTCATGAGAGATGTGCGGAAACGAAAGCCACAGATGGCGGCGAAAGCACGCGGAGCGGGTCACGGTTCGCACCATGGTTGAGGTACAATAAGTTTCGGGCTGCGGGTTTCGGGTTGAAGACAATGGCCAAACCCGGAGCCCGAAATTACTAAGGGACCGGGCATGGAATTCGAGTTAAGTGAAGAACAGCAGCAGGTCAGGATGAGCGTGCGCGAGTTTGCCGAAGCGGAGATCGCGCCGCACGTCTCGGAGTGGGATGAATCGCAGCATTTCCCGATCGAGTTGATACCTAAACTCGCCCAGCTCGGCCTGATGGGCATCATCTTCCCGGAAGAATACGGCGGCGCGGGGATGGGTTATGTCGAATACGTAACCATTGTCGAAGAACTGTCGCGTGTTGACGGCTCGGTCGGCATCTCGGTTGCCGCGCACAATTCGCTCTGCTCAAACCACATTTATACGTTCGGCACGGAAGAACAGCGGAAGAGGTTTCTCGTGCCGCTCGCCCAGGGGAAGCACCTCGGCGCGTGGGGGCTGACGGAGGCGAGCGCGGGCTCAGACGCTTCCGGCACACGCTCGACCGCCGTCCGCCAAGACGGCGGGTGGCTGATCAACGGCTCGAAGAATTTCATCACCCATGCGATTCACGCCGACACCTGCGTCGCCGTCGCCTCCACCGATCGCTCGAAGGGCAGCAAGGGCATCACCGCTTTTATCTTCGAGAAGGGGATGAAGGGTTTTGCGCCGGCAAAGAAAGAGAATAAGCTGGGGCTGCGCGCTTCCGAGACGGCGAGCGTGGTCTTTGAAGACTGCTACGTGCCCGACGAAAACCGGCTCGGTGATGAGGGCCTCGGGTTCATCCAGGCGATGCAGGTTCTTGACGGCGGTCGCATCTCGATCGCCGCGCTCGCGGTCGGTATCGCGCAAGGCGCTTACGAATCGGCCGTGCGTTATGCCAAAGAGCGCGAGCAGTTCGGTCGACCGATCGCGGAGTTTCAGGCGATCCAGTTTAAGCTCGCCGATATGGCGACGCAGATTGAAGCCGCGCGTCTTCTGATGTACCGCGCCGCGTACCTGCGGGATCAGGGCAAAGGGGTCACAAAGGAGGCCGCCATGGCGAAGCTCTATGCTTCGGAGATGAGCGTGCGCGTGTGCGAGGAGGCGATCCAGATTCACGGCGGCTACGGCTACACAAAAGATTACCCACCCGAGAAATACTGGCGTGATTCGAAGCTCTGCACGATCGGCGAGGGAACATCAGAGATCCAGCGCATCGTCATCGCGCGGCAACTGCTGAGACAGTGACGATTGATAAGTCAAAGGCCCCTTCTTACTTGTCGCCCGTCACTCGTCACTATCTGAAGATGAGCAGCACCCCTGGAAGCGATTCAATAGTTGAGCGCGTCTGCGCGGGCGATGCGCGCGCCATCGCCCGCGCCATTTCGATAGTCGAAGACGGCATGAAGAATGGCGCGGAACTCATGCGGGAGGTGTTTGCGCGCGCCGGGAACGGTCTGGTCGTCGGCATCACGGGAGCCCCGGGGGCCGGAAAATCTTCGCTCGTTGACAAGCTGGCAATGCTTTACCGGCGGCGTGAGGAACGAGTCGGCATTATCGCCGTCGATCCTTCCAGCCCTTTTTCGGGTGGCGCGATTCTGGGCGACCGCATCAGAATGCAAACCCTCGGGCTCGACAAGGGTGTGTTCATTCGCTCGATGGCCACACGCGGGAATCTGGGCGGGCTGGCGTGCGCCACCGTTGACGCCGTGGCAATACTCAACGCCGCCCGCTACGGCAAAATCATCGTCGAAACCGTCGGCGTCGGTCAGGATGAGGTGGAAATCGTCAAGACGGCCGACGTCTCTGTTGTCGTCCTCGTGCCCGGCATGGGCGACGACATCCAGGCAATCAAGGCCGGAATCATGGAGATCGGCGACATCTTTGTCATCAACAAAGCGGATCGCGACGGCGTCCTGCGCACCGAAAAGGAGCTGGAGTCGCTCCTTTCACTCGCCACGCGGCCCGACCTCTGGCAGCCGCTGATCGTTAAGACCATCGCCACGGAGAATAAAGGGGTTGAGGAACTCGCCGCGGCGATTGAGAGTTATTACGACTTTCAGCAAAAAACTGATGCCAGCCGCGAGCGCCGGCAGGCGATCGCGCGCTGGCGCATCCTTGAGCTGCTCCGCGAGCGACTCCTGGCGCAAACCCTTGATCAAGATCACGCATCAGAAAGACTTGACACGCTCGCCACGGAAGTCGCCGCCCGCCGCCGCGACCCTTACTCGGCGGTCGAGGAGATTATAAGGGCCGTCAGCAGTAAGCTGTAAGCCGGTACCGGCTTTTGGCCTTAACTGCTTACTGCCTGGAGCTTACCACTTACTTTTATGAAGATTGAACATATCGGCATTGCAACGCGCGGACTCGACGGTGCGGTTAATTTCTGGCGCGATGCGCTCGGGCTGCGCGTCGAAGCGACGGAAGAGGTGCGAGATCAAAGGGTGCGCGTGGCGATGCTACCCATCGGCGAGACGCGCGTAGAGCTGCTCGAGCCGACAAGCGCGGATTCTCCGATCGCGAAATTTTTAGAAAAGCGTGGCCCAGGGATTCATCATATCGCCCTGCGCGTTGACGATATTCACGCGGCACTGGCACACTTGAAGGAGCAGGGGGCACGGCTGATTGACGAGACCCCCCGCGCCGGCGCAGGCGGCTGCCTGGTCGCATTCATTCACCCGTCCTCCGCAAACGGTGTGCTTCTCGAGCTGGTCGAGCACACTTCATCTCAGTAATAACGAAAGGATTGACCATATCTTGTCTTCAACAACAAAAGCAATAATTGCGGCGGCCGTCGCCGTAATCTTCTCGGTCGGGTTGATCGGGTGGCAGGTGAAAGCCAACCGCGGGGGGATCAATAACTTATCAGCCGAGGACATGACGATTATCGCCCAGACGCTGCCGCCCCAGGCGCAAATGCAACTCGCTTCAAGCGAGGAGGCGCGCAAAGGACTCGCGCAGGATTTGCGCCAAATGCTGGCGTTAGCCGAAGCAGCCAGGTCGGCAGGTATTGCCGAGCGTCCTGACATGAAGCGCCAGTTCGAGTTGATGCGCACGCTGGTAATCGGTCAGAACTACTTGAAGAGCCAGCAGGAAGCAAAGCCCGGTGCTGCCCCAGCTACGAATATCTCACAGGAGGAGATTGACGCAGTTTTTAAGGAGCCCGGACGCCAGGAGTGGTTTGATCAATTCGTCAAGGATGCGCAGGCTAAAGACCCGCAACTGGCCGGCCAGCAAATTCCAGAGGAACAGATCAAGCAGGTCAAGCAGCAGCTCGGGCGGTTGATGGTCGCCGAGCGGAAAGGTGTGCAGGCGGGGATTGATAAGAAGCGTGAAGTTGAACTGCAGATCATGCTCCAGCAGGCGCGTGGGCTCGCGATGGAGTACGCGCAGAAGAACTTGGCCGAGCGCACCAAGGCGACGGATGCCGACATTGATGCGTATGTCGCCAAACACCCTGAGCTCGATCCAAAACAGGCGCGGACCAAGGCCGAAGACGTGTTAAAGCGCGCCCGCGCGGGCGAGGATTTCGGGTCCCTCGCTAAAGAGTTCTCGTCCGATCCCGGGAGCAAGGATAAGGGCGGCGATCTTGATTGGTTCGGGCGCGGGAGAATGGTCAAGCCTTTTGAGGATGCGGCCTTTGCCCTCAAGGAGGGGGAGATCAGCGATGTGGTGGAAACCCCCTTCGGGTTTCATATTATTAAGGTGGAGGGGCGCCGGACTGAGAATATCGACGGTAAACCCCAAGAGCAGGTCCGCGCGCGTCATATACTGATCGCACCGGGCGGGTCGCAGCAGGCAAACCCTTTCGGGCCGCCACAGTCGGCGCGCGAGCAGGCACGCGCCGCCGTCGAGCAGGAGAAACGACAGGCCGCACTGGATGAAATCGTCAAGCGCTCGCACGTCACGGTCGCAGATAACTATAGGGTTAATACGCCCTCCACGGCCGCGCAACGACCGCGCGCGGCGCCCGTAATGCCGGATCAGGAAGGGCCGGCACCCGAGGCGCCGGCGGCTTCTCCATCCTCGTCCCCCGCGCCAAGCGGTGGAGATGTGAAAGGCAGATCCGGGACTCAGCCCGTCAGACCTGGCGCGGCGCACAAGCCTTAAGGCTTTGGCGAGCGGCAGGAGGCGTTGATGCAGCTTGGTGATTACCGCGTAGAGGTTGTGCCCGATACAGAGTTTCGCCTCGACGGAGGCGCGATGTTCGGCGTCGTCCCGCGCGCCCTGTGGTCGAAGGTCTGTCCGCCCGACGAGCACAATCGCATCCGCATGAATATGAACTGCTTGTTCATCGAGACGGCCACCGAGCGCATCCTCGTCGAAACGGGAATCGGCGATAAGTGGCCGCCCAAGCAAGCGGCGATGTACGGCATCAGACGCGAGCATGCTCTACGCGAATCATTGCTGGCGATCACGGGCGTCCGCCCCGAACAGATCACGATTGTCGTTAACACGCACCTTCACTTTGATCACGCAGGCGGCAATACCACGCTCGATGCTTCGGGCCGCGCCGTCCCGGCCTTCACGAACGCGCGCTATTTCATCGCGCGGGCCGAATACGAGCACGCCGAATCGCCGCACGAGCGCGACCGCGCCAGTTATCTGCCGGAGAATTGGCGCCCTGTTAAAGAATCGGGCCAGCTTGAACTGAAAGAGGCTGAGTATGAGGTCGTGCCGGGCCTCCGGATGGAGACCATCACCGGTCACAACCGCTCGATGCAGTGCTTGCGGTTGGAACGCGGCGGGCAAACTCTATTCAGCTTTGCCGATCTTGTGCCGATGCGCGCGCACGTTCCACTGCCATGGATTATGGGCTACGATCTCTACCCGGTGGAGACGCTCGAAGCGAAGCGGCGCTTGCTACCGCAGGCCGCTCGTGAAGGGTGGCTCTGCTATTTCTACCATGATCCCGACACGCCGCTGTGCCGGGTGGTTGAAGAAGACGGCAAGCTGCGTGCGGTCGGCTATGAAAAGAAGCAGGACGGTTTTATTCCGGGCGAGTGACGCACAGGCTGGATAGGATAACAACATGGCTACAGCGCGAACCGGCATTATCGGCGGCAGTGGTCTCTACCAGATGCCGGAGTTGAAAGACATCGAAGAGATTCGGATTGATACGCCATTCGGAAAGCCCTCCGACGCTTTTATCATAGGCACGCTCGACGGGGTGCGGGTGGCGTTTCTCCCGCGCCACGGGCGCGGGCATCGTTTCACCCCGTCGGAACTTCCGTTCAGGGCAAATATCTACGCGATGAAACTGCTCGGCGTAGAGCGCATTCTCTCGGCCTCCGCGGTCGGGTCTTTACAGGAAAAATATGAGCCGCTCGAGATGGTCATCCCGGACCAGTTCTTTGACCGGACGCGCGCGCGCGCGCATGAATCAACCTTCTTCGGCGACGGAATCGTCGCGCACATTACATTCGCGCAGCCGGTCTGTCATGAACTTGGCGATCTGCTGGAAGCGGCCTGCCGCGTCGCTGACGTTAAAACGCACCGCGGGGGGACCTATTTGTGTATGGAAGGACCTGCGTTTTCGACCAGGGCCGAGTCAAACGTTTATCGCTCATGGGGCATGGACGTAATCGGGATGACGAATCTGCAGGAGGCCAAACTCGCCCGCGAGGCAGAGATCTGTTACGCGACGCTCGCGCTGGTCACCGACTACGACTGCTGGCACGAAGCGCACGACGCGGTCTCGGTTGAAACGGTCATCGAATACCTGAATAAGAATGTGCGCAACGCTCAGATTATTATGCGTGATGCTGTCAGGCGGTTGAGCGAGCAGCCGCGCGGCTGCTCGTGCGGCTCGGCGCTCAAGAATGCCATTTTTACGGCCCCTCATTTGTGGCCGGAAGCGACGGCGAAGAAGCTTGAGGCGATCATCGGGAAGTATCGTCACGATTGATCGGTGACAAGAAGAAGGCATCGTTCGCTTGTCACTGATCACAGCTTTTGGAGGCGATTTATGAAAAAAACAGCTTTGATCGTTAGCCTTGTCATCCTGATTACAGTCTACGCCCGGCCGGCGGCGCAAGCACAAGGTACGGCGAAGAGCGGGCCTGATGCGACGGTGGTACGCGATGCCGATTTAGAGAAAGATTCGCGGCACAACCTGGAAGTCGCCCGCCACTACTTTAAATTAAAGAAGGCGTATCCGGCGGCGATCGCGCGTTGTGAAGAGATCATCGCCGGGAACCCTAACTTCGCGCACATGGACGAAGTGCTTTATATCGCCGGGGAGAGCAGCCTGCTCTTATCCGAGCATCGCGGGAAGCAGCCTTCGAAAATGTCCCCCGACAAGCTGCGTGAAGATGCGCGCGACTACCTGTCACGTATTGTCAATAATTACCCGGACAGCCCATTCCGCAAGCAGGCCGAAAGCGACCTCCAGCACGCCCTCGGCGGGGTAAAGCCGAAAACGGAAGAGAGCAATAAGCCGTAAGGCAACGAGCGGGAGCGGGGTCACACATTTTACTCCTACGCCTGCCACCTCCCGCCCTTCGTTACGTGTGGCGATTTTAAAGCTTACAGGAGAGACCGAAAAAGATGTCATTGCTGGTTGTCGGATCGGTGGCGTTCGATGCCGTGGAAACGCCGTTTGGCAGGCGCGACAGGATGTTGGGGGGCTCGGCAACGCATTTTTCCATCTCGGCGAGCTTTTTCACCGACGTCAGTGTGGTGGGCGTGGTGGGGGGCGATTTCGGTCGTGAGGAGGAAGAGGTGTTCAAGCGGCACGGCATCAATACTGCCGATCTTGAGCGCGTCGCCGGTGGTCAGACTTTCTTCTGGAGTGGCCGCTACGGCTACGACCTGAATTCGGCGCAGACGTTGGACACCCGGCTGAACGTCTTCGCCGATTTCAAGCCGAAGCTTTCCGAATCGTCGAGAAAATCCCGGCTGGTCTTTCTGGGTAACATCCAGCCTGATCTTCAGCGCGAAGTGCGCGAGCAGGTGAGAGGCGCGGAGCTGGTCGCGCTCGATACGATGAATTATTGGATTAACACTGCGCGCGAATCTCTGATTAAGACAATCGAAGGCGTGGATGTGGTGATCATCAACGATGCCGAGGCGCGTCAGCTCTCGGACGAGCCGAACCTGATCAAAGCGGCGCGCAAAATCATGTCGTGGGGGCCGAAAGCGCTGATCGCGAAAAGGGGCGAGTACGGCGCGGCGTTGTTCACCGCGGAAAGCTATTTTGCGATCCCGGCGTACCCGCTCGAGTCCGTGTTTGATCCGACCGGCGCGGGCGACACGTTCGCCGGCGGCTTTATGGGTTACCTCGCGAGCCAGGAAAACATTGACGAGGCGGTGATGCGTCGCGCGATGATCTTCGGATCGGTGATGGCCTCTTTCAACGTCGAGGAGTTCGGCACGGAGCGCGTCGAGCGCCTGACCCACGAGGAGATCAATGAACGCTTTCGCGCCTTTAAGCAGATGACATACTTTGAAGAAGTCCTGTTCGAGCGCGCGGTGCGGGCCGGCCGGTAAGAGGTTTCAAGTTTGAAGTTTCGGTCTGAGGGCTTTACACTGGCTTGAGACCTGTAACTTGAAGACCGGTGGACTGGAGAGCTTATGTTCTGTCCTGTTTGCGAATCCGAATACGAGCCGGGCATCACGCGTTGCCCGGATGATGACGCAGAGCTGGTCCCGCATTTAACGCCGGAGAATGCCGCGCATGATCATAGTGAAGCGCGCTTCGTGCCGCTACACAACATGGGCTCGCCGGCCGAAGCCGAAATGGTCAATGACATACTGACGCAGAACGGGATTCGTTCAGCCGTCCAGTCGGGGGGCATGGATGCTTTTTCGCCGCTGCTTTCTGTCACCGCGCCCGGAGCGGTCGTCCTGGTTGACGAACGTGACTTTGATCGCGCGGAAGAGCTTTACAACGCTTTTTTTGGTGACGACACCACGCCCCTGACCGGCACGACATTAGATGAAGATGAACAAGATGAAGGATAAAGGAAGTGAGCGGGAGACACAGTGACCAGGGTGACGTGGCGAATTGTTGCTCTATCTCCGCGTCTCTTACTTTCGTGGAGGCTTACTATGGCAGGTAAGGACGATGAGGCAATAGTGGTATTGATGACTACCGGCAATCGTGAGGAGGCGGCGCGCCTGGCGGAGATGCTTGTGGGCGCGCACCTTGCCGCGTGCGTGCAGATTATGCCGGAGATGGAATCGGTCTATCGCTGGAAGGGCAAAATCCGGCGCGAGCCGGAAATCTTGATGCTGGCCAAAACGACCCGGGCGAATTTCGCCGAACTTGAGCGCGAGGTGCGTGCGCTTCACAGCTACGAGACGCCGGAGATCCTCGCGCTGCCCGTGACGGCGGTTTCCGCGCCGTATCTGGAGTGGCTAAGCGCCAACGTTATTAAGGCGCAAAGGCCCAATGAACAACCTGTCGCCGCAGACGCAAAGGCCGCGCGTTAAAGTGTGATCTATGAAGAGCGTGGCCTTCGTCTTTCGCCCAACCTGCTAGATTATGCTCCCGTCCGACTTGAGAAAGGAGTTCTGATATTTGGTGATGATCTCCACCGCTTCCGCAGGCGAGTCGGTGACGTGCAGGCGGCGCAGATCCTCATCTGAGATTTTGCCTTCCGCCAGCATCGACCCTTCAATCCACTTAAGCATCCCGCCCCAGTAGCGAGAGTCGAACAAGATGACCGGGAAGTTTTTGATCTTATGCGTCTGGATGAGTGTGAGCGCATCGAAGAGCTCGTCGAGCGTACCAAAGCCGCCGGGAAAGATGATGAACGACATGCTGTACTTCACGAACATCGTCTTGCGCACGAAGAAGTACTTGAACTTGAGGGAGCGGGATTGGTAGGCGTTAGCCTTCTGTTCAAAAGGCAGCTCAATATTGCATCCGATCGAGAGCCCGGCCGCTTCTAAAGCGCCGCGGTTGGCGGCTTCCATGATGCCCGGGCCGCCGCCCGTAATTACTGTGAAACCCGCGCGGGCGAGAAGCGCCCCGGTTTCGAGGGCGGCCTTGTACTGTGGGTGATCGGGCGGCGTGCGCGCCGAACCGAAGATTGACACGCCGTTCGTGATGTTCGCAAGATGGTCGAAGCCTTCGACAAATTCGGACATGATGCGCAAGACACGCCAAGTGTCCGTATGCCTGAACTCATCCTTCTTCGGTGTTTTGAGTAATTGTTCGTCGTGTGTGACGCGCAGATCGGGCTTTTCCTGGTAATCGTTTTCGGCCATTCCCTTCCTCAAATCCCCATAATGTTATAGCCACAGTCAACGTGGATCACTTCACCGGTGATGCCGGAAGATAGGGGGCTGCAGAGGAATAATGCGGTGTTGCCTACTTCATGGGCTTCGACGTTGCGCCGGAGCGGCGAGCGTTCCGCGTGGTGCTTCATCATCGTGCTCAAATTACTGATGGCGCGCGCCGAGAGGGTGTTGATCGGCCCCGCGCTAATTGCGTTGACGCGTATGTTGCGCTTACCTAGATCGGCCGCCAGGTAACGCGTGCCCGCCTCCAGCGCGGCCTTGGCGACGCCCATCACGTTATAGTTTGCCACAACCTTCTCCGCGCCATAATAAGTCATCGAAACGATACTGCCGCCATCCGTCATCAAAGGCGCGGCGGCGCGCGAAAGCTGTGCGAGCGAATAGGCGCTCACTTCAAGCGCGGTCAGAAAAGCTTCGCGCGTTGTATCCAGGTACTCGCCTTCCAGCGCTTCTCTCGGGGCAAAGGCAATGCTATGAATGAGGAAGTCCAGTCGCCCGAATTCACGACCGACGCACGCGAATGCCTGCTCGACCTCTTCAGTCTTGGTCACGTCACACGGGACTACGAGCGCATCGGCCATGCTGGCCGTGAGGCCCTCGACGTTCTCTTTCAAACGCTCGCCCTGGTAGGTAAAAGCCAGGCGCGCGCCGGCCCCGCTCAGCGCTTGCGCCGTCGCCCACGCGATCGAACGCTTGTTAGCGACGCCAAAAATAATGCCGAATCTGTTTTGTAACATGATCATTATGTCCAAAGCCCAGTGTCCAAGGTCGAAGTCCAATCGCCGATACGACTTTGGACTTTCGACCTTGGACTTTGGACCGGTTTATGCCGCCGCGCTTTGTGCTTCGCCCGTCATGAGCCGCTTATACTCGCCGCTCTCCACCCACTTGAGGATTTCCGAAATGCGCCAGACGGGGAAGGGGTGTGACATGCCGGATGTGATGATATCGGCCCAGAAACGGTCGAGCGCTTTTTCATCATAGTTCTTCTGAAAATCACGGGCCTGGGCGAGGAATTGCTCGTAATCAACCTTCGAAGCGAAAGTTCCGCCGCACAGTTTCATCATCGTCCGCCCGATCACGTGCGGGTCTTGTGTGACGAGCAGTGCCGCACGGTCGCAAGATAATTCGGCGCGGCGCGCCCACGCAAGCAGGGCGGCGCGCATGGTGCCCGTAATGAGCTGCGTGACGATGGCCGCGACCGGCGCGGCGGCGAGGGCGGCACTGGCGAGAGCTTCGATCAACCGCGCCGCCGTCAGGTACAGCACGTGCTCGGCGTGGATGTGCCCCACCTCGTGCGCGACCACGGCGAGGACTTCCTCATCCGTCAGCCGTTCGATCAGCGACGAATGGAGCACGATGACGGGCTTCTCGACGCCGCCTGTGAAGGCGTTGACGATCGGTGACTGGTGCACGAAGAGATCGGGCATGTCGACGCCGAGCGTCGTGCACGCGACTTGAAGCTTGGCATGAAGGTCGGGGCATTGTTCGGGCGTCACCTTAACCGCGCTCGCCATGAAGATGACACGGATGGCTGATTCACCCGTCACGGCCAACAATTTTTTCAGCGCCGAATCTATGCCAGGAATCGTGCGCAAAGTGGCCAGGGCGCGGCTGTCGGCCGGGTGGACGTATTCGTGCTTGTCCAGGTCGGCAAACTTTTTGTGCGGCTCATCGGAGAGGGGCAAGCGACAGCGCCCGCATTTGGCCGCGCCGCTGCCCGGACGCAGTTGATTGCGTTGGCCACAGTAGCGGCAGCGGATCGACTCATGGTTGTTAGACTGAGCGGGATTAAGATCTTCCATTCTCTAAATTCCTTATGCGAAAGTTGGCGCGAAAAGCCATTCATCAAGAGAGAGCGAAAGGCTATTCGTCGCGCAAGTATGAACAATAACCGAGCTTGAGAGCAAGCCAGCGCGAGGTTCTCAGGCCCCTTTTTTCAAGAGGGCGATCTGACCTGCGTGATAAATGTCGTGTTGGATGACGCCATGAAGCGTGGCGTAAACTGAAGACGCCCCCTCGACTATAGGGTTTTCTAATCGAGAGTCGGCGAGGCCGGAAAGCTCTTTCCGAAGTTGCTCGTGGCTGGTTTTCAATAATTCCAACGTTTGGTTCCAGGCATCATCGCTGGTGTCCATCACAGGGGGCCAGTCTTCTTCCGGTGAAAGTTCGGCGCGGTCTCCTGTGAGCCTTCTCCGCGCGGCCCCTTCCCAGGCGGCGATGTGAAGAACGATCTCCCAGATATTATGCGCTCCGGCCAGTGGTCTTGCCCGGGCTTTTTCAGCCGCCACATCGGCGAGAACCTCCAGGACCGAAGGGCCGTGCCAGGCGCTTCCCTCGAAAGCCCTTTTCAGTTGCTCCCCGATTCTTTCAACCTCTTTCATACCCCCCTCCGATTCGTCAGTGCCTGAAATGGCGTACCCCTGTCAAAACCATCGCCAGACCGTGTTCGTTAGCCGCGGCGATCACCTCTTCATCGCGCACCGAGCCGCCGGGTTGAATGACGGCCGTGATACCATGCTTCGCGGCTTCGTCCACGCCGTCGCGGAAGGGAAAGAAAGCGTCGGAAGCCATAACCGATCCGCGGACGGCAAGCCCGGCGCGCATCGCGCCGATCTTGACCGAATCAACCCTCGACATCTGGCCCGCCCCGACGCCGATCGTCTGCCCGTCACGTGCGTAAACGATGGCATTCGACCTGGTGTGCTTGCAGACCGTCCAGGCAAAAAGCAGCGCGCGCATCTCTTCATCCGTCGGCGCGCGAAGGGTGACGACCTTGAGATCGGCACGCGTGAGCCTGCGTACGTCACGCGTCTGGATCAACATGCCACCGGCGATCTGTTTATATTCAAGACCTTCGGCGCGGCCGGAATCTCCCGCCCGTAGAACACGCAGGTTCTTCTTAGCGCGCAAAGCCTCAATTGCCGCTTCGGTGTAATCCGGCGCAATCACGACCTCGGTGAAAATCTCCGTCACGGCACGCGCCGCCGGCTCATCCACCACGCGGTTGAAAGCGACAATACCGCCGAAAGCCGAGACAGGGTCGGTTGCGAGCGCGCGGCGATAAGCTTTTTCGGATGAATCCCCTGAAGCGACACCGGCCGGATTCGTGTGCTTGATGATCGCGCAGGCGGTCTCATCGAAATCGCTGACGAGCCGCCACGCCGCGTCGGCATCGACATAGTTGTTAAAAGACATCGCCTTGCCAGAAAGCAGGTCGGCGAAGGCTACACCGCCCCCTTCACCCGTGTCATACAACGCGGCTAACTGGTGCGGATTCTCGCCGTAGCGCAAGTCGGAGACTTTCTTCAGATCCAGTTGGAGAGACGGGGCCAGGACGTTCGGGGAGCCCCCTTCCGTGGCTAAATCTTTCGGATCGTCCGCCGGTTTTTGTGCCGGGGGCTGGGCCGGTAACTTCGCTGCGAGGTAGCTGGAGATGGCGGCATCGTAACGGGCCGTCCGCTGGTAAGCCTTCAAGGCTAACCGGCCGCGTGAGGCGAGAGAGAGCGCGCCGCCGGTGCTGCGGAGTTCGCCCGCGACCTCGCCATAATCATCCGCCGCCACGACAACCGCCACATCCCTCCAGTTCTTCGCGGCGGAGCGGATCATCGCCGGGCCGCCGATATCTATCTGCTCGGCGGCTTCTTCGAGCGTGACGCCCTCGCCCGCCACGGTTCGTTCAAACGGGTAAAGGTTTACGACCACCATATCGATGGGTCCAATCCCGTGCTCGCGCATCGCCGCCACATGTGCCGCGTTATCACGAAGGGCGAGCAGCCCGCCGTGGATGTACGGGTGGAGGGTCTTGACGCGGCCATCCATCATCTCCGGAAAACCGGTCACATCCGAAATATCGCGCACTTTGATTCCGGCGCCCCGCAACACCTTCGCGGTGCCGCCGGTACTGATTATGTCGACGTCAAAGCGGCGCAACTCCTGCGCGAACTCAATGATCCCGGTTTTCTCCGAAACACTCAAGAGGGCGCGCCGGATCACGCGGAGCCCTTCCTCGTTTGGTTCACTCATATTCTTAATGATGACGGGTGACAAGTAAACACCGCTTTTATCCTATCTCCTATCGCTCGCCGCCGGTTTAGAGATATAGCCTTCACGCAACGCCCTGGCGTGAAGCTTGCGACCTTTCTCGCCCGTTAAACTTATTTCGAGGTGATGCCATCGCCCGTCACGCATCGCTTCGTCGGCGTAATAGCCGAGCACATACTGGCCCCGCAAGTCTTCTTCGATTGAGCGAAAGAGAGGCGCAAGATCGTATGTGGCGTGTGGATCCAACGCAGACTTCACATCGCCGATCATGAAGTAGCGCCCGCCGGTCCGTTCGGCAAGCTCCCGGAAGCCTTTCGACGCGCGGCGCGGCGCGAGATGCCCGTCGCGCGGCGCAAAGATCGGCAGATGCAGCACGTAAAACGAGATGCTGTGTGAGCGTGCCTCATTAATCACCGTCGCAGCATTCGTTGCGCTCACGGTGTCAAGTCCGTCACTGATCAAAATGATGATCCGCCGTTCGGCCGTGTCGGCCCCGGGCGCATCAAAAAGGCGCACGGCAGCTGCGGCGGCATCGAAGACCGCCGTCGTGTGACGACCTGAGAGCGGCTGAAAATTGAATGCCGGCAGAGCCTGGCTCGCTTCGGTGGTGAACGCGGTGGCCAGTTCGGCGACATCCGCAAAACGTAAGACGGCGACGCGTGACCCGCGCCCGAAGCGTGAAAAGAGGGCGAGCGCAGCCTCGCGTTGTTGTGCGGCAACATCACACACGCTGCCGGACCTGTCGAGCGCGAAAACCAACGCGACGCGTTCAGTGCCGGCCGCAAAATATTCCAGCTTCACCGCGCGCCCGTTATCGCGCACGGAAAAATCTTTTTGAGAAAGACCGTCAACGCGGCGACCGCGCGCATCCGTCACTGAGGCGGGAATGGTTACCAGGTCTGTGCGGACGCTGATTATATTATCATCAGAGACAACACCGTTCTGTGCCTGAGCGCCTGCGCCCCGCTCGACAAAAATTAAAGTGAGCGAAAGAAGAACCGGTGCGGCGAGTTGGAGCGGGCGCAAGGCAAGGCGAGCGGCGCGCGGTGAAGACTGGCTTCGATAAAGCGCTTCGTGGTGCTGGGTCATGCTGCCGGGATGGGCTAAAACAGGAAGCGCCCGAAGAGCAGTATGCTCAGGATCAAGGCGAGCGTAATAACAATGATTTTGACCAGGCTCACAGTTGAATCCTTATCAAGCGGACGGTCGGCTAATAATAAAAAACAGAGGTCTCAAAGCGAGCGCAGCCATTCTAATGGCGCTCAGAGCAGCCTGTCAACGAAACGTATCCTCTCCCGGCGCGTTCCCTTGAAAAAGCATTACGTTGGAAGGGCCACTCCGGTTCGATTTTACTTGAAGCGCGGCGCGGATCAGGTCGCCCGTCGCTCTGGTCTTAATGTTAAGCGTTATGCTACAGTCCAGTTCATATGGTATGACTTAAATGGCTGTGTATAACCTTACTTGAACGGCTTTTCCGCAATTGAGTACCGCTTCGTTTCAGCCCTCTTCATACGGAGGGCGTATGATTTTTGGGATGGAGTCTCGACGCAAAATAACTACCCTTCCTTATCCGAAAGCCTTTCCGATCAGTCCCCGTTTCCCTGGCCTTACCTTCTGCACGCTTCTCCTACTCTGCGCCGGTAACATCAACCTCCTGCATGCGCAATCGGTGGATGCGCGAATCACCATAGTTTCGCTATCACCGGCGCGTGTGAGGGTTGAGGGAGTCCGCGCGCCTTCCACGCCCCGGTGGTCGTTTCGGAACGCTTATGCGGGCGTGATAGGCATCGGCGAGCGGATCGAAAATCTGAGACTGGCGGACGCGGCGGGCGCGAACGTGCCGGTGCGAAAGCTTGCGCCGGGGGAGTATGAGGCGAGAGGCCCGGCCGAAAGGTTCATTTATGACGTCAGACTGGAAACACCTGTGCGCCCGGCGGATGCGGCTTATGTCTCATGGCTCACCGGTGAGCGTGGATGCTTGATGCCGGGCGACCTACTGCCGCGTGCCGTTAAAGGGCAGGGTGATCAGATCACCGCTGGCGTAAAGGTGCGCTTTGATTTACCCCCGGAATGGAGCGTCATTTCAAGTGAAACGAGGGGGGCGAATAACCGATTCGAAACGCCCGACCCGGAACGTGCGGTGTTTCTGGTCGGGAAGGATTGGCGCGAACGCGTCGAGCGCGTCGGCCCAATGGATCTCACATTTGTTACGGCCGGCGATTGGGCCTTCACTGACCAGGATGCGGCGGGCATGGCCGCGAGCATCCTCAAAGATCATACGGAGA
>CAYLJO010000050.1:0-31685 GCA_964383905.1 uncultured Blastocatellaceae bacterium
GGCATCTTGGTTTGAGAGACAGCCATGCTCATTTACGATTTGTGCAACAAAGCCCATAAATGTTGAACTAGAATTTTACTTCCACCTGCAACGCCCTCGCACCTGCCGATTAAGTTTTCATATACATTCTATTAACAATTTGGTAACATAACATAGTCCCGCCACCCCGGAACGGCCGTCGTGAAGTAGTGCTTACCCCAGGCCCGCGGCCCTGGACGTCAAGAAAGGTTTTGACGTGCGAAACATCCTTAGATGGAAGGCTCTTTCCGCAATATCCGAGGTCAGTTTCCTGGCCGCTCTTCTGATACTCTGTTCTCCTTCTCAAAGTCATGCTAAGCAGTCAGCATTCCACGTCCTGTGCCGGCCCGAACTGTCATTAACCCACCGCTATGAGCTTGCAGACAAATTGCGCGCGATAACCGGATGGCGTGATCTACGCTTTGATGAACAAGGGGCGTTGCGATTGGGCGAAGGCGAATATCACGGCGGTTCACAAACAGCGCGTGACCTGCTCACGTCTGCCGTGTCAGGAAAGAACGTGATTGTTTTAGAGGATGCGAGCAATCGCTTTGACGTCGTTTTTTGCAGTGTGATTAAGGGCAGGTGGAAAAAAGAGACGGCCGCCTCACCACCGGTCTATATCATTCTCATAGATTTTGCGGATTTCTCCCATTTAGTCGGCGACAAGGCGGCGCTTGCCGCATTCGATGTGGGGTGGGGAGTCATGCATGAGATTGATCATGTGGTCCGCGACTCGACAGACGCCGGTAGGGCCGGCGAAATCGGCGAATGTGAAGGGCTGATCAATCAGATGCGTCGCGAGTGCGGGCTGGCCGAGCGCGCGGACTATTATTTCACTTTCCTCCCCGGCACTTACGGCAGTGCTTTCATCACGAGGTTCGTCCACATGGCCTTTGATCAAAAGAATCCGGACGGTGGCAGGAAGAAACGCCACTGGCTGATGTGGGACGCCAATCTTGTCGGCGGACTCAATAATCAAAAGCAGTTGGCTTTCGGAAGGTGAAGACCTGGGGGAAGGGTGCCCCATTACGGTGGCGAATTTCAGAACAACTATGTACTCCGGCTTGGCTTGTCGCGAACGGCCCATCAGCTAAGACTAGCGGGCTCTCTTTAGCTCTTCTTCGGCAATCGTTTCTCCCGTCACAGCAGAACCCGAATGCGCCTTCTCAAATTAACTAAGATTTAAGGTCTCGTTTACCCCAATTTAACATCCCCGCGATAGAGTCCCACCTTTGCTAAATCATACCTGTTGGCACTTGTAGAGCAAGTGGCACAAGAGTGTGTCCCGCTCTTGTAATCTTAATTTCAAGGCGGAAGTACTTTTGCCATGCAGCTTCTTCATGCAAAATTTTCACAGATTCCAGAGGAGGTTTTAATGATCCCCATGCAGCCTAAGTGTCTCCCCCGCCCTATTTTTTGGGCGATTGCGTTCATCGCGCTGCTTTTATCTCATGCTCCCATTTTCGCGCAGACAGACCAGGGACGCCTCGTCGGCACCTTGCGAGATGCAAACGGCGCCATCGTGCCCGGCGCAACCGTCACCGCAAGAAATGAGCGTACCGGCGAAGAGCGGACGGCGACAACTACGGACGACGGCACATACATCCTGTCGCCGCTGAGGGCTTCGACCTATACGGTCACGGCGACCGCGCAGGGCTTATCCGCAAAAGCAGAGAATGTTCAGGTGCTGGTCGGCCAGGAATTAACTCTACCGCTGACGCTTCAGCCTTCCGGGATTGAGGCGAAAGTGGAGGTCGTCGCGCGCGCCGAGCAGACGCTCGACACCGGCTCTGCCGTGATGGGCGCGAACGTCAACCAGCGCGAAGTCGAGGGGCTGCCGCTCAACGGTCGCCAGCTCTCGCAACTCTTCCTGCAAGCGCCCGGCACCTCCAACAGCGGCTCCGGCACCTTCGGCGATATACGCTTCTCCGGCCGCGCCGTCGAGCAGAATGCGCTTCGCTACGACGGCATCGAAGGCTCCGCCATCATCGACGCCATGCCCGGCGTCCTCAACGGGGAAGTGCCGACGCCCTTCCGCCTGCAAACGAGCCTCGAGAACGTGCAGGAGTTCCGCGCCGACTCGAACAGCTATTCGGCGGAATACGGCACCGGCACCGGTGGGCAAGTGAGCGTCGTCACCAAATCCGGCGAGAATAAATTTCATGGCTCCGTCTTCGAGTACCTGCGCAACGACAAGCTCGACGCCGCCAACTTTTTCGATAATATTGTGGGTAAGAAGAGCCCCCTGCGTTTGAACCAGTTCGGCGGCTCGATCGGCGGGCCCATTATCCGGGATAAAGCTTTCTTCTTCTTCTCTTACGAAGGTTATCGCCTGCGCGCCGGCGTCAACGCGATTGAAGCCGTTCCGGGTTCGGCCTCGCGCATCTGCGCGCCGCCGGCGGGCACGGGGACGATCGCCTGCAACGCCACCACCCTGCCGCTCTTGCCTGCCTTCCGCGCGCCGGGTGCCGCCATCATTCAGACCGGAACGGGCAGCAATCTCTTCGACGTCGCGCAGCTTCAGGCCAGCAACATCGTTAATGAGAACTCTTTTGCCACGCGCTTCGACTTCAAGCTGAACGCGAAGAACTCGATGTACTTCCGCTTCTTCCGTGACCAGGGAAATAATGATCAGCCCGAAGGCGTGACGGGCCGCCGCGTTCTGATCCGCATGATCCCGCAGAACGGCGTCTTCGCCCTGCAGTCCATCCTCAAGCCGACCCTTCTGAACGAGTTCAAGTTCGGCTACAACTCTTCGCTCTCGCGCATTAACGGGGCCGCCCCGACCGTTAACGGCGTTGACTTCTCGGCAATCGCCATCAACATCTCCGGCAACACGGCCAACTTCGCTCTGCCGGGCCAGGGGACGGGCGCGGGCACGGCGGTGCCGGGAGGACTGGTGCGCGCCAACAGCGCGACCAATGGTCGCGGCCAGCCGTACACGCCGTACTCGATCTCTTTTATAGATGACCTGAGCTGGACGCGTGGTAGTCACAACTTCAAGTTCGGCGGCGAGATCCGACGTATTGACATGTACACGAACCGGCAGGGCGGTACGACCTACACTTACTCCAACCTCCAGGCCTTTCTGGCGAACACGCCGCAGTCCGTTCAATTCCTCGGCGACGTGAGCGCCCCGAGCCCGTTCAATAACGGCGCCACCGGGAACCGTCACACCAGGCAGTTCTACTACATCGGCTATGCGCTGGACGAGTGGAAACTGCGCCCGAACCTGACGCTCAATTACGGCCTGCGTTACGAGTACTATACGCCTCTGCGCGAGGTGAATAACCTGGACGTGATCTTCGACCCCGGCACGGGCGTGCTCTTGCCGCCCAACACGGATTTCTTCAAATCTTTGAAGACTAACTTCGGCCCCCGAGTCGCCGTCACCTGGTCGCCCAACTACAAGAGCGACGGCTTCTTCGGCGGCGGCCGTACGGTCTTACGCGCTGGCTTCGGCATCTACTACGGGCCGGGCCAAACGGAAGATCAGGTGCAGCCCGTCGAAAGCGACCGCATCTCCTCCACCTTTAGTGGCAACAGTCCCTTGAATGTTTTCCCGCTCGACCCCGCGCTGGCGACCACTTTCTTCATCAACAACCCCTTGAACCGCCAGTTCCAGCCGCGCGCGTACCGCCGCGATTACTCGATTCCTGAAAAGGTCTACCAATACAGCGTCTCCATCCAGCAGGAGCTTCCTTACAAAATGGTGCTGACAGCCGCCTATGTCGGCGCCCAGGGGCGAAACCTTTTCCTGCGCGGCGTTTCCAACCTGATCCTGCCCGGACAGACGACCATCACCAGCGGCAGCGCGCTGCCCGCAGGTGTCGGCGTCGTCAACGTCGCAAACCCCGATACAGGACGAATCATCGGCGTCACGACAATCCGCCAGTTCGATATCATCAACGGTCAGGCGGCTTGCGGCGCTTCCCTTTGTAGGCCCTTCGCCGAAATTGATTTCAAAACGAGCGGGGGTACGGATAGCTACAACGCGCTGCAGATGGCTCTCGCGCGCCGTTTCTCGACGGGGCTCACGCTCAATTCGCAATACACACTCTCACGCAGCTTCGGCAACACCTCGGGGTCAAACGAGGCGCGCACGGTCGCCGTCCCGAACAATTTCGAGGTCGATCGCGGCTACAACACCTTCGACGTGCGCCATACCTTCAACCTGAGCGCGCTCTACGAGTTGCCGGTAGGTCGTGGCAAGAGATACGATCTCGGCGGCGCCGGCAATATGGTCTTCGGCAATTGGGAAGTGGGCACGATCATCAACGCGCGGTCGGGACTGCCCATCGAAGTCGGCATCACACGCCCTGACGTGGTCATTCAATGCACGAACCCGGCCGCCGGCTGCAACGCGGGCGAGGTGCGGGCGCTTCCCGGCACCGTCAACTCCGCGAATCCTTTGCCGGCCGGTTTTACCGCCGTCGTTAATACTCCCGGCGGCGGGGCCTCGCGTAACATCCGCCGGCCCGATCTGATTCCGGGCGTCAGTCCCTATCTTAACAATGACCGCAACCTGCTTAATCCGGCGGCCTTTGCGATCCCTGCGCCGGGCACTTTCGGCAACCTGCCGCGCAACGCTTTGCGCGGGCCTAACTTCAAGCAGGTTGATCTCGTCTTTAACAAGCGTTTCCGCTTCTCGGAGACGATGAACTTCGAGTTCCGCACCGAGATTTTCAACATCTTCAACTTCACGAACTTCGCCAACCCGGCGGCGCAGCTCAATAACGCCCTGGGAACTGGAGCTAACCAGTTGCAACCGGGCCAGCCTTTCACTCAAGCCGCGGCCGGTTCCACTTTCGGCCTGCTCAGGCAAACAGTCGAACGCACCGTCGGACTCGGGACCAGTCGCCAGATTCAGTTCGCCCTTCGATTTAATTTTTAATCCCAAATCTCTTCGGGATCGCTCATCATCGGAAGCGGTGATGAGCGATCCCGAAGGATAGCTCTTCGCGTATTAAACACCGAAATTTAATACCCGGTTAATAGAGTGTTAACACGGATTTAATCCCCCCGCTCTACACTCACCTTTGCACAACCGACTTTGGGCCTCTGTGACTGTCCGTGAACCGGTAAGCCCGGAAAATGTGTTCACCCCGCGCCAGTTTAGCTTACAGGAGAAGATCGTCTTTACATTCTGAGCAGGCGGGAAGACTCAAAAAGTATGGCGGAGAATGATTGAAAACGGATACGCTCATGTACTGTATTAAGCCGTTATGAGTAAGGAGCTTATGCGCACAAGACCGAAACCGGTATTTTCTTCGCAGCCCTCCACCCAGGATATAACGGCGAACGTTTACGACGACGGGTATCTTCGCGTTGAGCATGACAATTATTACATCGCCTGCGGGGATCATTCCATCAAGCTTCCGCGAACGGAGTTTTTGATCATCTCGCGGCTGACGCTGAGCTTTGAGCGCGTCGTCTCGGCGGAAGACCTCTGGCGATACGTCTGGGGCGACAGGAAGCCTTTCAACTCTGTCAGTCTTCGCGTCTACGTTTACCGGCTGCGCCATAGGCTCGCGCCTTACGGTCTCCATATCGAGACGATGGTCAATGTTGGCTATCGTCTTTCGGCGGGCGGCGGGGGAGCGAAACGGATGGATCGAATGAAACGAGACCATTCCAAACTTTGACATTCTATTATAAACTTTCAGGAGATACTCGAATGTTACTATCAAAAAGAATGAAACGCGGGGCGCTCGCGTTTGTGACCGTCTCACTTACCGCACTCGCCCTCGCTTGTGCCGGGCCGGACACGGGGGGCGGGGCGGGAGGTTCGACGACGGGGGGGGCCAAAAGCGAGGTCCGATTACAGGGCGCCGGCGCGACCTTCCCGAACCCCCTTTACCAAAAATGGCTGAGCGAGTACGGCAAGTTGAACAAGAACGTCAGCATCGATTACCAGTCGATTGGATCCGGCGGCGGCATCAAGCAGATCAAGGAGCAGACGGTTGATTTTGGCGCGTCGGATGCGCCGATGAAGGACGAGGATTTGAAGAGCGCGCCCGGCGAGTTGCTGCACATCCCGACGGTGCTCGGCGCCGTCGTCCTGACCTATAATCTGCCAGATGTCTCCCGGCCTTTGCGCTTTTCCCCGGATGTGATCGCGGATATCTTTCTCGGCAAGATCAAAAAATGGAATGACCCGCGCCTCAAAAATGATAACCCGGGGGTCAATTTGCCCAATGCCGACATCACCGTCGTTCACCGCTCGGACGGCAGCGGCACATCGGCGGTCTTCACCGACTATCTGTCGAAGGTGAGTCCGGAGTGGAAGGATAAGGTCGGTTCGGGCACGTCGCCGAACTGGCCGGTCGGAATAGGCGGCAAAGGCAATGAGGGCGTCACGGGACAGGTCAAGCAGACGCCGAACACCATTGGCTACGTCGAGCTGGCATACGCCGTGCAGAACAAATTGCCGGTTGCGCTAATCAAGAATAGCTCCGGGAACTTTGTCGAGCCGACGCTCGATTCGGTGACGGCCGCCGCCGCCGAGTCTGTTAAGAGCATGCCCGATGATTTGCGCGTCTCGATCACCAATGCGGCGGGCGCGAACGCTTATCCGATCTCAAGCTACACCTACATTCTCGCCTACAAGAACCAGAAGGATGCGGCGAAGGGCAAAGCGTTGGTTGATTTTCTCTGGTGGGACATCCATGATGGCGAGAAATACGCGAAAGATTTGCAGTATGCGCCGCTGCCCGAAGAGGTGGTGAAGCGCGCCGAAGCCAAGATCAACTCGATCACAGCCAACGGCAAGCCGTTGCGTTCCGCCTGAGCAGACTAGGCTAAAGATGGCAAGCTCGCCGCCAAACATTCCGACGCCCGCCGCCCCGTACGGCGCACTTGCGCGCGCATGGAACTGGCGGCGCGCTCTGTCGCCGACGGGTAGCACGGGTGACGCCGTATTCCACGGCCTGCTGTTTTTCAGCGCGCTCACCGTGCTACTTATCGTCGCCGCGATGATCGCCGCCATGGCATCGAGCTCGATGCTGTCGGTTCGCGCGTTTGGCTTCTCCTTTTTAGCCAGCAGTACGTGGGATCCCATCAAGGGCCAGTTCGGGGCGCTGCCGTTTATCTACGGGACGGTCGTGTCATCCGTTATCGCGTTACTTATTGCCGTCCCGCTTTCGTTAGGGGTGGCGATCTTTTTGGTCGAGCAGGCACCGTGGCAGCTTGCCCGGCCGGTCGCTTTTCTGGTCGAGCTACTGGCGGCGATACCTTCGGTCGTCTACGGCCTGTGGGGCGTCTTCGTGCTGGCCCCTTTCCTGCGCGTCTATATTGAGCCGCCTCTGGCGCGCTGGTTCGGCTGGCTGCCGCTTTTTCAGGGGACGATCACCGGCATCGGCCTCTTCACCGGCGGAATCATTCTCGCCATCATGGTCACACCGATCATCTCGGCGGTGGTACGCGACGTGCTCGCCGCCGTACCCATGTCGCAGCGCGAGGCGGCGCTTGCCCTGGGCGCAACGAAATGGGAGACGACCCGTGTCGTTTTAGCTAACGCCGCGTCGGGGATCGCCGGAGCGGTGATTCTGGGCCTGGGCCGCGCCATCGGCGAGACGATGGCGGTCACGATGGTCATCGGCAATCGCCCGCAGATCAGCGCTTCACTTTTCGATCCCTCATACACGATCGCTTCGGTGATCGCCAACGAGTTTACCGAGGCGACCGGGGATTTGTACCTGAGCGCGCTCATCGAAATCGGCTTGATTCTTTTTCTTGTGACCTTCATCGTCAACGGCGTGGCGCGGCTCCTGGTCTGGAGCGTGACGCGTGGGACGAGCGGCACGGCGAGGGCTGCGTGATGGGAGCGGCGGTGAGTCAGAAAAGTGGGCGTCACATGACGAACGCGGTGATGACGACGCTGACCGCCCTGTGCGCATTCTTCACAGTCATTATCCTCGCCATCATTCTGGGCTACATCGCGTGGCGCGGGATCAGCTCGATCAACCTGCAATTTCTGACCGATACGCCCAAGCCGGTCGGCGAAGGCGGTGGCATCGGCAACGCAATTCTTGGATCGCTGATGCTGCTTCTGCTCGCCTCCGCTTTCGGGCTACCTCTCGGTATCGCCGCCGGGGTCTACCTGGCGGAGTTTGGAGACAACTGGTTCGGTAAGGCCGTGCGTTTCATCACCGACACCCTGACGGGCGTGCCGTCCATTGTCGCCGGCGTCTTCGTCTGGTTGATCGTCGTCGTCCCGATGAAAGGCTTCTCCACCCTTGCCGGAGGTATCGCGCTCGCGCTGATTATGATTCCCATTGTGACGCGGACCACCGAGGAGATGATCCGGCTGGTGCCGACCAGCTTTCGGGAGGGCGCACTTGCGCTCGGAGCGCCTCAGTGGAGAATGACCTGGGGGGTGGTGCTGCCGGCGGCGGCCTCGGGCATCGCGACCGGCGCGATGCTGGCGGTCGCGCGCGTGTCGGGGGAGACGGCGCCGCTACTGTTCACGGCCTTCGGCAGCCGCTTTTTCAACTTTCGCCTCGATCAGCCGGTAGCATCATTGACGGTGCAGATCTATTATTATGCCCTCTCGCCCTACGATGAATGGCACGCCCAGGCGTGGGCGGCCACACTGGTGTTAATGGCGATAATTTTGTCCGTCAATATCATGGTTCGCTTTTTTACGCGTAAGAAATTTTAGCGATGTCCACAACAACTCCAGCAACCCCCCCGCGGCCGCGCCGGCCCGAGCCACGCGGTGATGGGCCACGACCGGTCGAGCAGGTGGCGGCAAGCGCTGTCGCGTACAAGATCAGCGTGGCCGACCTGAACTTTTATTACGGCCGCGCACAGGCGCTCTTCAACATCTCGCTGGGCATCCCCGAGCGCCAGGTGATGGCCTTCATCGGCCCTTCAGGGTGCGGAAAGTCCACTTTCCTGCGCACCCTGAATCGCATGAATGACACGATTCCGGGGACGCGCGCTGAAGGGCACATCGAGCTTGACGGGCAAGACATTTACGCGCCGGACATGGATGTCGTCGAGTTGCGCCGTAAAGTCGGCATGGTCTTCCAGAGGTCGAACCCGTTCCCAAAATCTATTTTCGATAACGTGGCTTACGGCCTGCGCATTAACCGGCTCACGTCAAGCAAGGCCGAGCTTAATGCGCGTGTCGAGCAGGCGTTAAAGGACGCGGCGCTCTGGTCGGAGGTCAAAGACCGCTTGAAATCGTCCGCGCTCGGGCTTTCCGGCGGCCAGCAGCAGCGGCTTTGCATCGCGCGTGCCCTCGCCATCCGCCCCGAAGTCGTACTGATGGACGAGCCGGCGTCGGCGCTTGACCCGATGGCGACACAAAAGATCGAAGAGTTGATTGTGGAGTTGAAGGAGCAGTACACGATCATTATCGTCACGCACAACATGCAGCAGGCCGCCCGCGTCTCGGATCAGACGGCCTTCTTCTGGCTCGGTAAGCTGATCGAGGTTAATTCTACCGAGAAGATGTTTACCAACCCGAATCAGAAACTGACCGAAGATTACATCACCGGTCGTTTCGGATAAGGGGGGCGGGCCAAGTTTTCCTGACGGCATCGGAGATAAAGGGGGAGGAGCTAAAATAATGGACTATCATCGACAGCTTGATCGCGACCTCAACGCTTTGCGTGACCGCGTGCTGCTGCTCGGCGGCGAGACGGAAATGGCGCTGCAGCGCGCCATGTTCGCCCTCGTGGAACGGGACACGCCAACCGCTCGAGAGGTGCTCAAAAATGATGACCAGATCGATCAATTGGAGGTCGAGATAGATCGTTTCTGTATTGACGTTATCGCGCTTCGTCAACCCGCCGCGCGCGACCTGCGCTTTGTCATCTCGGTCGCTAAAGTTACCCCCATCCTGGAGCGAATTGCCGACCACGCCTGCAACATTGCGCGCGTGGCCATCGACCTCAACGACGAGCCGGAGCTGAAGTCTTATGTGGACCTATCGCGGATGGCCGAGCACGCTTCCGCGATGTTGCACGCGGCGTTGGACGCCTTCACATCGGGTGACGCGGCGGCGGCCCGCGCCGTGATCGAGCGTGATGACGCGATAGACGAAATTTACGAACGAACCTTTCATGACCTGATTAACATGATGGTGGCCGATTCGTCTACCACCACGCGCGCCGCGCGCCTACTCTTCGTCGCCAAGCACATCGAGCGGATCGGCGATTATGTAACGGACATCTGTGAGCTCACGGTCTATATGGCGGAAGCCGCTTTTATTAAACATAGCAATTAAAAGGGGTGTGAAGAGGCTTGGTAATGCGTCAGGCGCGATGGCCGGGCGGAGCGGCGCTCAATGGCCCGGTGAAGACCATCGCGTTTCAGAGTGATCCATCCGGCGTGGCCGCCGCCGGCACGAATCCTCAGAGGTGAGTATGCCGAAACCCATCCTGATAGTTGAAGACGAGCCTGATATCGCAGAGAACCTGCGTTACAACCTGGAGCGCGAGGGGCTTAAAGCGATTATTGCCGCAACCGGTGAACAGGGACTGTCCGTCGCGCTCGACCCGCAGGGGCCTCCCGCGCTGGTGATTCTCGATCTGATGCTGCCGGGGATGAGTGGGGTCGAGTTGTGCAGGCGGCTGCGCCGCGAACCGTCTACCCGCCGCACGCCGATCATCATCCTAACGGCGCGCACGTCGGAAGCGGACCGTGTGGCGGGATTAGACCTCGGGGCAGACGATTATATCGGCAAACCTTTTTCGGTGCGGGAGGTGATGGCGCGTGTCCGCGCCGTGCTGCGCCGGGTTGACGAGCGCACCGAAGCGATCTATGAAGACGGCCGCCTCCGGATTGATTTCGCCAACATGCATGTGACGTGCGACGGAACCAGACTTAAGCTCACCCGGAAAGAATTCGCGCTGCTCGCCACACTGGCCCGGAGTGCCGGGCGCGTGGCCACGCGCCAGCGACTTCTCGACGACGTATGGGGCCACCAGTACTACGGAGACACGCGCACGCTCGATGTGCACATCCGCCGCCTACGACAGAAGCTCGGGAAATGCGAAGATAGTATTGAAACAGTGATCGGTGTCGGCTATCGTTTCACAGGCTGCTCAAAGAAAGCTGCGTCAGACGACACCGCAGCCGCTGCCATGGCGTGAGGATTGAACCACAGAGGGAACGGAGTAACACAGAGGAAGAACAGGAATAGAGATTCAGAAATCGCCCGTCTCACCCTCGCCCGGTTATTGCCTTGACTGCTTTTTCCATGCCTTGTTTCCTCTTGTCTTTTCCTCCGTGATCCTCCCCGGCCCTGCGGTCGCTCAATCTTTTCATCCTTCGATTTAACCTGCCGTGAATCTGTAAATGAGCTTGATCGCCAGGAAGTAGACCGCAGCATAGATTCCCGCCACCGGAATCGTCAGTACCCACGCCCAGACGATGCGTCCTGCCACCCCCTACCTGACGGCCGAAAGCCTGCGCGTTGTGCCGGCGCCGATGATGGCGCCGGTAATCGTGTGGGTGGTGGAAACTGGAATGCCCGCCCACGTTGCGCCGAACAGAGTGATAGCGCCGGCCGTTTCTGCCGAGAAGCCGCCGACCGGCTGGAGTTTCGTAATCCTGGCCCCCATCGTATGGACGATGCGCCAGCCTCCGGAGAGTGTCCCCAGGGCGATGGCGGCGTGCGCCGTCAGCACGACCCACAGCGGGGTCGCGTGGCTATTCCGGGGCTTGCTCATCGCCCCGGAGATTTGCCGGAAGGGCGTATGGGTGATGTCGCTGCGCTCCTGTTGGCCGTAAGCATGACACGGCTTTTTGCCGGCTTACTATCTCAGTCAGCGGCCCTTTATTCATCGTAGCTGTTCGTCTGGGAGTGGTGGCGTTATTCATCCTACGAGCGGTTAAAAACAGAGGGCAGCGTCACGTCTGACCTTTTCCTACGGCCGGCCTGTAAAATGAAATGCCGCCTCAAATCCCAACAAGTTCAAGTATATACAATCGCTTTTATATGTGATACAGTGTTCCACGATTGCAACGGACCAACAATGTCAAGCGAAGATTCTGACCGGGTTATGAATGAAGAATTAACACGAGAGATGAACGACATCGCGGGCGCGCTCGCGCCCGTTGACCGCTCGCAGTTCATGCCGGCGATGTCGATTGAGCTGGCTGTGGAGCGGTACAACACGATTATTGAATTCGTCAGCCGTGTGCTCCGTAAAGATATTGACTACGGCATGATCCCCGGCACGGACAAGCTCACCCTGCTCAAGCCCGGGGCCGAGAAACTGACCACGTTTTTTGGATTGAGCACGCGGTTCCAACTGATCGAGCGCATCGAAGACTGGACGGGCATAGATCATGGGGACGAGCCTTTCTTCTACTACCTCTATCGTTGCCAGCTCTTCCGCGGTGATCTCCTCATTGCCGAATCGGACGGGTCGTGCAACTCCCGAGAGCAGAAGTACCGCTACCGTGAGGCAAAGCGTAGATGCCCTGACTGCAAGCAGGCAACGATTATCAAGGGTAGGGAGGAGTACGGCGGTGGGTGGATCTGTCACCGCAAGCAAGGTGGGTGCGGTGCTAAATTCCCGGCCGGCGATCCGTCCATAGAAAACCAACAGGTTGGGCGAATACCAAATCCCGACATCGCCGACCAGGTCAACACAATGCAGAAAATCGGGCAGAAAAGGTCCTTAATTGCCGCGACTTTGCTGGCAGTCAACGCTTCGGAGTTCTTCACGCAGGATATGGAAGACATGGTGATTAATACGAGCGCAGTTGCGGCTCAATCCACGGTAGGTCCGAGAGACGCTGCCGGCGCAAGTATTGAGGACCCCGATCCGGACAATGAAATTCTGGCCGCATGTCAGGCGCTGGGGAAGAGTGAGGAGCAACTGGTCGAGTGGATCAGGAAGAAGTATCAGGCGGAAAGCATTCGAGCTTTAACACCATCGCACAAGCGTGAAGTACTTCAGTTTTTGAAGAGCAGGCTCACAAAGCAAACAGTCGTTTAGAGAAGCCTAGGTGACCACGAACTGTTTGTAGTGATCGAACCGCGCGAGAATCAGGCTCACGTAGTTGACCGGCTCGAGTCCGCGGCAGAAACCGAATTTCACTACCGGGTCTGTAGAGTATTGCTGCGCTGACTTCTGCAGGAGCCAGTAGGACACATCGTTCCAGGCCTGCGGATTACCACCGTATTTTTCGGTGAGGCGCTGTGCATCTTCCACGTGCCCGACGCCGCAGTTGTAAGAGGCCAGAACGAACTTGAGGCGTTCTCCGTCATCGGGAATGCGAGAGCTCCAATGATTGTTTAGCCATTTCAGGAATTTAACGGCCCCCTGGATGTTGTCTTCCGGATCGTGCGCGTTTCGCACGCCAAACTGCTGGGCCGTTTTCGGCATGAGCTGTAAGAGGCCGACTGCTCCCGCCCAGGAGTGCGCATCAGGCTTGAAGCGCGATTCCTGGAATGCTTGGGATGCCAGCAATCGCCAGTCCCAGTTGAGGTCTGCGGCGTATTGTTTCAGCAGTGGATCGTACGGGCAGAGCTTGCCCGTCGTCGAGGTGAGATACTCGCTCTCGACGCGCTCAAGGTAACTACGGCGGTCTACGAAGTACTTTTTATAGAGCCGATCAAAGATGGCGCTATTCTTTTTCTCGGCGATCCAGCTATTCATCTCGTTCATCAGCTCGGGCGCGTTCTTCCTCATCGCCCACGCGACGCTGTGCGACCCTCCAATGATCGGGCGAACCTTCAGGTTCTTGAACTCGGCCTCCTTAAGCTCGGCCAGATTGCTCTGCATGACGGTGAACTCGACCTCACCTTTGGCCACCTTCTGGGCCAGCGTTTCATCCTGGATTTCCCCTCCCATCTCCACGACGTGAATGTCGCCCGAGATGCTATCAGCCAGCTCGATTAGTGTTCGACGGTAGGGAGACTTCACCGGCAAGTCGACCGTCTTCCCGGCCAACTGGGCCGGTTTCGTGATGAGCCGCGCCTGGATCTCTACCTCCGGCGCTTCATCGGCCGGACCGGGCTTGAGAGCTTGTTCCGTCCCCTTACCGGCTGCTTCCGGCGGTTTCTCCTGTTGCACGAGGGCCGGTTCAGTATGGTACAGGGCGCGTGTGAAGGAGACATTTGCCTCATCCTCCGATGTGGGGACCAGCCGGTCGGCGGCGATATCTCCCTCGCCACTGTTCAGTAAGGAGAAGAGGCTATTTGGATCGGTGACCACTACCATCTTCAGCGCCATACCATGTTCCCTGGCGAAAGTCTGGAGAAGCTCATATTCGTAACCGAGAGGTTCTCCGCGGTAAAGAAAATAGGTGGTGGAGTTATAGGGGGCGAGAACGACCAGGGTGCCGCGCTCTTTGATCTCTGCCAGATCGCGCTTGACCGGCTCGACCATCGGCAGATTGGACCTGCGATCAATCGGATCGACCGCCTCAACCTCTGGCGGTGAGTGTCGCTTACAGGCAGCGAAAACGGAAACAAGAAGTACAAAGAGAATGGGTAAAGTTAGGCGGGTCCTGGCTCTCATAAGTGGAGATTTCATGCGAGGGGTACCTCCTCATCTATTGCCGTCATATCGTAATTCGCAAGACAACATAATTCGGTGGGGAGGTGGTAAAACAAGAAAGCTTTTATGCCAAAATTAATAGCCTAAGTCAAATCATCTGTTGAAGTGCCTGGTCGCTAATCAAGACGAAGCGGGCAACAGACCGGCATTATCTTTATATAGAAGATAGTGTGACTAAGTGCATGACCGTCGGTGCTGATCGTGATTGTGCCACAACTCCCCGTGGTCAAAACCTCCGCCCCACTGGCGCGCCAACGCTCCACCACTTCTGGACGAGGGTGCCCGAAGGGTGAGACCAGACCGACCGAGATGATCGCCAGCTTCGGGTGCGCTGCGGCCACAAAAGCGCTTCGATTTAGCAATGGCAAACTGAATGCCAAATAATTATGCCAGCACCGCACTATGACCCCACTACCCTTTCGATTAGCGATAACAGATGAATTGCAGATTTATAGATGATAAGAATTCTAGTGGGCCGACGTAGCAACCCGCTCGCTATCGCTCGCAGTACTGACGCTTCCTGGGCTGCGCTTGACTAAGCCGCTATAAAATCTCTCTATTAAATCGCAAAACTAAATTGGCAAATTCATCAAGGAGAGTTGTACGACTGTTTCAACATGATGGGTTTGCGGGAACATATCAAATGCGGCGATGGAGTCAGGCTTATATCCGTTGCCGACCAGTTCTTTGAGGTCGCGCGCGAGCGTTGAGGGCTCGCATGAGACATAGGCGATGCGCTGAGGACGCAGAGCGATGATCCCACCAATTGCTCCCGGTTCTGCGCCCGCGCGTGGCGGGTCGAGGAGTACGAAATCGACGGGCGCAAGTCGGTTCGCGTTCTCATTTAACCACCCGCCGACCTTTGCGCATTCAACCGTGGCGTTTGAGACACCTGCGCCTTCGATATTGCACCGCGCGTAAGCGATTGCTGTCGCATCCGCTTCGACGCCGACGACGCACGAGAACTTTCGCGCGAGCGGTAAGGTGAAAAGCCCTGCGCCGCAGTAGAGATCAACGGCCGTGTCTCCCTGTGCGTTGTCGAGCGCGGCATCGATCAGCGAGGCAAGCAGCTGATGATTGATCTGAAAAAAAGCTTCGGCGCTGAAGTGGTAACGATGGTCTCCGATGGTGCGGCTCGTCTCGAGGGGGATGTCGCCGGTGGGCGGCACCAGCGCCGGGCCATCATCCCCCGCTACCGCCTGAAACTCCACGGCCTCTTCCGGCAGCGTGTGGGCCAGCATTCGTTCGCGCAAATGGCTCAGCGTCTCTTGCAGCGCGGGAACGAGGACGGGGCACTCCGCCGCGTCGCACACGCGATGCGAGCCGCGCTCGAAATAGCCGAGGCGACTCTTGCGGGGATCGAATTGCCACTGTGCGCGCGAGCGGTAATGCCACGCGTGCGGTGAGGCGATGATCGGTATGTCGCCGGGTATCTCAATGCCCGCGATACGACGGAGACAATCGCGTATGATCCCGACTTTGGCGGCCAGCTGCGCTTCGTAACTCAACTGCTGAAAATCGCAGCCGCCACAGCGTCCGAAGTAGGGGCATGGCGGCTCGACGCGCGCGGGCGAAGGCTCGATGATCTCCACGATTGAAGCGAACGACGTTTTGCCACGGACGCGTTCGATGCGCACGCGGGCGCGATCCTCGGGCGCCGCGAGCGCGACCAGCAGCGTCTGCCCGTTGGCGTGCGCGAGGCCAGCGCCGCCCGGCAAAATGCGCTCGATCAAGACTTCATCCGTCACGCCGATGGCTGTTTGATCCGAAACGTCATGCCTGCGTCTGCGCCCTTTTGGTTTGCTCATTATAATGGGTGTGACCGAGCCGCGAACAAAAGCTTTGAACCGCAGAGGACACAGAGGAAAAACAGAGGCACAGAGAGAAATATCGTCGCACGCATATGCATACCGCTATAGTGGTTACTTCCATGCAGCTTTGCAGACAAGAGGTCTCACGCAAAGGTCTCAAGCCCTACTTCCGTATATGATGATTGTAATTCCTTTTATCATCGCGAGCGAGTCAGAGGTAGAACAGGCTGAGACGGGGCACGCCGTAGTGGTCGCGCAGGCGTTTTAGCACCAGATTGTCCAGAGTTTGTTCGTAGGTGGCGCGTTCCATGCGGTTACGAAAGGGATGCAGTTGTGTTTCCGCCTCGGAGCGCGCGGCGGCGAGGTCGGCGGGCGAAAGGCCGGCGCGCAACGCATCGTCCAGTAGTTTTTCGAGGCCGGCGAGAGATTCCTCCAGTTTTTCAGCGTCCGGGCGGGCGCTTGAGCCGAAATCTTCTTCCAGACCTTTAAGTCGCCTGGCGGCACGCGAGAAAGCATCGGAAAGCTGATCCGCGCGCACCTTCCGTCGCCTGGAGCAGATTTGCATGAGCGCAGCACGAGCGCGTGCAAGATGTTCGAGGATGATCGCGCGTGGGAACGGCAGGTGCACATCTTCATCCACCCGTTGCCCGGCAGAGCCATCGCCATTGGTGTGCTCTTTGCCGGAGCCAAGCTGTGCCTCGCGCCATTCGGCAAACTGCGCCTCGACCTCCTCCTGGCAGTACAGGAGTGTTTTGACGCTGCGCCGCCGTGGCTTGGCGTCATGCGAGTCGAACGCCCGCTCGATACCGCGCAGCGCGACATGCAGCGGCACGCCCATCTCCTTCCAGCTCTCGATCAAAGCCCAGTCCATCGGGCTGAGCAGTAGATGTTTGCCCCGGCGACGAATAAAAGTGTCTTCGATCTCGGTGAAATAATTAAAATAGTTCAATCTGATAGTCTCAAGTCCAGGGAGTCTGGAGTCTAGAGAGTCAAAAAGACTTCAGACTTTAGACTCCAGACTTCTTTCATAAACCAGTCTTAAGCCTTCGAGCGTGAGCGTGTCATCGATCGTTTCGATCAGTTCCGACCCGGTGGCGATGAGTGGAGCGAGGCCGCCCGTGGCAATCACCCGTGGAGCGCCGCCCAACTCCTGGCGCATCCTCTGCAGTATTCCATCGACGAGCCCGACATAGCCGTAGTACAGACCCGACTGCATGGCGCTGACGGTTGACGAGCCGATCACGACGTGCGGCCGTTTGGTCTCAACACGCGGGAGCCGCGCCGCACGTTGAAAAAGCGCATCGGATGAGATCGTGATGCCGGGTGTGATGGCGCCGCCCAAATACTGTCCCTCCGCGTTGATCGCATTGAATGTCGTCGCCGTGCCGAAGTCGACCACAATGCATGGGGCGCCGTACTTATGAATCGCGGCCACAGCGTCGACAATGCGGTCTGCGCCGACATCCGAGGGCGGATCGTAAAGGATCGGCAGGCCGGTATCGGTCTCGTGATCGATGAAGAGGGGCGTGCGCCCGAAATATACTTCCGACATCCTTTTCAAAGTGTAATTAAGAGGCGGGACGACCGAAGCGATGGCAACCGCATCGATCGCTTTGAAATCTATCCCGGCCAACTGGAACAGGTTGCGGGAGTGTACGCCGTATTCATCCACCGTGCGATCCCTGGCGGTCGTCAAACGCCAGTGTATGATGAGCCGTTCGGCTTCGTACACACCGAGCGACGTATTCGTGTTGCCAACGTCAATGACTAGAAGCATAAATCAATTGCTCTTCGTGCGGCCCCGGCCCTCCCATTTTTGATAGCAGCTCTTCGATCAAGTCGCAGGCGGAGCGGGCGCCGTCCTCGCTTCGGACACGCCGCGCCACCTCGGCAGCCTTCATGGCGTAACTCGGATCATCCAATAATATGCTTAATTCTTTCGCGGCGCGCGCGGCTGTGTAACGCGGGCGGGGGACCGCCCGGCCCACGCCGAGCCGTGCCACCCGCGCGGCATTGTCGGGCTGATCATGGCTGTAGGGGACAACCAGCATGGGCTTGCCCGCGCGCAATGATTGTGCGGTCGTGCCGATGCCGCCCTGATGCACCACTGCGCTGGCGCGCGGCAAAATCTCTCCGTAGGGCGCGTAGTCGAAGGCCACGATATTATCAGGTAACGGCTCGGGCGGAAGGTTACGCGTATCGCCGACCAGCAGCACGGCGCGCCGCCCCAGCTTCCGGGCGGCGACAATGCTCTCGCGGTAAAAGTCGCCCGCGACCCAGACCGCCGACGAGCCTAAAGTAAACACGATGGGCGGTGGCCCGGCGTCGAGAAACCTCAACAGATCCGATGAGATTCCCCGCTCGTCGCGACGGTCGTAAAAAGGGAAGCCTGTGATGTGCGTGTGCGGCGGCCAGTCGGGCTGCGGCCTGGCCAGTACGGAAGAGAACAATGCCAGCACCAGCTCGGGCGAGTGTTGGCCTTCAAACACCGGATGCCCTCCCGGCGGCAAACCGAGCTCGGCGCGCAGGCGACGAACCGGCTCGATCCACGGCTCAAGTCTCCGCCTGGCATAGCTGAAAAGCAAGCGGGCAATGACCGGACTGACGGCGGGCAGCTTAGAGAGAACAGACGGAAGAGGCACGACCGGCGGATCGTAGATGGAGAAGAGCGAGGCCGGGGAGAGGACGGTTGAGGCCCAGGGGAGTTTCATCTTTTGCGCGACCAGCGGCCCGGCCAGCGTGATTGGATGCGTGATGAGAAGATCCGCGCCGCGCGCCGCTTCGCATAGATCATCGTAGCTGTCGCGCAGGTGAGGCGTAATCATTGTCTTGAAAATAAATTCGGTCCCGGTCTTGGCATCCATCGCCTCACCGATCAATTCGACGGCCTGCTCGGGGGGAGGCAGATCGGGCCGGACCGGATGAAAGGTGATCCCGAGTGCCTCAACCTTTTCGCGGTAGAGCGGCAGGGTCGCAACGGCCGGCCGGTGACCACGAGCCTTTAATTCAAGCGCGACCGGCAAATAAGGATGAACATCGCCGAACGAGCCGAACGTCGTGATCACTATTCGTTTGCCTGAGCCATCCTGCGTCATTATTAATTTCCCCTGCACGTGCCTCAGGCTTGAGGTTGCTGGATAAGCACCGAACCCTTTCCTTCGAAAATCGCGCGCACTTCGTCCGGTAATACCGTCGGTTTGCCGGTCAGCGAATCAACCAGTACACCGACCTGTTTTGCTTCGGAGACGAGGAGCCCTTCACGATTACAAAAGTCCGCGAGCATCGCCACCGATGCCCGCCCAATCTCGGCGACGCGCATCCGGCCCCGGCAGTGATCGAGAAATCTGAGCGGCGCGCGGTAATCGATTTCCGTGCGCACGAGGACGAGCACCAGATTGCGCTCGAACAAGACGCGCGTGAGGGCGTGTTGCCGGAGAAGCTCCTCGCGCAAATCTTCCAGCCAGCGCACATAGACGATATTGCTGACGATTCCGGCCATATCAATATCATACTGGCGGATCGTCAAGTCGATCTGTGTTTCGATCAAAACTGCTCAGGCTCCTTCCGTTTGCCGTAAGGCCATGACGTCTCCGGCGCGCACTATTCTGATTTGCCCAGCGTCCGTTTCTACACGTAAAGCGCCATCTCTTTCAAGCCCGCGCGTCGTGCCTTCGAAAGTCTCCTTATCGAGTGAAACGCGCACGCGCTTTCCCTCGGCGTAAGAGGAGCGCGAGATCCACTCTAGCAGTGTTTGCTCTACGCCGCCTATCTCCTGAAGCGTTCCGTAATGCCGTTCGAGGGCATGTGTCAGGGCGAGGAGCAGTTCCTCCACTTCTGGCGCTTTTCCGGTGACGGATTCGACGGAAGTGGCGACATCGCGGAGTGCCGTCGGAGCAGCATGGTCGCGCAGGTTGATGCCAATGCCGAGGATCACCGCGCGTCCCTGCTCAGTCTCGATGGCTTCGGCGAGGATGCCGCACAGTTTGCGACCTTCCGCGTAGACGTCGTTGGGCCATTTAATATCGGTTTGCAGAGCGCACGCGTCCCGCAGCGCATCGGCACAGGCCACCGCGGCCATGAGAGTAATTAACGGCCACGCGGCGACGTCCAGGCGCGGGCGCAGAACAATACTGAAGTAAAGGCCGGCGTCCACGGGCGATGCCCACACGCGTTGCTGACGACCACGCCCCTGTGTCTGCTCGCGGGCAACGACGCAAAGCCCTTCGGGAGCGCCGCGCATCGCCTGTTGCGCGGCCTCCGTGTTAGTTGAAGGTAATGAATCAAATCTCAGTATTGTCGGACGCAAAACCATAAAGATCAAAGTGTGAACACGGAACGATGAATGATGAATGTAGGCTTTTACTTCATCGTTCATCATTCCGCGTTCATCATTTCGGAAGCGGTTGTGGCAAATTGGTGAGCGCGTAGGCGAGCACGGCCATGACGGCGGCGTTTTCCGCCAGCTCACGTGGGCCTCTCCGGCCCGCTGTGGTTGATCTCTTCACCTGGAGCAAAATCAACTTCATCGAAGGTGTGAACGACCGGGTGCGTACAGGAAGCCGGGTGCGGCCGGCCAGGCCGCACACAGAGGGCCGTCCGCATGCCTGCGAGCTGTGCGGCATCCAGCTCGGCGATGACGTCGGACAGGAAGAGAATTTCTGACGGCGGCAGCCTGATCTCATTAGCGATGCGGCGATAACTGCCGGCCTCCGTCTTGGCTCCGATGGTCATGTCGAAATAGCTACGAATAAATTTGGTAAGGTCACCCGCCGTCGTGTTGGCGAAAAGCAATTTTTGCGCGAGGACGCTGCCCGAGGAAAAAATGGCGATCTCTTTCCGCTGACGGGACCATCGCGCAAAGGCCGGCGGCACGTCGGCGAAAACCTGGCCGCGTAATTCTCCGGTCCGATAGCCTGCCTCCCAGATCTTGCCCTGAAGTGACTTCAGGGCGGTGGACTTGCGGTCCCGGTCCATCAGCCAGTAAACGTAGGCCACGACCGACTCCACCTGCGAGTCAATCGAGCGGTCTGTCCAAACGGGAGGCCCCATCTTTTTTTGCACGTCCATGGCGTGCTCCTCCCGCAATCCGTTGAGGGCGGCGCGGACCTCGTCGGTATGGTGGTACTGTTGAATAAATTCTCTGACGTGATCACGGGCGTAAGGGAAGAGAACCTCGTAAACGAAGTCGATGGGTGTAGTGGTACCTTCGATATCCAGCAGGACGGCGCTAGCTTGCGTTTCAAGCATGGGAAAAAGTTGATCAACCCAGAGCAGGTTGGCGCGGGATATACGCCGGGCCCAGGCATAGCGGCTGATATCTCCGATCCACCCCGCTGCCTGTGTACCGTGGCACCCAGCCCGCGGGGTCTTTGAACAAGCGGATTGCCCGTATCTCGCGATCAAGGCAGAGGTCGAACCAGTGCTGCGTCCCCGGCGGTACGCGGATCAAATCGCCGGCTTCCACCTCGACGGCGATCACCGGCCCCTGACGCGGTCGGATATGAAACACACCGCGGCCACGAATGATAAAGCGCACTTCGTCCTCATCGTGGCAGTGCTCACGATTAAATTTAGCCAGCATCTCTTCCAGCCCCGGCGTCTGCCGGTTGACGTCAATTACGTCGGCGGTTACGTAACCCCCGCGTGCTTTAAGCTCTTCGATCTCAGTCCCGTAGGCGGAGAGGATGTCCTCGGCTCCCGCGTCCGGCGCTACAGGGCGCGCCGGACTCCATCGCCCATACTCGATTCCGATGCTCTCCAGATATTGGCCGATCTCTTTATGATCATGCAGTGTCCGATCCTCGTCGGGGACTCTTACAATGGCCATAGCTCTTTCCCTCCCGGCGCCTCACGTCGGCCGAGCCACCTTTCCGGAGTTCACAACCTTAGACCTACGCCCTTGAGTTGAGGCGCGTGCGTCCTATCACTTCGAACAGGAACTCCAGGATCTCCGTGTGGCGTTTCGCCTCCGCGACGCTCTCGCCCCAGGTATAGAGTCCGTGCCGGCGCAGCAGGAACCCGTGTGAGTCAGGGTGCTGCTCTAATCTCTCTTCGACCGACCGGGCCAGCGCCACATAATCCTGAGAATTATCAATCACGGGCAGCCACTCCCGGTGTTGATGAGTATCCACACCTTTAAGGCCCTTGAGCATCTCGTAGCCTTCGATGAGAAAACCGCCTTCGCCGGCGTAGAGATCCGAGAGTATGGCGCTCCAAACCGAATGCGTATGCAAGACCGCTCCGGCCCCGCGCACGCGCACAACCGTCAGATGCAGTCTCGACTCATTAGAGGGTCGCCCGGACCCTTCAACGACGTTCCCGCCGGCGTCGATCTGCAGGATGTGATCGGCCGTCAGCGCGCCTTTGTCCACCCCGCTGGCGGTGATTGCCAGCCTCAGTGACTCCGCATTCACGACGACGCTGAAGTTCCCGCTCGTTCCCAGCACCCAGCCCCGCCTGTAAAAATTCCGCCCAAGCTCGGTCAGAAGCGCAGCCGGCCCGGAGAAGCCTCCCGCCTCCCGCCGTTTCTCCGAACTGTTCTCACTCTCTGGCTTGGGCATTGCTCTATCGGAATCACCATTCTAGCCGTCTTCTACCGGATGCGCCAGAGTATGTATTGGAAAGCGTTCAGATAAGGCCATTACTTTATGACCTCGATTAAAGCGAGGCTATGCGGTGGAAGCTCGAGAGTGGTCATCGCACCTGTGCCACCCGGGATCGGTCGCTCCTCGGGGGGAGGCAGTTCGGCTGCCTTCCGCAGTGACTCTAACTGCCGGAGGCTGGGATTATTCGGTCTGCCCATCGCTTCCCAGGCCGCGAGCGTTGACCCGTGATCGCGGTCGAGCAGGTGGATGCGGAGGCGATACCGCCCGACGAGCCCGTTGATCGCGAGCTTCACCCGCCGCCACGAACCGCCGCTCTCCGGCGGCGCGTAGTTCCAGACCGCGATGGCGAGCGAGCGATCGGCCCTGCGCGTGGCGAGCGCGGAGGTGGAATCGATCATGAGCCGCTCCTGGCCGAGCATGTGCAGCAGCTTGAACGCATTGTATGAAGCCTTCGGAATATGTCCGGCTGCGATGAACCCGTACCCGCCGTAGAAAGGGGTCTTGACGACGCCTTGCTCTTCGAACACGTCCGAAAACGTCCAGTAGGACATCATCTCGGTCATGCCATCACACTGCCGGATGTTATCGGCCAGCCACGCTCCCATATAAGGCGCATCGGTGACCTCGACCTCGTTCTTGTAGCTGGCATTGTATTCACTCCAGATAATCGGCAGATTCGGCCGGGCCGAACTCTTCACCTGGTCGTAGACCTTCTTGACGCTAAGCGCGACCATCCGGTCGCGCAGTATATCCTCGTTAGTGCCGAAAACATCACGGGCGAGATCATTGGCGTAGACGTGCGTTGAGACGAAATCGACCGGCGCGCCCGTGGCGACACAGTGTTTAATGAACCGATCTATCCAGGCCGCCTGAGCAGTCGCCGGGCCGCCGACACGCAGCCCGGCATTAACACGCTTGACGGCCCGCGACGTATGGTCATACAGCTCATAATAAGTCGCCTCTTTCGGCTCGCCGGTCCAGAAATCGATGTTCGGCTCGTTCCACACTTCAAAGTACCACCGCGCGACCTCGTCAATGCCGTAGCGGTCGACGAGGTGCCTGGTGAACCGGTAAACCAATTCGTCCCATTTGTCGTAGCTTTTGGGCGGCGACGGAAACGGCCTGTACCAGAAGGCGTGCGGCTCCCGGCGGGCGGCCAGCTTCGCCGGCATGAAACTGAGCTCGACGAAGGGGCGGACACCATTCTCCAGCAGGCCGTCATAAATCTGATCCACATAAGAGAAGTTATAGAGGGGTCTTCCCTGTTGATCCTCATCATAGACCCCGACCTCATCATGGAAGATGGCGTGGAAGCGAACGTACTCGAGACCGGTGATGCGCTTCACGTCGCGCAGGTCGCGGCGGTAGCCGTCGCGCAGCGAAAGGATGGCGCGCCCGGAGCCGAACATGCGCTCCCAGAAGTGCGGGAAAGGCCGACCCGCTGCGCGTGCGTCGACGGTGACCGTCTCAGTCGACGAGAGAGGCTGTGAAGACTGGGCGGGTACAGGGCCTGCGATCAGAGAGAGAAGCAAGAGGGCCCCACACACGGGGCGCCATAAGGCCGATGCGCGGCTTGATTTGAACATGGCGATATAATCCCAATTGATTCAGAAGTTTCATACCAGTAACGCTTAGGTTTACAGCCCCTTCCCCTGTAACCGTTCAGCCCCTGATCTAAGAGGAATCAGGCACCAGGCAGATGGATCGAGCATCGCCGCTCTTCCACTGACATACCGCCATCAAATATTCCAACCCATCGTGTCCCGGTTGCTGCAGACTTGCCACCGCCGTCAAGATCCGCTCCACGAAGCGAGTTCCCGCGCGGCGCGGGACTGGCGGGCACAATAGATTGCTGTTCAGATAAGGCCAAGACGGTAGCGGCACTTTTCTCGTTCGCCGTCCTGATACATGTCGCTGCTTTCTGGTATCCTTACCACTTCTACAAGAACACCCCCTAAGCGTTCGCATGTGCGTCGTGAAGGATAATTTTCGGGGTCACAGGTGATCCACAGCGTTCGAAACCCGTGTGCCTTGGCAAAAGGCAAGAGGAGCCGGCACGCCCGTTCTGCAAGGTGATGGCCGCGAAATGCCGGATCGACGTTGTACCCGAAATTCCCTGCGTAGCAGTCCACATCTGTATTAGACCCGGCGCGAAACCTGATCCCACCGACAACGCGCCCGTCGATCCGCATGTCGAACAGGTAGGTAGGCGCCGTGCCCTTTGCTGTGTCCGCCGGCATCTGGCGCGACAACAGCAGTTCCAGCTCTCCGTCGGACAAGTTACCGGGGCTTAGGAACATGAAAGCTCGGCCCTCGTTAGTGATTTCTCCCTCTCCGCGAGGTTGCGCAATCTCAAGTATTGTTCACGTATTCAACATACCACATGAGCGGCAGTCCCATAAGCTGTTGAAAGCGGTCGTCACGTCACCCTGCTCGCCCCGGCAAATGAATATCTCGAGCGGCCGGTCGGCAGCATCCGAAGGAAGAAGCTTTTGTCTCCGGATAGAATTTTCGAGAGGCGCAGGTGTATCGAGTTAGAGGTGAACCTGGATTTAGCCAAGGACGGCCATAAAAAAACTTGACCAGAGTTCAATCAGGTGCTATAAAGTACTTTATCATGCAAAGAGCCTTTAAGGTTTTCACTCATTACAGAGGTGGTGGCGCGGGGACTCTCCTTCAAGATCTACGTTACGGCTTGCGGATGATGCTCAAGAGCCCCGGCTTCATGACTGGCGTGATTGTCTCTCTCGCTTTAGGCATCGGTCTCAATGCCACGATTTTCAGCCTCGCCAATGCGCTGTTACTAAGACCGTTGCCCGCGGTCGGGGAGCCCGATCGCCTGGTGGCCCTTTACGACACCAGGCAGGGAAGTGGCTACTACAACGTGTCATACCCAGATTACGCCTACTACCGAGATCATAACCATGTCTTCTCGGGGATGACCGCGCACTGGCCAACGCCGTTTGCGATGAGGAGCGGGGAGAACGACGGCGGGCCCTCAAAGGTAGACGGGGCAATCGTCTCCGGCAATTACTTCTCGGTGCTTGGGGTCAGGCCGGCACTGGGCCGCTTCTTCCTTCCGGAGGAAGACCTTACTCCAGGCACGCGTCCCGTTGCCGTGATCAGCCACGGACTTTGGCAACGCCGTTTTGACTCCGATCCCGAGTTGATCGGGAAAGCACTCACCTTGAATGGCCAAAGCTTCACCGTGGTTGGAATCGCCCCTGAGGGCTTCACCGGTGCAATGACCGCACTCGCGGCCGATATTTGGGTGCCGGTGATGATGCAGGCCGTGGCGATGCCCGGGGCCGGCGACCTCAACCGAAATCCTAATATGTTGTATCTCATGGTCGTGGGGCGGCTGAAGCCCGGCATCAGCCTGAAAGAGGCCCGGGCGGAGATGGGCATCCTCGCTCGCCAACTCGAACAAGCCTTTCCGGAGACGAACAGAGGGCGGGGAGTGACTCTCGCTCCCGCCAACGGCGTCCATCCTGCTCTTCGCGGTATCGTCTCGGCTTTCCTGGCGATTCTGATGGGCGTCGTAGTAATCGTTCTGCTCATCTCTTCAGCCAACGTGGCTAACCTGTTGCTGGCCAGGGCGACAGCGCGCCGGAAGGAGATCGCGGTCCGCCTTGCTCTCGGCGCGGGCCGCTTCCGCATCATCCGTCAGCTCCTCACCGAGAGCGTACTGCTGGCCGTCATCGGCGGGGCCGCCGGGCTCCTGATGGCAAGCTGGGCGACCGACCTACTGTTAAGGTTAATGCCACCAATCGGCATTCCACTCGCACTCAATCTGAGGCCTGACATCCGGGTACTCTGCTTTACGCTGCTTGTCTCGCTGATAACCGGGCTGATATTTGGCTCGGCGCCCGCGCTCTCTGCCACCAAGCCTGATCTGGCTCAGGCACTCAAGAACGACGAAGGGGCTGGAGGCTATCGCAAGTCGCGCATGCGTAACCTACTCGTGATCGCCCAAGTTACGCTGTCACTGGTGCTCCTGATCGGCGCCGGGCTTCTCGTGAGAAGCTTAAGGAACGCGCAGACGTTCAGTCCTGGTTTTGATCCTTCTCATATCATCGTCCTGTCCTTAGACCCTCACCTGCTGGGTTACGACAGGGCGAAGGTTGAAGCCTTGTACCGGGACATAGTCGCGCGCGTCGAATCTTTACCCGGGGTGCAATCGGCCAGCGTGGCGGATTTCGTACCGCTCGGCTCTCGGGGTGACTCGGTTGGCGTTGTGGTGGCGGGGTCGGAGCTCACGCCCGATCAAGAGCCACCCTCCATTCAATACAACGTGGTCGGACCCAACTACTTCCAGACCATGGGTATCCCTTTGCTGCATGGGCGCGCCTTCGGCGAGCAGGACCGGCGGGGCGCTCCTGGCGTGGTGATTGTTAACGAGGAGATGGCACGTAAATATTGGCCGGGAGAGGACGCAGTCGGCAAGCGGTTGCGCATCAGGCGTGGGGATTTTGAGGTGATCGGCGTGGCGAAGCGGATCAAGTACCACTCCTTAGTGGAGGACGCTCGCCCCTTCCTTTACCTGCCGTTGCTCCAGAGCGATGCGGCACAGATCCCCATATCGGAGATGACATTGCACGTGCGGACGAGTGCTGACCTGCGCACGGTGTTGGCCGCCGTTCGGGGCGAGGTGCGGGCGTTGGATCCGAATCTGCCCCTCTTTGATGTTCAGCCTCTGACGGAAAGCATGCGCTTCTCGCTGATCCCGACGCGACTGGCAGGCCTCCTCCTCGGGGTCTCCGGGCTGCTTGCGCTGCTCATCGCGGCGGTGGGAATTTACGCCCTGTTCGCTTATACGGTGAGCCAGCGCACGCGCGAGATCGGCATTCGGATGGCGCTCGGGGCGCAAACGGGCGACGTGCTTCAACTGGTGGTAAGGCAGGGAATGACCTTGGTTTTGACCGGCATTGGAGCCGGCTTGGTTGGAGCGTTGATCATGACACGGGTGCTGTCGAGCCTACTATACGGTGTCGGCGCAACCGACCCTCCTACTTTTATCGGCGTCTCGCTGCTGTTGGTCGGTGTGGCGCTCCTCGCCTGCTACATGCCGGCGCGCAGGGCTGCAAAAGTTGATCCACTGGTTGCCCTGCGGTATGAATAGGTTTCAACTGGATGACAAGAGCGGAACCCGCTTTAGCAAAGCTAAACATCAGGGGTAGGGATAGGTCGTAGTGAACGATCGCTTGATCAACTTGACCGAGTTGTGTCAGTCAGCTTGACCAAGAAAGCTATCGGCACGTATGACACCCGCCGGCAATCCAGGCATTTCTCTCAGTTACGCCCACAATAAGACGCGGCATATCGTTCGCAAGGCGAACTGCGCGCTCAGCTTCTGTGTCGAGCGCGTTGTTTCAAATTTCATCGGCACCGTCACCGATAAAGGCTCACTCCGCGCGAAAGCCGGAGGCGGCACGTGCTCACCAACCTAAGTTCCTCTGAGAATAGGGTAGTGGGAGTCCCCCGAAGAGACGTTGCCCTGAAGAGGCAAACCATCCAGCCGCTCTTCACACATCTTATGTGGGAGGACTGGCCGTTCTTCGGGGACATAACAATGAGAGCGACGGAACATTCCCGCACCCTGGCCTGGCTCATCACCTCCTGCCTACTCATCTCGTCATTGACGACCTTCTCGGTAAGCGAGCGCGCGAGTGCGCAATCCGACCGGGACGAGCATCAAACCGAAAAAGTCTCCTCTGACCTGCGCGAGCGTGTGAATAGCGCACGCTCGGCGGATGAAAGAGTCCGCGTCATCCTTCAGATCGACGGGGAGGCGAGCGATGAGCTTAAAGCCCTCCTTCGGCGCGACGGGGTGCGCATCAAACGGCATCACCGAAGCTTTGGGACGCGTGTGGTTGAATTGCCGGCCGGCATCGTCACGGAGTTGGCCCGTTACAGTGAAGTGTCCTTCGTCTCTCCGGACAGAGAGATCAAAGCGCATGGCCACATCGAGACCACCACGGGCGCGGCGGTCATGCGCCAGGAGCAGGGGAACGGGGGCTTCAACGGCGCCGGAATCGGCATCGCCGTGATTGATTCCGGTGTCGATAACTCTCACGAAGCGTTATCAGGAAGTAGTGGCACAAGCCGCGTCGTCGCAAATGTTGATTTCACCGGGGAGGGGGTGTTAACGAATGACCCTTACGGCCACGGCACCCACGTCGCTTCACTGGCCGCAGGCAATAGTCTCGTCCTGAGCGGCGCGTACACGGGCATTGCGCCTAATGCCAACATCATCAACCTTCGCGTGCTGAACTCACAAGGCACGGGCTCGACATCCGCGTTGTTGAGTGCTTTGGATTGGGTGATGACTAACCGCTCGGCTTACAACATCCGTGTCGTCAACATGAGTCTCGGCGCGCCGGCCGGTGATTCTTACAAGAATGATCCGGTCTGCAGGGCCGTGCGTCGCCTGGTCGATAACGGGATCGTCGCCGTGGCCGCCGCCGGTAATAACGGTAAGGACAGCCTCGGCAATAAGATTTACGGAGGCATACACACTCCCGGTAATGAGCCTTCCGCGATCACCGTCGGCGCCAGCAACACCTACGGGACGGACGTGCGCGGCGACGATAGCATAACCACTTTCAGCTCGCGCGGGCCGACGCGCAGTTATTATACGGATCTGCTTGGCGTTAAGCACTACGACAATCTCATCAAGCCCGACCTGGTCGCGCCCGGTAACAAGATAGTTGCCGCTGAGTCGAAGAATAACTATCTCGTCACCACTTATCCGCAGTTGGACGCCGCCGTGAGTACACTGGCGGACGGAAAGATGATGTACATGAGCGGCACATCAATGGCCGCGCCGATCGTGGCGGGCGCGGCGGCCCTCATGCTGCAGGCCAACCCCAATCTGACGCCGAATATGGTGAAAGCGATCTTGATGTACACGGCGCAGCCGCTCGCCGGCTTTAATCAATTCGAACAAGGCGCGGGCCAGATCAACGTCGAGGGCGCGGTGCGGATGGCGCAACTCATACGCACCGATCTCGCGGCGACGACGGCGGTCGGGTCGCCGCTCTTGAAAAGCGCGCTGCCCGTCCCGCAGACGACCATTGCCGGCCAGACCTTCACGTGGTCACAAGGTCTGATCCTGGATCACACTTATGCCGCCGGCGCCGATCTCTTCACCAAATACCAGAAGATTTACGGCGTGAGCTCCCTTCTCAGCGACGGCGTCCTGCTCAGCAATGGGGTGCTGATCAGCAATACGGCCGTGTTGTCAGACGGCGTCCTGCTGGGCAGCAACATCCTCACCAGCAGCGGTAACACGATCGGCGACGGCGCGGTGTTTTGCAGCACCAGTGTGCTGCTTGGCGATGGCACTACTCTAAGTGGCAACACCTTTTTAGGCGATGGCACACTGATCAGTGACGGCGTCCTGATCAGCAATAGCGTTATTGCCGGCGACGGTGTGCTGATAAGTAATAAACATTGAGCCGGTTGCCCAAGTAACTGCGACCGCTAATCCGGGCCAATCCGGTTTTAGTGAACTGGTAATCAGCAACCCACGGGGGAGTAGCTGCACATGTATTCATCAGTTGTAACGGCGAAAAGCACAGCCAAAGAGAGTGCGCCACAATCACCGACAGCCGGGGCCGGCGCTGCGGCAGCCCGCCCGCTTGCCGATGAGCACCGGGACGAGGTCCTCACTTTCCTCGCCGCGCGCCCCATTCACACTATTATGATGTCCGGCTTCATTCGGGATAACGGTCTGGTCAGCCCGCTCAACCGCGGGTCGTTTTATGCCTACCGTGACACGAAAGGCGGGATCGAAGGCGTGGCCCTGATCGGCGAGGTGACGCTGCTCGAGGCCCGCACCGAAGCAGCCCTGGCAGCCTTCGCGCGCATCGCGCAAGGGTACTTGAACGGCTATATCATCATCGGTGAGCAGGAGAAGGTCGAGCGCTTTTGGACTTACTACGCCGAAGCCGGTCAACCTCCGCGGCTGTTCTGCCGGGAGTTATTGTATGAGCTGCGCCGGCCCGCAGCAGCCTGTGAGCCTGTGCGGGGCTTGCGCGTGGCCGCTCACGGCGACCTCGAGGCGGTGATGAAGGTGCACGCCGAGATGGCCTACCGGGAAAGCGGGATTGACCCGCGCGAGGCCGACCCCCAAGGCTTCCGCCAGCGGTGTATGCGTCGCATCGAGCAGGGGCGTGTGTGGGTATTAACGGAGAATGAACGCCTGATCTTTAAAGCCGACATCATTTCTGAAAGCCCTGAAGTTATTTACCTCGAGGGCCTCTATGTCAACCCGGGAGAGCGCGGCCAAGGGTATGGGGTTCGCTGCCTTTCCCAGTTGAGTCGCACTCTTTTGGGTCGCGCCGGATCCATCTGCCTCCTCGTCAACGAGCAGAACCGCGAAGCCCGGTCGCTCTATCACAAAGCCAACTACCGGCTTCGAAGCCGCTACGACACGATCTTTTTGCAACGGTAAGCCGTCAAGACCGCACCACAAAACCCGTAAATTCCGGTTCAAGTTTGAAGGGAAGATCTGATGAGCAAGCAGCATTATGTCAAACCTTTTACGAGGCTGATCGTGACACTTGGCGCCATAGTCTGCCTCTTCTCCGCCTATAACTTACCCGTCTCGCGGCTCGACGGGCGCCTCCTGCTCCTGGCGCTTTTCACGATCGTTTTCGCCTCGCGCCTCACGATCCAGATCCCGCGGGCCAAGGTGCATAGTACGGTCTCCGATT
>CAYLJO010000051.1:0-31678 GCA_964383905.1 uncultured Blastocatellaceae bacterium
CTGATCTCGGCTTTTCAAGATGCTATTGCATAATCTATTTTTCAAAACCGTATAATGTGGCTATTACTCATATCCCCTCTTCACCTTCATGTCGCCCCAACATTAAGCCGATTTGATGGTCCGATCTGACCTTTCACTCGGATAAGAGATTTCGGGAAAAACATTTCATCTGCTGAGTGGGACCGAGCCTCAAACAAAACTTTGAACCGCAGAGGACGCAGAGGACACAGAGGAAAAACAGGGGAATGAGGTGTCACCGAAGGTAACCTCCGCCGCGTTAGTTGTTGACTCATCTGCCCGATTTAGCATAAAACTATCCTGGCTGCATGCTCACATGGAAACCTCACAGCCCGGATACCGCACTTGATGGAGAAGCGTCATGGACGAGCGAAGAAAAGATAAGCGTGTGCCCATGTTACTCGACGTGGTGTGGGAGGGCAGGGCGGGTAAACATGAGGCGAGCCTGGGCGACATCAGCTTGGGTGGATGCTATATCGACACTATGGGGCAAGCGGAAATTGGCGAGGTGATCAGTTTCAAGCTACATCTTCGGTCAGGTCGGTGGGTAGAATTGCAGGGGAGTGTGGTTCACAGGTTTCATGGGACGGGCTTTGGCTTGCACTTCGTTAACCTCCAGGAAGAGGCGCGGGCACTCCTTGCGCAATTAATCGCTGACTCTTAGAGCGACCGCGGCTGAGCGTATGACCGCTTCATAACACACTGTGGAATAGCCTTTAGAGTATACCTCACTCGGGTGTACGGGAGGAGGCGGTGTGAACCACCGCAGGGCAAAGAGGGACAGAGAGGAAAGCAAAATAAAGAAGCGGCGACGTGCCGCACCGCACCGCCGCGCCAGGTCATCCACAGGAGGAAACAGGGATGTAATAGTAATAAACGGCTAAAAGCGTCTCACTTCCAGAATCGGCGCATCAGTCAGAGGCGGGCGGCGAAGATCAACTCACGCGAGAGCCATCCGTGCGAGGCTCAGAGGTGGGGGGTGATGAGTGGGAACCGCGCTACACCGGGCGCGCCGGGGTGCGTAAACGAATGTTAGAAATAACGATAGTGGCCGATAATTCTCCAAGCGAACAGCACATCTTCCGCCCTCGCCCCGGCGCCCACATTATGCGCTACGTAGTAGTGTTGTGTGTCATCTGATAAAACATTAGTGACAATACCGATATGAGGATGATTGTTGCTCAAGTCCCATGCCACGACATCCCCGGGCAGGTAATCTTTTGCATTCGAGGATACGGCTAACGCTTTCCCCTGCCGTTCGAAATATGTCATCAGATTGATGAACCTGACCCGGTTTGATGGACACCCAGATGATGCTCGATGTTATGCTCGGGCATGGAGGTGTTCATGGCTGAAACTGCCCGGCGTACATCCGAACAATCTGCACCGGCTGATTCGAAATATGAATTTGCAGGCTATGATTAAGAAGTAGGCAGACGGGAAGCAAGCCCACCTCGATAGGGTTCGTCTATGTCAATAATAGTTCGTAGCCTTTCGGACTCATGTGATGAAATGATCAAGTGAAAAATGGGGGTAAGCATCGACACTTTTTAATGTTCATGCTGCCTCCGGCGGAAAGGTACATGAGCGCCGCAGGCAGCAAATCATCACATCAATTAGCCCCGGATGATCCCGTGCCGAACCGTCGGACCGGGGAAGGATTCTCTAGTTGTTGACAATCCACCCGTCTGAGAGTTCGATAATTCTGCTGCCGTATGAGGCGTTCTGCTCGGAGTGTGTGACCTGGATGATGGTCGTCCCCTGATTATTCAATTTTTTGAAGAGCTCCATAATCTCCTTCCCCTGGCTCGAATGCAGGTTGCCCGTCGGCTCGTCGGCGAGGATCAGTTTCGGCTTGGCGATCACGGCGCGGGCCACGGCGACGAGCTGTTGCTGCCCGCCCGACAGTTGGTTGGGGTACAAGTCCTTTTTGCCGACGATCTGAAAGCGGTCGAGGGTGTCGGCGACGACGCTCTGACGCTCGGCCCGGCTCATGTCTCGGTACGACAAAGGCACGTCAAGGTTTTCGTAAACGGTCAGGTGGTCGAGCAGGTGGTAGCTCTGAAACACGAAGCCGATGTGCTTTTTGTGCAGCTCGGCCCGCTGCTTCGGGTTCAATTTATGAACCGCCGCCTCCATAAAATAGTACTCGCCGCTCCACGCGCTGTCGTGCATGCCGAGTATGTGCAAGAGCGTTGACTTGCCGGAGCCGGACGGCCCCATCACGGAAACGAACTCCCCTTCTTTAACATCCGCGCTAATGCGACGCAGGACGTAGGTTTTGACGTGACCCGCCTCGTAGTATTTTTCGATGTTCCGTAGTTGAATCATCACTCATCTCCAAGATTATTGAATACGCCAAGGAGGCGCAGGCTCTACTCATATCTGAGCGCGACCATCGGATCAACCCTCGTCGCCCTCCGCGCCGGGATGTAGCAGGCCACCAGCGCGACGCCCGTCAATAAGAACGAGACCGCCATAAAGGTCGGCGCGTCGGTGGCCGCCACCCCGAACAACAGACCGGTCATCACACGCGTGACCGCGAAAGCGCCGAGCAGGCCGATCGCCACACCGATCGAGGCCAGTATCATGCCCTGACTGACGACTAACTTGATCACGTCGCCGCGTTGAGCGCCGAGCGCCATGCGGACGCCGATCTCGTGCGTGCGCTGTGTGACCGCGTAAGAGATTACCCCATAGATACCCACCGCCGCCAGGATCAGCCCGACCGCGGCAAACAGGGCGAGCAGGAGCGTGCGAAAGCGCGGCCCCGCGACCGATTCGGCCAGCATGCGATCCATCGTCCTGATGCTATAAACGGGCTGGTCCTTGTCGAGCGCGAGCACTTCATTGCGGATGGCGGAGGCCAGGCTTGCCGGATCGGACCTGGCACGGATCATGAGGGACATGAAATTCTCCGGCCGCTGATCGAAAGGCATGTACATCTCCGCGGTCGGCTCGGCGTCAAGCCGGAGAGGTTTTGTGTCTCCCACGACGCCCACGATGGTGGCCCAATCCTCCTCCTTCGGGTCCCGATCATTCAAAGTTATTCGCTTGCCGAGCGGATCTTCATTCGGGAAATAGCGGCGCGCCAGAGTTTCGTTAACAATCGCGACCGCCGCGGACTTCTTCACGTCCCGCTCACCGAATTGCCTGCCCTTCACGAGCGGAATCCTCATCGTCTGAAAGTACTCGGGGCTGACCGTGTTGTAGTAAGCCGTAGACCGGTCCGCTGGGTTGGCCGGATGCCCCTCGACCAGGAAGCTCAGGAGCGCAAAAGAATCGGCGTCGAGGGGGACGAAGGTCCTGGTGCTGGCCGACTCCACGCCGGGCAGCGTCTTCAACCGATCGAGGAGCTGATCGTGAAAGGTGATCATACGGCCTTCATTATTAGAATAATTTGGCCCGCTGAGATTGAGCTGCATCGTCAGCACGTTCTTCGAATCGAACCCGGGGCTCACGCTTTGCAACCGCAGAAAACTCTTGATCAAAAGCCCCGCCCCGACGAGCAGGATGAGGGAGAGCGCCACTTCCGTGACTACCAGCAAACTTCGCACGCGCTGGCGACCCGCGCCGCCCGTCGAGCCCCGGCCGCTTTCCTTGAGCGATTCGTTCAGGTTAGGTCGCGAAGCCTGCAGCGCCGGGACCAGTCCGAAGACCAGCCCTGTCAGCAGTGAGACGGCGAAGGTGAAGCCGAGCACGCGGTTATCGATACTGACCTCCCTGATGCGTGGCAGGTCGGGCGGGCCGAAAGCAGCGAGGAGGTCAACCCCCCAGAGGGCGATGAGTATGCCGAGGGTGCCGCCGATCAACGCGAGCAGCACGCTTTCGGTGAGCAACTGCCTGACGAGCCGCCAACGACCGGCGCCGAGCGCCGTGCGAATGGCAATCTCCTTCTGCCGCGCGGTGGCCCTGGCCAGCAGCATGTTCGCGACGTTGGCCGAAGAGATGAGCAGGATCAGGACGACAGCGCCGAGCAACAGGAGCAAAGATGGGCGGAAATTGCCGACGATCTGCTCGTGTAGCGGAACCAACTTGACGCCAAAGTTTGTGTTCGAATCGGGATAACGCGCGGCGAGATTACCGGCGATGGCATCCATATTGGCCTGGGCCTGCTGAATGGTAACGCCAGGCCTGAGGCGCGCGACCACACTGAGATAGTGGCCGGCGCGGATCTTTAAAGCGAATCCATGCGAGACGGGAGCCCAGATCTCAGTATCATCAGATTGGAGGGGCGATTGTGCGCCTTGGGGGATCACGCCCACCACCGTAAAGCTCTTGTCGCCAAGATTGAGCACCCGGCCGATGATGTTCGGGTCGGAGCTAAAACGCCGCCGCCACAGGCGCTGGCCGATGACGACAACCTGGTCAAGACCAGGTTGATCCTCTTCGGGCAGGAAGACCCGGCCCAGAATAGGTTTGATGCCCAGTAGGGTAAAGAAAGTGGGGGAGACGACGGCGCTACTAATCCGCTCGGGCTCGCCCACGCCCGTGAGATTGAAGTTCCAGTCCGCGTAAGCGGCGGCCTGTTCGAAGACCTGATTTTGGTCTCTCCAATCCGCGAAGTTAGGGAATGAGGCGGGGATATCACTGGCCCCCCTTTTAACATTTGTTTCCCAGACCTGCACGAGCTGGCCGGGATCATCGTACGGAAGGGGGCGAAGCAGCAGCGAGTTGACGACGCTGAAGATGGCCGTATTCGCGCCGATCCCGAGCGTGAGCGCAAGCACGGCGACAACCATGAAAGCGGGGCTTTTCCACAGCATCCGGAAGCCGTAGCGCAGGTCTTGCCAGAGAGTTCTCATCGACACACCTCCATGCTTTCTTTGACCATCCGACTAAGAAAGTGCCATGCCACTCTTGGTCGCTCGGCTTAAATGGTTGAACGACTCGGTTTCCTCAAGGGAAAGCAAAAGCGAAACTGCCTCCGGGTGTCCGATTCTGGGATCATTCAATCCCAGAATCGAAACATTCTGAAAACAAACATTTGAACCGCAGAGGACCCGAGAGGAAGGCGGAGAAAAGCTTGATGAATTAAGGGTAGATATTAAGGGGAAGAATTTCAGATTGGAGATTTGAGATCTCAGAGAGGAACTGCGATCGGAGATTGCAGATCTGAAGTAGATGAAAGAAAGAGGGATGAACCACAGAGGAGCGCAGAGGAAAAACAGGGAAACAAAGATCAATCAACAGAGGTCCAGCAGGAGCCACATCTTGTGGCAACCCCTTTTTCCGCGTATCTCAGATCGGGAGACGAAGCCGCGCTTCGCAGCCGTGGCCCGTCGGCCGGTTCTCCAGGGTGAGCGTGCCGCTATGTGCTTCGGCGATCTGGCGGCTGAGGGCCAGACCGATGCCTGAGCCGCCGGGCTTCGTAGTGAAGAAGGGCACGAACAGATTCGTGGTGTTGGCGAGCCCGGGGCCTTCATCCTCGATCCAAATCTCAAGGTTCGAAGAGGTCTTCTTCCAACCCAGGGTCACCCCACCGGCGGTCTCCAAAGCGGCGTCCACGGCATTACGCAAAAGGTTGATCAGGAGTTGTTCCAATTGATCCGCGTCGGCTTCGATGGTCAATTCGGGACCGGGCGTCAGGGTCACGTTGAGGCGCGTTTCCAGCCCGACCACCCGACGGATCAAAACAGATACGTCGACCGGCTTGAGCCGGGGTTGGGGGAGCCGGGCGAGGCGCGCGTAGGCCGACATGAATCGGCTCAGCGCCGCCGCCCGCGACGTGATGACGGAGAGGCCGCGCAGCATGTCTTCATGCCAATCGGGTGGCGGCGGCTGGCGGATGAGCAGGCTCTCCAGGCTGCCCGCGATAGACTTGATCGGCGCCAGCGAGTTGTTCAGCTCGTGACCGAGGACACGCACCAGACGCTGCCAGGCCTCACGCTCCTCTTCGCGCAACGCGCGGCTCAGATCGGAGAGCACTAACAACTGGTGCGGCTCGCCGCGGCTGCGGAAAGAGTTGCGACGCATCTCCCAACGGCCCGCCCCGCCGGGGAAATTCATCTGGAGGGTGCGCACCGTATCCTCTCCGTGGAGGCACTCGGCCAGGTTGAGCTGCGCGGCGCTGCGGCCCATGAGACGCTCGGCCGGCTGGGCCATCAAGCGCTCTCCCGCCTTGTTCACCAACAGTAATCGCTCCTCCTTATCAAAGGCGAAGACGGCAACATCAATCTCGGTCATCACGGTGCGAAGCAGCGCGGTGGCTTCCAGTGCGCCGAGGCGCTGCGCCTGCAAGAGCGCCCCCAGCGAATTCATCTCCAACAGGACTTCGCCGAGCGCGTCGTCGCGATCCGCCCCGCGAGCGCGGATGGAGAAATCCCCTTCGCGCAGTGCCGCAAGGAGGTTGGAAAGGGTTTGCAGGGGCAGCACCACCCGCCCCCGCAGCGCGAAGGCGAAGCCCACCCAGAAGCAGAAGATCAAGGCCGTTAAGGTCCACTGTACTTTGGCCGTGTAGCCGCCACCCCATAACAGAATGAGCGCGACCAACGCGCCGGGCAGACCTCCGATCAGTGACATCACCAGAACGCGCCGCTCGTGGTTGAGGCGCCACCTGCGCCGGCGCACCGTGCGTTGGGGTAAAGGCAGAGCGTTCGTCCTACGGACTTGCGCCTCTTTAACCACCGCTTTTTCAAAGCTATCAGAGACCATACTTTTGGAGCCGCCGGTAAAGGGCGCTGCGACTCAAACCCAGGGCATCCGCCGCCTGATTCACATTGCCGTTGAAGCGGGAGAGGGCCTTCCGGATAAGGAAGGATTCTACCTCCTCCAGGCTCATATCCTCCAACCGGCGGGCGCCTTCGCGCTCCGACCTGAGTCCGAGGTCGGAAGCCCTCAGACAATCTTCCTGGGCCATCAACACCGCCCGCTCCACCACGTGGTCCAGCTCTCGAATGTTGCCCGGCCACGCGTAGTCTCGCAGAGCCTCCGTCGCGGCACGATCGAAGCCGGTGAGCTTCTTCCGGTAACGCTCGGCGTGCTGCCGAAGAAAGTGTCCGGCCAGAAGCATGATGTCCTCCCGGCGCTCGCGCAAAGGGGGTAGATTAATCTCGACGGTGTTGAGGCGGAACAGGAGGTCCTGGCGAAAGCGGCCCTGCTCGACGGCTTCCTGTAAATCGGCGTTGGTGGCGGAAAGGACGCGGACACTGACGCGCCGTGTTTTAGAGGATCCGACCCTTTCAAACTCGCCGGTTTCAAGGACGCGCAGCAATTTAGCCTGTAGATTAAGCGGCACGTTGCCGATCTCGTCTAAAAAGAGGGTGCCGCCGTCAGCCAACTCAAAACGGCCCACGCGGTCCGTCTTGGCGTCGGTGAAAGCGCCTTTGACGTGGCCGAAAAGCTCGCTCTCGAAAACCCCTTCGGAGAGCGCCCCCGCGTTAACCGTGACCATCGGTTTCGCCGCGCGATCAGAGAGCGCATGAAGGTTGCGCGCCACGACCTCCTTGCCAGTGCCATTCTCGCCCGTGATGAGCACGTTGGCGTCCGAGCGCCCGACGCGCCTGATGAGATCGACGACGGGCCGCATCGCCGTTGATTCGGCGATTATTTTGGGCCGCTCTTCGCCGTCACGCAGCAGCTCGTTCTCCGCTTCCAAACGCTGCTCCTTGCGCAGCGCCTGGCCCAACTCGATCTGGGTGCGCAGGATGGAGAGGAGGCGGGCGTTGTCCCAGGGCTTCTGCACGAAATCACGGGCCCCGCGGCGGATCGCTTCCACGGCCACCTCGACGCTGCCCCAGGCCGTCATCACGACGATGGGAAGGGTGCTGTCGAGAATCTGGATGCGGCTTAACAGATCCAAACCCTCCTGGCCGGAGGTCGTGTCGCGGGTGTAGTTGAGATCCATCAGCAAAACGCTGAAGTCTCGTGTCTCTAAAGCCCGGAGGACACCGGCGGGAGAGTTTACCGATTCGATTTCGTACCCTTCCGCTTTAAGCAGTAAGCGAAGGGCCTCCAGCACATCAGGTTGATCGTCAGCGATTAAGATTCTTGGCATACTTCAGGGATAGTACACGAGTGTACGGGTTACATTATTCCTGCGGCGCACATACCAATATGTGACGGCAACAATGACTGGTCAAGCGGTGGCGTTGGCTGGCAGCACCCTATGGCTGAACAGACTGAGCCATGGCTTGGTATCATCCTCATGGCAAATACTGGGCAGTTTGATGATCCCGCACGTTGCAAAATCGCCAACTGCTATAATTATATCGTATGGCATGAAGCACCGGGACCGAGTGATTCAGTCTCAAAAGTTCGCGCCGCCTCATCCCTCGCCTGTGGCAGACCTCTTTGGCCCGGAGAATGTCCGGTAATTACTCATACCTTAATGCCACGACGGGCTCGACCTTTGTGGCCCGGCGCGCCGGAATGTAGCAGGCCAGCAGCGCCGCCACGGCTAGCAGGATAGAGACGCCGGCAAAGGTGAGCGGGTCGGTGGCGCTCACCTCGAACAATAAGCTGGACATCACACGAGTCACGGCTAAGGCCGTGGCTAAACCTACACCCAGACCGATGACGGCCAACACCATTCCCTGACCCACCACCATCCTGAGCACGTCGGCGGCTTGAGCGCCGAGGGCCATGCGGATGCCGATCTCGCGCGTGCGTTGGGCCACCGAATACGACATCACGCCATAGATGCCGACGGCAGCGAGGATCATCGCGACGGCGGCGAAAAGGCCGAGCAGGAGCATTGAGAAGCGGCGCGGCGCGACCGACTCGGCCAGCAACTGCTCCAGTGACATGACGTTTCCGATCGGCTGATCCTTGTCCAGCGACAGCACTTGGCCGCGCACCGGACCGGCCAGTTTCAAGGGATCACCGGCGGCGGCGCGCACCACCAGCGCCATCGAGCGCGAAGGGGCTTGCAGGTATGGGAAATACATTTCGGGGCGCGCATCCCGATCCAGCCCGCCGTGCCTCACATCTCCCACGACGCCGACGACGGAAAGCCACGGACTGCTCCCGCCACCTGTCCTGATCCGCTTACCGAGCGGGTCTTCATCCGGCGCGAAGAAGCGGTGTGCCATCGTCTCGTTGATGATCATAACCCGTTCGGTCTCGCGCGTATCCGCTTGGGTGAAGGGCCGGCCGCGCTTGAGCGGAATGCCCATCGCGCGGAAGTAGTCGGGATTAACGATGCGGCGGCCGGCGCGCAACGCCTGTCCAGGCGGGAGCGGTTGATGACCCTCGATACCGACGAAGTTGGACTCATCATTACCGCTCAAAGGCAGAACGCTGACCGCGCCGGCGGCCTGCACGCCCGGTAAGGCCTCGACACGCGGTAAGAGCTGCTGATAAAAGCCCGCTATTTGAGCTCCGTCCGAATATTTCGAGGCCGGGAGAGAAAGTTCCAACGTCAGGGTGCCGGCCGGATTGAAGCCCGGATTGACATCGCGCAACCGCAGGAAGCTTTTGATCAACAGCCCGGCGCCGATCAACAACACCAACGTCAATGCGACTTCGCAGACGACCAGCAGGCTACGGGCGCGATTGCGCCGAAAACTCTCCGCCGAATCGCGTCCGCCTTCTTTAAGTGACTCGGTAAGGTCGGGCCGAGAGGTTTGCAGAGCCGGGAGCAGGCCGAAGAGGAGACCGGTCATGAGCGAGATCAGGAGCGTAAAACCGAGCACCCGGCCGTCGAGGCTGATCTCGTTGGCGCGCGGAATGCTGTTTGCGATTAACCTGATCAGCAGGTCAACGCCCCACATCGCCAGCAATAGGCCGGCGGCCCCGCCTAAGACAGCAAGAAAAAGGCTTTCTGTTAACAACTGCCTGATAATGCGCGCGCGGCTTGCGCCGAGCGCGGTGCGGATGGCGATCTCTTTGCGCCGGGCGGCTGAGCGCGCGAGCAGTAAGTTGGCGACGTTAGCGCACGCGATCAGCAGAACGAAGCCCACCGCCCCGAGCAGCACCAGCAGCGCAGGCCGGACTTCACCGACGACCTGCTCGTGGAGCGGCACGAGCACGACGCCGTGGCCGACGTTAGTGTTCGGAAAGGTTTGTTCGAGCCGGCCGGCGATGGCGCTCATCTCGCCCGCGGCCTCTTTGATCGTCACGCCCGGCTTGAGGCGCGCGATCACTTCGAGGTAATGATTCCCGCTGGTGGTTTGCTCCGCGGAGGTGAAGGCGATCGGCCGCGCCAGGCCGGCATCATGCGGCAGTTGAAAGCCGCGCGGCATGATACCGATGACTGTGCAGGCCGTGCCGTTGAGCGTCACCGATTTACCGAGGATGTTCGGGTCAGACCCAAAGCGGCCCTGCCAAATGCCGTAACTCAGCACAACAACACTGTTATGATCCGGCTGGTCCTCTTCGGGCAGAAAGGTACGGCCGAGGGCCGGTTTGACACCCAAGAGCGGAAAGTAGCTGGCCGAGACGCGCGCGCCTGAAATGCGTTGCGGCTCATCGTTACCCGTGAGGTTGTAATCGGCATGATCTATCGCTGCGATCTGCTCAAAGACCCGGTTCTGGTCACGCCAGGCGGCGAACTCAGCCGATGACACTTCAATCTGGTTCATGCCCTGGCGCGGGCGGTACTCCCACACCTGGACTAGCCGCTCGGGATCGGCATAAGGCAACGGGCGAAGCAGCACGCCGTTCACCACGCTGAAGATCGCCGAGTTGGCGCCGATGCCGAGCATGAGAGCGAGCACCGCAATGAGTGTGAAGCCCGGGCGCCGGAGCAGCGTCCGAATTCCGTAACGAAGGTCTTGCCACAACGTACCCATACATCCTCCCTCTCAAGCCGCCGCGGGCCGCGAATCTACTCGTATCTGAGCGCGATCATCGGATCAACCTTGGCCGCTCTGCGCGCCGGAATGTAACAGGCCAGCAACGCCACACCTGCCAGCAGTAAAGAGACACCCACAAAAGTGACCGGATCAGTCGCGCTCACGCCGTAGAGTAAGCTTGCAATCAGACGCGTCAATGCTAAGGCTAACCCTAGGCCGGCGCTCACGCCGACCAGCGCGAGAAGCATTCCCTGACCGACCACAAGCTTCAATACGTCGCGTGATTGCGCACCTAACGCCACGCGAATGCCGATCTCATGTGTGCGTTGGGCCACTGAATACGACATCACGCTGTAAATTCCTATTGCCGCCAAGACCAGTGCTAGGCCGGCAAAGAGGCCTGTCAATAACATCACCAGCCGCCGCGAGGAGACCGCTTCCCAGAGCCGCTGCTCCATTGTCTTGACGCCATAAATCGGCTGGTCTTTATCCACTTCTTGAACCGCGTTGCGGACGGCGGCGGTTAAGCTCGCCGGGTTAGCCTCGGCGCGTATGACGAACACCATCTCCGGCTGGGGCCTCTGAAAGTACGGCACATACATCTCCGGCGCGGCCTCGGCATCCGCGTGCCGTAGCGTAGATCTTGCAGTAAAGTCACCATCAGATTACCTCCAGACTTTATGTCACCACCACTCTTTAATCGCCTAAAGTGGTGATGTGGCCCTATGGCGCGCGGCGCAGGCTGATGTTGCCGTTGACCGTTTTGAGCGCCAGCTCGCGCCCGCCGCCGCCGATCGTTCCGGTGAGGCTTCGCCGGCTGAAGCGACCCTGAACGGTGAGCGGAAAGTCAGTTGTGATGTCGCCGTTGACCGTCTCCGCCCGAAGGGTGGTGCTTGTTCCCGCGGGGAGCTTCAGGGTGATACTCCCGTTTACTGTCTGGAATCGCAGCGGCTCGGTCCAGCTCGCGCTTCCGAGCGACGCCGTGATTGACCCGTTGACGGTTTTCGCCTCCGCGTAGCCGGCAGTGTTGAGGTGGATGCTGCCATTTACTGTAGACGCCTCCACACTACTGCCGAGCGAATTGGCCTCGACCCCGCCGTTCACGGTGCGACCGGTGAAGCGGACTCCTCTTGGCACACGGACGACGAATTCAACATGAACGTCATTGTTATGGACGTTCATGTGCCCCCCCTCGCCGGGAGTACACTCGTTGGGCCGATTCAGGTCATCGCTCGGGTACATGGCGCAGATCGTCACGCCGTCCGCATGCTGCACCACTTGAATGGTTACTGCGCTCGGGTCGCTGCGGCGCCCACTTTTGGTGGCCGTGACCTCGACTTCATTGCCGGAAGCCGCCTCCGCGCGCACACTCCCGTTTATGTTCTTGATCTCAACCGTGCGGCCGGGCGCAATCTCCTTCCGCCAGCTAAAGTCATCCTGCGCCTGCCGGCGACGCTCGGGCGGCCGGTAATCATGGGCATCGGTGGCCCAACTGGAAAGGGGTGTGGAGGCCAGCGCCGAAAGCAGCACGGCGGTTGGGCCGATAAACTTTGAAATGCGCATACACTTTCTCCTTATAGCAAGATGCGAATTGATGTAAGCCAGAGCCTCACCACAGAGGCACAGAGTTCACAGAGGGGGCACAGAGAAAACGGGCGACACCCAATTGCCATCTGCCATATACACGGCACAATGAAAACGAGTATGTCGAACCGAATTTGCCGGCTCACATCGACATGTCGTAGAGCTTTCGGCCTACTCGTAATGAAGCGCGACCATCGGATCCACTTTCGTCGCCCTGCGAGCAGGGATAAGACACGCAACCGCCGCGACACATATGAGTAACAGTGGGACGCCGATAAAGGTGACGGGGTCGGTCGCACTCACACCGTAGAGCAAGCTTGCCATGACGCGCGTCACGGCAAACGCCCCGACCAGGCCCAAACAGACGCCGATCAGGGCGAGCAACATTCCCTGGCCCACGACGAGCTTGACGACGTCCGCCCTTTGAGCGCCCAGTGCCATGCGGATGCCGATCTCGTGCGTGCGTTGTGTCACGGAGTAGGAGATGACGCCGTAAATCCCCACCGCCGCCAAAACCAGCGCGACGGCCGCGAAGACGCCGAGCAGCAGCGTGCGGAAGCGCGGCTGCGAGGCCGATTCGGAGACGCGCTGCTCCATCGTCTTGACGTTGTAGATCGGCAGATCTTTATCCAGGGACCGGACTTCGTTTTTGATGGCCGCGGTCAGCCTCGCCGGGTCACTGGCGGCGCGCACGACCAGGTTGAGCATGAAGGGCGGGGTCTGCGCGAGGCTCGTGTACATCTCGCGGTACGGCTGCTGGGACAGGCTCCGGTGCCGGATACTGCCGACAACGCCGACGATCTCGCCGGTCCAGGGTTCCCCGAAGTCGATCGTCAAGCGCTTACCGATCGGGTCTTCGCCCGGGAAGAAGGTCTGCGCAAAAGTTTCACTGATTAGCACCACGTTAGGCGCGCCCTCCCGATCCTGCGCGGTGAAGGAGCGCCCTTTGACGAGCGGGATGCCCATCGCGCGAAAATAGTCGGGACTGACGACGCGGTTATTGGCGTCGTTGTTTCCACTGCCGGGCACCGCCGGGGGCTTCCCCTCGATGGTGAAAAAGGTGTCTTGCTCCTGGCCGCTGAGCGGAAGCTCCGTGACGGTGCCGGCGGATTGAACTCCGGGCAACGCCTCAACACGCTCGACGAGTTGGCGGAAGAAGGCGGCGCGCTGCCGCGTCTCCGGGTATTTGGCCCGCGTCAGCGCGAGTTGCATCGTGATCACATTTGTCGCATTAAAGCCTGTTTGGACTCTCGTCAGCTGCAGGAAGCTCCTGATTAACAGGCCCGCGCCGACCAGCAAGATCAGCGACAAAGCGACCTCGGAGATCACCAGTAGGCTGCGCAAGCGGTGGCGGCCCGGCGTTCCCGCCGGACTGCGCCCGCCTTCTTTGAGCGATTCATTAAGATCAGTACGAGAAGCCGTGAGCGCGGGCGCGAGGCCGAACAGCATGCCTGTCAATACCGAAATCAACAGCGAAAACCCGAGCACACGCGTGTCGATCGTGATCTCTTTAACGCGCGGGATGTTTTCCGGCGAGAGCGCGACGAGCGCACTCACGCCCCATATCGCGAGCAGGAGGCCGAGGAGGCCTCCGGCGAGCGCCAGCAGCACGCTCTCGGTCAGCAGTTGGCGCACGATGCGCGCGCGGCTCGCGCCGAGTGCGGCGCGGACGGCGATCTCCTTAGCCCGCGTCGCGCCGCGCGCCAAAGACAGGTTGGCGACGTTGGCGCAGGCAATCAGCAGCACGAAGCCGACGGCCGCCGCCAGCATTAGCAATGTCTGGCGCATCTCGCCGACGATCTGCTCGGGCAGCAGTCTGAGTCCCATCCCGTAATCGGTGTTGGAGTCGGGGTACTGCTTCTCAAGCTGGCGGGCGATTGATGTGATGTCGGCCTGCGCTTGCTCGAGTGTCACGCCCGGCTTGAGGCGACCGACGACGCGTAGGAAATGGAACCGGCGCACAGATGTTTGCGGCGCTCTGAAGGGGAAAGGGGTCCATAAATCCACCTCGCGCGGAAACTGAAACCCGGCGGGCATGATGCCGACGACTGTGTAGCTCTCCCCGTTGAGCGTCAGCGATTTTCCAATCACGTCAGGCTCGGAGCCGAACCTCCTCTGCCAGAGCCCATGACTGATAACGGCGACCGCGTTGCGCCCTTCCTGTTCTTCTTCCGGAAGAAAAGCGCGACCTTTCATCGGGACGACGCCGAGAGTCTCGAAGAAATCAGCAGACACTCTGGCCGCCGGCACCCGCTCCGGCTCGCCGTCACCGGTCAACGTATAGGTTAAAGACATTAAGGCTGCGAAGTGTTCAAAGAGGCGGTTCTGCTGGCGGTAATCGAGGAAGTCGGGCGGCGAGATGCTCCCACCCTGCTCTCCGGTCTGGATGCTCGCCCCCTGCGCCCACACCAGCCGGTCCGGGTCTTTGAACGGCAGCCCGCGTAGTAGCACCGCGTTCACCACGCTGAAGATCGCCGTATTGGCGCCGATGCCTAAGCCGAGCGCAATTACGGCCATCGCAGCGTAGCTCGGTTTCCTGAGCAGCACCCGACAGCCATAGCGTAAGTCTTGCCACAAGGTTTCCATCACGACACCTCCATGACTTCTGCTATTCGTAATGAAGCGCGGCCATCGGGTCCACCTTTGTCGCCCTACGAGCAGGGATGAGACATGCCACCAACGCGATACCTGCGAGCAGCAGCGACACCCCGATGAATGTAGTCGGGTCAGTCGCACTGACCCCGTAGAGCAAGTTCGACATCACGCGCGCGAGGGCCAGCGCCCCCGCCAAACCAAGGGCGATGCCGATCAGGGCCAGGATCATTCCCTGCTTGACCACCAGTTTGAGCACGTCATCGGTTTGTGCGCCGAGGGCGATACGGATGCCGATCTCCCGCGTGCGCTGGCTGACCGAGTACGCCATCACGCCGTAGACGCCGATGGCCGCCAGTAACAGCGCGAGTAGGCCGAAGACGCCGAGCAGCGTCGCCGCCACCCGCGCCGGGAAAAGCGCGAGACCCATGTGCTCGCGCAGCGTTTTGATATCATAAAGCGGCAGCTTGTCATCGATCGTGCGGACTTCACGCCTGACGAGATCGATCGCCGCCGGCGCATTATTGCCCTTCAGGCGGACCAGCAGTGTCGATTGGCCGTCGTAGTGTTGCAGAAGCGGCATATAGAGGAACGGCTGCGGATTTTCGCCGAGCGTCCTGTATTTGCCGTCCTTCGCTACGCCAATTATTTCGTGCCACGGTCCTTGAGGGCCCTCAAAACTGAGGCGCTTGCCGACGGCCGACTCATTCGGCCAGAAGCGACGCGCCATCGTTTCGTTGATGATGTAAACGTTCGGCGCGCCCTTCTTGTCCCGCTCGCCGAAATCACGTCCCGCGACGAGGGGGATGCCCATCGTCGCAAAATAGCGGGGCGCGATGATGCTGTAGAGCATCGACGGTCTTTCCGCATTGGACTTGGGCGGCATGCCCTCAATATAAATGCCGGTGTAGGAGCTGCCCAGGCTGAGCGGCAGAAGATTCGTTAAGCTCGCCGACTCGACGCCGGGCTGTGACTCGATGCGCTCGATGAGTTGCCGTTGAAGCCCCTGCCCTCTCGCTTCATCATAGCCTTGCAGGCTCAGATCAAACGACGCCGCCACGACATGTTGCGGGTCGAAGCCCGGGCTCATCATCTGCGCATGCTGTAAGCTCCTGACGAAAAGAGCCGCGCCGATCAAAAGCACTAGCGACAGCGCTATTTGTGTGGTCACAAGCGCGCTGCGGGCGCGCGATCTGCGATGTCCCTGCGTCGATAAATCATCCTTCAACGCGGGCACCAGATCAGCCCTTGAAGCTTGCAGCGCCGGGACCAGTCCGAACGCGACGCCGGTCGCCAGGGAAACCAGCAGCGTGAAGAGCAACACCCGATGATCGAGGTGTAAATCCAGTGCCAGTTGGAATTCGATCGGCGGTCTAAAAGCGGCTATCAGATCTATGATCCAGAGGGCGAGAATCAATCCCAATGCGCCGCCGAGAGTCGAGACCAGCACGCTCTCCGTTAGAAGCTGCCGCACAATGTGCGTGCGGCCTGCGCCGAGCGCCAGGCGGATCGCGATCTCTTTCCGGCGTGCCAACGCCCGCGCCAGCATTAAGCTCGCCACGTTGACGCAAGCGATCAACAGCACCAGGCCGACCACCGCCATGAGAAAGAGGAGGAAGATGACGGCCTGATCATGCACCGCAGGGTTGATCGCGCCCGCCGGGAAAAGCTTGACCGTCATGCCTTCGTTGGTGCGCGGGTACTCTCTGGCGAGTTGTGCGGCCAAGTTGTTCGTCGCGGCTTGCGCCTGCCGGAGCGTGACGCCTGGCTTGAGGCGTGCGATGACCTGCAGCCAACCCTCGCCACGAAGATCGAGACGCTCGCGCCCCGGCTCGGCCACCGGCTGCATCATTATGGGGATCCACACGTCGGGCGCAAAGAGCTGTTCAGTCCCCGCAAAATTTCGCGGGGCGACGCCGATCACGTTGAAGCTGTGGTTGTTGAGCGTGATGGTCTGGCTCAACACGTGCGGGTCGGAGTTAAAACGGCGCTGCCACAAACCGTAACTGATGACGGCGACCGGATGCCCGCCCCGCGGGCGATCTTCTTCGGGCGTGAAGGTGCGGCCGAGCGCGGCGCGGATGCCGAGCAGATCGAAATAGTTGCCGGTCGCCAGGTATCCCCAGATGCGCTCGTTCTCCCCGCTGACCCCGAAATTCAGCGGCGTGTAACGGTAAGCGATAACGCCGTCGAAGGCTTCATCCCTGTCCCGGTAATCAACGTAGTTCGGGTACGAGAAGCCATCACCGTTGAGCGTCACGAGCCGCTCGGGCTCTACGACCGGCAACGGTCTGAGCAGCGTCGTATTGATCACGCTGAACATTGCCGTGTTGGCGCCGATCCCGAGGGCGAGGGAAAGCACTGCCACCGCCGCAAAGCCCGGACTCTTCCACAGCATCCGAACGCCATAGCGAAGGTCTTGCCACAGCGTTCCCATCACGCCACCCCTACGGCTTCTCCTACGCTCTCCTCGACCACGCGGCCGTCGAAGAGGTGAATCTCGCGGTCGGCATGGCGCGCGTAGCGCTGGTCATGCGTCACCATGCAGATGGTCGCGCCCCCCCGATGCAGCTCCCGCAGCAACTCCATCACCGCTTCCCCGTTGGTCGAATCCAGGTTACCCGTCGGCTCGTCGGCCAGCAGGATGCTGGGCTCACCCGCCACGGCCCGCGCGACGGCGACCCGCTGCTGCTGACCGCCCGAGAGCTGGCTCGGCAGGTGTTTGGCCCGGTGGGCCATGCCGACCCTTTCCAGCGCCTCGTTGACCCGCTTCCTGCGCTCGGCCCCGCTCATCCCCCGGTAGGTCAGTGGCAACTCGACGTTCTCGTAAACGGTGAGGTCGCCGATCAGGTTGAAGCTCTGAAAGATGAAGCCGACCTCGCGGTTGCGGATCCGCGCCCGCTCCGACAGCGACAGGTTCGCGACCGGCTCATCATTCAGCCAGTAGTTACCGTCGGTCGGGGAGTCCAGCAGACCCAGAATAGAGAGCAGGGTTGATTTCCCGCAGCCTGAGGGGCCGGCAATCGAAACGTATTCCCCGTTCTTGATCTCCAGGTGGATGCCCGCCAGGGCGTGGGTCTCCACCTCGTCGGTGTAGAAAACTTTTTTGACGTCTTCGAGACGGATCAGGGGTTGGGCGGATGCGCTCATTATTTTCTCCTGGTAACAGGTCACAGGAAACAGGCCTGTCCCTTGTCACCCGTTACGTGTCATGCTTCTATTAATTCAAACGGATGCGATTAAAAGCGTCCCACGCGGAAGTATCCGAGAGGATCACTTGATCGCCGGGCTGGAGGCCTTCCAGGATCTCGACGGTATTAACAGAGCTGCGGCCCAGCTTGACGGGGACGCGCACCGCGGCCTTGCCATCTTCTTCCAGCTTGAACAGGCTCACCGTGCTCTGCGCCTGGCCGAAAGCGGGCCGCCCCACATAGATCACATCACTCAAACGCTCTAACTCGACCGTGCCGTCTACCGTCAGGTCCGGGCGCGCGCCCTGCGGGAGCTCTCCGTCCAGCGCCACATCGACGGTCACGGTCCCCTGCTGCGCCGCCGGATCGATGCGCATAACGTGGCCGGGGATGACGCCGTTGCGCGTATCGACTTCCGCCTTCTGGCCTAAGGCAATGTCCTTGGCCTGGGTCTCGGCGATCTTCAGTTGCGCTTTGAGGTGCTGCGGCTCGACCACCCTGGCGAGGTTGGAGCCGGGGTTGACTTGTTGCCCCACCTCGACCAGCATCTGCTGCAGCACGCCGTTAGTCCCGGCCTGAACACGCAGGGTCTGAACCTGACTGTGCTTGAGATCGAGCAGCGCTTTCAGTTGTGAGATCCGTGCCTGCTGTGAGGCCAGTTGTGCCTCGGTGGCCTTGATGTTGACCTCGAGACGCTTCTGCTCGATCTGATAGCGATGGGCCAGCTCCTCGGTCTTGACGCGCGAAAGCCTCAAGATGAGGGCCGGGATCAGTCCATCCTTGGCCAACGCTTCATCCGTGTCCAACTGGATTTTGGCCTGCTGGTAATCGGCCCGGACCGTGGCCGCGGCGGCCTGTTGGGACATGCGGTCGCTTTCGAGCTTAACTTTGAGATTATTGTAATCGGCTTCGGCGGCGCGCAACTGGTACTCCGTGTCGACGGCGGACTGCTGCAGCTCGGGGTTGCTCAGCTCGATGAGCACGGTGTTACTGCTGACGTCCGTGCCCGGCTGCAAGAGGATGCGTTCGACGCGACCCTGTGTGGAGGCGGCGATGACGCGAATGTCTTCGGGAACGAGTGTGCCTGTGCCCCGCACCTGCCGGAGCATCGGGCCGCGCTTCACGGTATCGACCCAGACCGTAGACCGCTCGACGCTGGGCGCGGCTGGCTTGAGGCGCGAAACCCCAAGCGTGATTAATGAGACCACCCCAAGTCCGACGATGGCGTAGAGGACGGTGCGCAGGCGGCGATTGCGAACTGAAGATTTTGGGCGAGGTATATCCATATATTTTCCCGTAAAGCTGATGGGCGAACGCCGTGCCACACGGTAAGACACAGTTAAACTGCCGAATGACTAGGGTTAATAAGGATCTGAGGTTCGAGATGTGGCCTGCGGATGTCCGCTTCTGGGATTGGGCAATCCCAAAATCGAAATGGATGTTGGCTTCAGCAGTTTTGCTCTTAGTGTATCTCTCTTCACCGTCGCGTGAGGTGATGGCTGAAATTTTTATGAGACCATGTGAAGAAGAAGGGCTGATTGGACAGTGCTTACGTTATACGACGGTGACTTCTAAACGCCGTTCGGCCAGGCGGTCGGCCGCCCTGTAGGTCGGGATCCCGTCCGTCCGAGCGATCGCGAAGATGTGGAGAATCGTGTCATAGATTTCATTCACCTTCCTGGCGGACTGTGACGGCTGCCATCCGAGGAACTCGATGCAACCGTTGATCACCCCACCCGCGTTGGCAACATAGTCCGGGGCGTAAAGAATGTTACGCCCCTCAAGCGCGTCGCCGTGTCGCGCTTCGAGAAGTTGATTGTTCGCGGCCCCCGCAACGATTTCGACTTTGAGCCGCGGTACCGTTTGATCGTTGATGATTCCACCGAGAGCGCAGGGCGAGAAGATGTCAGCCTGAACACCATAAATCTCACGGGGCCGTACCGGCGCAGCATTGAACTCATCGACGACCCGCTTCACCCGCTCTGAGTCGATGTCGGTGACGACGAGCCTCGCCCCGGCGTGGTGAAGCTCTTGGGCAAGGTGGAAGCCCACGTGCCCGCACCCTTGAACTGCGACGGTGCGGCCTGAAAGCTGATCGGAGCCCCACCGGTATTTCGCCGATGCCTGGAGCGCACGGAAGACGCCGTGTGCCGTCACGGGCGACGGATCACCGGACCCCCCGATAAGACCGCCAACGTGGCGCGTCTCCTGGCGCACATACTCCATGTCGGACGTGCTTGTCCCGACGTCCTCCGCCGTGATGTAGCGCCCGCCGAGCGTCTCGACGAAGCGCCCGTGAGTGCGGAAGACGGCCTCGCGATGTGGCGTTTTATTGTCGCCGATGATGACCGACTTGCCGCCACCGAAGGGCAGCCCGGCCAGGGCGTTTTTATAAGTCATCCCACGCGCCAGGCGAAGCGCATCGGCGAGTGCCTCCTCCTCGCTCCGGTAGTCCCAGAAGCGCGCGCCGCCGAGGGCCGGACCGAGGACGGTGCTATGAATAGCGATGATGCCGCGATAGCCCGTCGAAGGGTCAAAGCAGAGCAGGACCTGTTCGTGCTCAGACTCTGTTTTCTTCTCAAATATTTTCATTTCCGAACTCGCATCATCTTATACTGAGGCGGCTTGATTCCCGGCCGCAGGCGCGGGTCGCTGACCGGCGGGGCGGCGGTCAAACGAAGCGGGATTTCACCCGCCCACACCGGGAGTTGATAATCAGCCTCGTCATCGAGTGGGGGGCCCGTGCGCACCTTGGCCGAGACCTCAGTCAGCGGCAGGGATAACACCATGGTGGCTTTAACCTCATTCTCGCTCGGCGGTCGCACTTCCTCCCACCGCCCGGGAACGATGTGATCGGAGAAGGCGCGCAGCGCCTCCAACTTCTCGATGGGATCATCTACAACCGACGCCGTGCCAAACACGACGACCGATCGATAATTCATCGAATGATGAAACACCGAGCGGGCGAGCACGAGGCCGTCAACTAAGGTCACGGTGACGCAGACCTCGATCCCGTCCTTGAGCACCCGCAGCATCCGGCTCGCCTGTGAGCCGTGGATGTAGAGGTTGTCCCCGGCCCGCGCGTACCCCGTCGGGATCACAAAGGGCTTACCGTCGACCGTAAAGCCCACGTGACAGATGAATCCTTCGTCCAGAATCTGGTAGACGATTTCACGCTGGTACTGCCCCCGCTGAGGGAGTCGTCGCAGAGCAGTCCGCCGGGTCGGTGTAAAATTTTCCATTGTCATTCATTCCGCTACTCAAGCTGCATCGCATTCAACTCTACCTTACCAATCTGCTTCCCTGTTGATTTGATGCCTCATGGAAAGTGGTGGTCGCGCTTCTCCATCCAGCGTTTAGGATCTTTTAGCTCGGTGAACCCGACCCGGCGGTATAGCTCGTGAGCATCCTTGGTGGCCAGCATCCACCGGTGGAGCCCCTGAAGCTCAGGGTAAGAGACGATCACTTCGACCAGCCATTTTCCCAACCCCAGCCCGCGGAATGCGTCCAGCACAAACACGTCGGCGAGCCAGGCGAAGGTCGCGTAATCGGTGATCACCCGCGCGAATCCGACCTGGCTTTGACCCTTGTAGATGCCAAAAGAAAGGGAGTGCTCAATCGAGCGTTTGATGGTTTCAAGAGGTCTGCCGACGGCCCAGTAGGATGACGTATTCAAAAACCGGTGGATAACTTCGATGTCCAGCCGCCTCTGATCGGTGCTGATCCGGTACTCGCCTCGCTGCCATTCATGAATCATTAGATCACCCCTCCTGATCAATCTTTCATCCTGCGTTTGATGATCAACCCGATGCCCGCCATGATGCCCGCGCCGCCGGCAGCGACCCGCCAGGTCAATGCTTCGCCCAGGACCAACATCCCCAGAGTCACGGCGATCAGCGGCGTGACGAGTGGGATCAGCATGGTCTTTGTGACTTCCATGTGCCTGACCAGCCAGTAGAAGAGGAGAAACGCGACGGCGGAGCCGACGAGCGCCAGGTAGAAGAGGGAAACAAAGGCCAGTGACGTCCAGCGGAAGTTCAGCGGGTTTCCCTCCAGCGTGATGCCGATCAGCAGCAGCGGGATCAGGCCGAAGATCATCTGCCCCGAGGCGAGTACGGCCGGGTCAAGGTGGCGGGCGCGCGCTTTCACGAGCACATTGGCGTAGGCGACACCGAACGCGCCAAGCACGATGGCGACGCTCCCCTGGAGCGCCGAAGGCCCTTCGGTGTTCATCTCGTTAGAAAAGATCAGAGCGACTCCCAGGATCCCCAGCAAGACGCCGGCCAGTTTCGCCAGCGTCATGCGCTCTTCGGGAAGATAGTGATGGGCGATGATCAGACCGAACGCAGGGATGATCGTTTGAAGTATGGCGGCGAGTCCCGAAGAGGTGCGCTGCTCTCCCCAGAACAGTAGGCCGTAGTTGACGGTGAAGGCCAAAAACCCGGTGATCGCGATGAGGCCCCAATCACGCCGGTCGCGCGGCAGCGGGGTGCGCCGCGCGGCGACGATCAATAAGAGTATGCACGCGGCGATGACAAAGCGGATCCCGGCAAAACTGATCGGCGGCAGGTCGCGCAGGCCGAGCTTGATAAAGAGCCAGGTGGAGCCCCAGATGAGACTCAAGAGAAGCCAGACGAAGAGGGTTGCCATCAACCGATGATTCGCGACCCACCTGCGCCACGGATGAGCTGAGGCGGCCGCGGGTACGCAGGCGAGAGGGGAGGCTACCTCAAGGTAGTCATCAGAGTTTTGACACTTCTGACGGGTAGGTCTCATATCTCGAAAAAAAATAACATTGTATCAACCGTAATATGTTACATTCTTCTGTTTCTTAACATAATCGTTGACACAATCAAAGTCAATAACTATATTGTCACTATGACGATTTGGTTGCCAGAGATAACTAACCGTCAGGGTTCACTATCCAAAGCAATTGTTGACGCTCTATCGGAGGACATTGAAGCGGGAAGGCTTGAGCCGGGGACCCGGCTTCCGACCCACCGCGAATTGGCGGACCGACTCGGCGTCGCCATCGGCACGGTGACTCGGGCCTACGCCTTAGCGCAACGTCAAGGCCTCATTAGCGGCGAGGTCGGGCGCGGCACCTTCGTCGGCCCGGGGGTAGGCATCGAGGGCATCATGCACGAGCCGGATGAGGAAACGTCGCTGATTGATCTGAGTAAGAACCGGGTCTTACGTGACGTGCGAGACCCGATGATTGCGGAGGCGCTGGCTGCGCTGAGCACGCGGCCTGATCTTGCCCCTTTGTTTGACTACTACCAGACGGCGGCGGGAATAGAGCGGCACCGCGCCGCCGTGGCCTCCTGGATAAGTCGCCCGGGTTTTGCCGTGAGTCCGGAGCAGACCCTCATTTGCAGCGGCGCCCAGCACGCGTTGGTGGTCACCCTGGCGACCTTAACAAAGCCCGGCGACACAGTGCTCACGGAGCAGGTGACCTATCCCGGGCTTAAAGCTTTGGCCAACCTTTTCCACCTTCACCTACAGGGCTTGCCGATGGACGAGTACGGTCTTCAGCCGGAGGCCTTTAAGGAGGCCTGCCGCGCGGGAACAGCAAAGGTATTATATTGTATCCCCACGCTGCATAACCCGACGGCGACGGTGATGCCGGACGCACGCCGCCAGGAGATTGCCGCCATCGCGGAGGCAAACAATATCGCTATTATCGAGGATGACGTGTACGGATTTCTCTACGAGGAAGCCCCGCCGCCGATTGCCGCCTACGCCCCGGAGCACTGTTACTACATCAACAGCGCCTCCAAGAGTATTGCGCCGGGCCTGCGAATCGGGTATGTAGTCCCCCCTCGCGAAGCTCTCCACCGGGTCGCCACTGCCATTCGCACAACGGCCTGGGAGGCCTCGCCGGTGATGGCCGAACTCATTACCATCTGGATTGAGAATGGGACGGCTGACCGTATTGTTAATTGGAAGCGCAGAGAGATAGCGGCGCGATACATGCTCGCCAGAAGCATTCTCGGCAGACTGCAGGGTGATCCGCCTCCGGCGAGCTGCCACATCTGGATGTCGCTTCCTGAGCCGTGGCGGAGCGAAGATTTTGCTGCCCAGGCGCGGGCGCGAGGCGTCAGCGTGCCGCCGTCAGAAACGTTTGTCGTGGGGCGTGGCACGGCACCGCACGCCGTGCGCATCTGTTTGGGGTCGCCTCAAGACCGGCGCCAACTGGAAAAGGGGCTCGGCATCCTTGCCGAGATTCTTCAGGACTCACCCGAGCCGGCCCTGTCGATAGTTTAATTGAAGCTGGTGCATAAATCAGCAATCAGGTTTTGATACGCCATCTGGCGCAATCTAACTGCTCTTTGATATAAGCTAACGGCCTCTTCGCCCGGTAGCCGGTCAGGAAACAGATTTGGTACAGCCAGACGCTGGCCGGGACGAAAGCGCCATTACGACCGTGGCCTTTGGCCGGACACTCTTTCAAGCCCGTGGCCAGCATGATCCGCGGAAAGAGCGACATATGGAGAACGTCTATGATTGGGGGAGCTACCGCTATGCGGAAGACCTGGTGGAAAGAGAGCGTGGTCTATCAGATCTATCCCCGCAGCTTTTATGACAGCAACGGCGACGGCATCGGCGACCTGCCCGGGATCATCCGGAAGCTCGATTACCTCAAGGAGCTGGGCGTCGATGTGGTCTGGCTGTCCCCGGTCTACAAGTCGCCCAATGACGACAACGGTTACGACATCAGCGACTACCAGGACGTCATGGACGAGTTCGGCACCTTGGCCGATTGGGAGGAGCTGCTGGCGGAGATGCACCGGCGCGGTATCAAGCTGCTGATGGACCTGGTGGTCAACCACACCTCGGATGAGCACCCCTGGTTCGTCGAGTCGCGCGCATCCAAAGACAACCCGAAGCGCGACTGGTACATCTGGCGGCCCGGCAAGGACGGCCGCGAGCCCAACAATTGGGCGTCTCGTTTCGGCGGTTCGGCCTGGCAGTACGACGAGGCGACAGGCGAATACTACCTGCACATCTTCTCCAGGAAGCAGCCGGACCTCAACTGGGAAAGCCCTCGGGTCCGCGCTGAGGTCTACGCCATGATGCACTGGTGGCTGCGGAAGGGCATCGACGGCTTCCGCATGGACGTGATCAACATGATCTCTAAGACACCCGGCCTGCCGGACGCGCCGGTCGTCACCGCCGACCGCTACCAGGACGCCGGCCAGTATTACACCCACGGGCCGCGGCTGCTGGAATTCCTCGCCGAGATGAAGCGGGAGGTGCTGTCCAACTACGACATCCTCACCGTGGGTGAGACGCCCTTAGCGACCACCGGGCATGGGATCAACATCACCCACGAGGAGACTGGATCGCTCAACATGCTGTTTCAGTTCGAGCATATGGAGATCGATAAGGAGCGCGGGGCCAAGGGGGTGCGCAAGCACTGGAACCTGCTGGATCTGAAGCGGGTGATGAGCCTCTGGCAGAAGGAGTTGGAAAACAGGGGTTGGAATAGCTTATACCTGTCGAACCACGACCAGCCCCGCCCGGTCTCGCGCTTCGGCGATGACGGCCAGTACCGGGTCGAGTCGGCCAAGCTGCTCGCCACCTTCCTGCACATGTTGCAAGGCACGCCCTATATCTACCAGGGCGAAGAGATCGGCATGACCAACGTCGCGTTTGCGTCGTTGGACGACTACCGCGACATCGCGTCGCTGAATCTGTATCGGGAGCTCGTGGAGGAGAAAGGCGTAGCCCCCCGGGTCGTGATGGAGCTGCTTCACGCCCGGAGCCGCGACAACGCCCGAACTCCGATGCAGTGGGACGGGACGGCGAACGCCGGCTTTACGAGTGGCACGCCGTGGATCAAGGTCAACCCCAACTACCTGGAGATCAACGCCGAGCGGGCCCGCACCGACCCGAACTCGATCTTCGCCTACTATCAGCGGCTGATCCGGCTGCGCAAAGCACATCCGGTGATCGTCTATGGGACATACGATCTGATGCTCGACGCGCACGAGCAGATCTATGCCTTCACCCGGACCTTACAAGGCGAGCGCCTGCTGGGCATGCTGAACTTCACGAAGGACGCGCCCGTCTTCGCGTTGCCGACACAGATCGCGTTTTCCGACACGGAGCTGCTGATCAGCAACTACCCGGTCGACCCGGCCGAGGAGATTCGCCTGCTGACGCTACGGCCCTTCGAGGCGCGGGTCTACCGGCTGCGGTAGCGAGCAGGTGGGTTAGGGATTCCGCCAGTCTTAAAAGAGGCCATCGCATGCCGGCGGCCTCATCCGCCACAGCCGGAGCAAAGAACCATGGCAGAACCAACAACGAATGACGTACCCGGCGCTGAGGCGGAGCCGATCGCGTACCCGATTCTCCGGCACGAGGCTGGGATCAAGGGACTATGTCTTCAGAATCATATAGTAAGGATCTTCATCCGAAGCGACGACAATTCATCGTTGTGCTGTCGGATTCACAACAAACCTGATTCAACGCAGACCGAACTGTCGAATTGCATTGAACGCCGACCTTTTTTGCAGAGATGAATTCCGGCCGCTATACCATCGTCGGCTTAGGCGAGATTGTCTGGGATCTGCTGCCCGGCGGACCCCAACTCGGCGGCGCCCCGGCCAACTTCGCCTGCTATGCCAACCTGTTGGGCAATCACAGCATCCTCGCCAGCCGCCTCGGCACTGACCCGCGAGGGCCGCGCGCGCTGCACCGCCTGGAGCAATTAGGCCTGACGACCCGCTATACTCAGATCGATGAGACGCTCCCGACCGGAACGGTCCTGGTCAAAGTAGATGAGCGCGGGCAGCCCGATTTCACCGTCACGGAGGGTGTGGCCTGGGACTTCCTGGAGTGGACTTCGCAGTGGCAGGGGTTGGCCTCCCAAGCCGACGCCGTCTGCTTCGGATCGATGGCTCAGCGCTCGGCGGTCTCCGGGGAAACGATCAGAAGGTTTCTCCGGGCGACGCGGGAGGATGCCTTACGGGTATTCGATGTCAACCTAAGGCATCCATTTTACTCGGAAGAGATCATCGACGAATCACTGAGGATGTCGGATGTGGTCAAGCTCAACCACGAGGAAGTGCGCGAAATCGCGGAGATGCTTGGGCTGGGCGGGGGGAATGATGCGGAACGCGCGCGGGCGTTGCTGCGGGCTTACGACCTTGAGTTGGTGTGTGTGACGCGGGGGGCTGAGGGGAGCGTGATTGTGACGGAGGCGGGGGCGGTCGAGCACGCCGGAGTGCGGGTCAGGATTGGGGATGCAGTGGGCGCGGGGGATGCCTTCACGGCTGCGCTGACGCACCATTATCTGCGGGGCGCGTCATTGGAGAGGATCAGTCAAGCGGCTAATCAGTTAGGGGCTTGGGTGGCTTCTCAGGTTGGGGCCACACCGGCGATGGAACAGTCCGTGTTGGAGCAAATCAGATGATACCTCTGGTTGGATAAGGGTATTCCCGTTTGAGCGGTAAAGTTCAAAGACTGCATGCAGTTGAAGCACTGCGGCGCACTCAGGGAAAGCGGGCTGGAGATGCTTGCAGTTCTACAGCATTGCGGAGCATACTTCTTCTCACCTACCTGGTAGAAAGAGCGTGGACTGATTCTTGCTTACCAGTCTGAGAACTGCGGATAGGTGTATCAGTAGCGGTCAGAGACAGGTCAGGTCAAGGGCAAGTGTGATAGAAATGTCTGACCGGTTCAGTGAATGCTTTGGAAAAAGAGCAGCAACCTATACCGATGTTTGATGAGGAGGCGGTGAATAAGGCGCAGCCCGCCGTTCCACTCAAGCAGAAGGAGACCTACCAGACCAACCGCAATCTCGATCATAAAGAGATAGATACGCATGAAATCTCACGGAAAGATTTTCTGATCCTGGTGGTTGACGATGTGGTCGATAATCTGGTCTTGATTAGCCTGGACCTCCAGCAGGTCGGTTTCCGTGTCGTCACCAGCTCTAACGGCGAGGAAGCAATCAGGGTGGCTTCTACCGCCTTACCGGATCTGATTTTAATGGATATCGGGATGCCGGAGCTTGATGGCCTGGGCGCGGCGCGAAAGCTGCGCGAGCATCCGGAGCTCCAAAAAATCCCCATTATTGCCATTACCGCTTTTAGTACGGCCGGGTTTCGCCGCGCGGCCTATGACGCCGGCTTTAACGGTTACCTGACAAAACCGATTAACTTCGACCGACTGCATGACCTGATTCGAAGTTTATTACCCGTTCAGTGACTGTTCATCACTTGCCGGCCGGCTTTGCCGGCAAGTGGCCTCACGCCAGGGCGGAAAGGCGCGGGTGCTGGCAGCCGACCATAAACCACTACGTAAACCACTATAACGGTTGAGACCTACCGCCATTGAAAAGAAGATTACTTTTTCTCAATTTGGAAGGGGTACGTGCCGATTCTTTCCAACTCACCAGCAGGTGTTAATCCGCTGAGACTTACCTGGTAGTAGCCGGGTGCCAGGAGGTCGGCGGGGAGGTTCAGGACAACCACTTTACCGGCGCCCGCTGTGCCGGCTTTCAACTGATCTAAACCGGGCAGCTCCAGATATTTTTCCGTTTGCAGGACAGCCCGGTAGGCCGGGTACTCTTTTGCCGGCAACTCAAGCCGTACTTGCACGACTTTTGTGCCGGCCGGGACCTCAACCTGTTTGGCTCCGGAGCCGCCACCGCTCCTGGTGGCGTCGCCGGGCGTCAGAGAAACAATCAAAAGGGGTGATGAGTTGGGAAGATTAGAATGTCCTTCGGCACTCTGGTTTTGCGGGCTATTAAGTCTGGCCAATTCCTGTTCCAGTACGGCGCGCCCGTCCGGCGGACGGAACGCCTGATAGATCAACCAGAAGCCGCCGAGCGCGACTAAGAGCACGGCCGCCAGTAAGAAAGCTGCCGCCGGACTTTTCGCACGCGGGAAGGGCGAAAGAAATCGCCTCCAGGAAGGGGGCTGACGGAAGCCGCCGGCAGGGGCCGGCGCGCCCGCCGACCTGTTATGAGCCATATATTTCCGGAGAGCGCGGGCAAACTTCAACTTCCGACGCCGCTCGGGAGTCAAAAGAAAATGGCTCTCGAAACGCTCCCGCTCTTCTGCCGAAAGCGCTCCGCTCAGATAATCATCGATCAGCTCATCCTCGGCCGCCAGTAATTCTTCGAAATACTCACCGCGGGTCATCAACTGCTCCTCAAGCGGCTGCTGCTTGTCCCGTTCGAGCTCCCCGAGCAGGTACCGCCTGAGAGCTTGATGATTCTCAATATGTTGGTCCATTCATGAGCCGCTTTCTGACAACAAATTCATTTCTATAGTTATATGAGAAAACGGTCCGATCCGTTTCAATCGGTCGCCTTTTGCTCCAGGCAGCCCTCAACGCACTGCTGGAGCGTGGCGCGGATCCGGTGGGCCCGGATCCGCAGCGCATTGGGCCCTATGCCCAACCGGTGGGCCAGCTCTTTTCGGCGATCAATCTTTGCCTGTTTCTCTTCCTGATAGTAGTTGAGGACTAAGTCACGTTGGGCGGACGTGAGCCGCGCAATACAGCGCTCCAGGCACTCATACTCCTGATCGATATCATCCGGTTGATCGATTCGGGAAGGTGGCCGCTGTGGGACGACCGGAGGGGGCTTTCTCCTGAGATATTCCAGGTGCACGTTCTGCGCCACCCCATAAAAATAGAGCGCGGGGTCACCGGTATAGGTATCTATTATCTCCCGTAGCTTTTTTGTCACCCGGTTGATCGTCTCGTCGGCCAAGTCATCAGGCTCAAGGCAGCCGCGGCAGGTGAAGATCCTGATCAGCCGGCGACGAATCTCTTCATACCTTCTTCCGGCCTGCTCGCGGTCTGGGTCGAGCCAGGTCAATAAATTGTCGAACGCCTCTTGCGTTAATACCCACCGGGTCTTCATCTATCATAATTAAGGGCCTGACCAGCCGGGCCGGTCGAGCAATTCGACGGTTATCACTCTTTGCTGTTATTGAACAGCAGCCGGTTTTTTACGAAGCGTCTTTCGCCTTTGCTTCACGGCATAAAGAGTGCTGAGGGACAAGAAGAGGATCGCTGCTCCTGCGCCGACAACTTTGCCGGCGCTCGCATCTCGCTCGCCGGCGACAATGTTCCCCTTATATTCACCCTGAATGACGAAGGCCGCCCAGTAGTAAGGGGAGCGCCACTCCTTCTGTCTCCACATCCTAACCTGGGCCTGTCTGAGCGCCGCGACCGGCGGTAACCCATCTTTGAGCACTCCACGGTAGAAATGCTTCATCAGCTCGGCCGTCGATTCGTCATCGACTTTCCACAAGCTGGCGAGGACACGCGCCGCCCCGGCATACATGAAGCCACGCGTCAGCCCGACGAGTCCTTCTCCTTTAATATCTTTACCGAGTCCTGTATTGCAAGCGCTTAATACTACCAGCTCGACAGGAAAATTCATGTTGTAGATGTCGTGCAATCGTAAGAAGCCGTTCTGCGGCTGCCCGTGCCGGTCCATGAGGGAGAGGACTACACCGGAGAGCCCCGGATGTTCGCTGTTGAGTATGCCGTGCGTGGCGAAGTGGACGATGCGGTACCGGCCGAGGTCGGGTCTCATCGCCGTCTCCCGGCTGGCTTCGAAATCGGTCGCCTCGAGCCCCGCGCCGGCAGGAGCACTGGCCATGATAATCTCCGCCTCATGACGCGAGGAGAGCAGCCGCGGGAATCTGCCTCCGAGATTTGCGTCTCTCCAAATCCGGTGCACTTCCGCTATTTGGGGCTGCTCCACGGTAGCGCCCTGTGGCCGGTTTCGGTCCTGGATGCGCGAATCATCACTCTCGAAGACCGGATCGGCCAGCACGGCGACCGTCTTGGGGGCGGGCTTGCGCGAGGCTGTCTCACTGCGCAGTGCTGCGAGCGTCGATGCGGAGGGGTCGCTGACAATCTCGTGCTCTAACACCAAAGGGACGAGGTCTTCGGTGCTCATCGCGCGGGCAGGCTGCTCTCGTTGGTCGCCTGTCTCGGGCACGGTCAGGGCCTGAAACGGTACGTATTGCAGTGCCCCGTCGGGAACGATTAAGAGTCGTTTTTTTCCGAGCTGTGGGGCGACCGGTGCGAGCAGAATCCGGCTCAGCTCGGCGGCCTGCGAGGAGAGCTGCGCATCGGACTCCGTGGTACGCGCCTGCCGCTGCTCGAACGCCTCCCCGGGCACAGGCTGGCGCGCAACCAGCAGATCGTAGAAGTGACGAGCAGCGCCCTCGATCTCGCCGCGGCCGGGCAAAACATGGCTGGTGATTCCCCGCCGGGTCACGGCCCAGAGGTAGCTCCTTTCATCCCCGAGCGCGTACTCCAACAGGAGCGTGTTATCGTCGATGATCTGCTGCTGGATCTCTTTCAGTGTTAAGGGCTGAGGCTGCGTGAGCGCAGCGTAGCGCGGGCTCCTGGCTCTGATCTGCGCTTTTACTTCATCATATTCGTTTGTGAGTTGATCGATCTCTTTCGCGATATCAGTCGCCCCCTCTTGAGTATGATTGCCGGCAAGCAGGCGCATCTGGCGCTGCGCCTTATCGTCGAGCGCTTGCTGCAGCGCGCGCTCGCGCTCTAAGAGCG
>CAYLJO010000052.1:0-31104 GCA_964383905.1 uncultured Blastocatellaceae bacterium
CTGCGCGTTGCAGCCATCGCGCGACATCTGCGTCCCCGTCTGGACCTGGAAGACCAGCAGCCCGCCCTCGTCCACCGAGATGGTCCCCGACTCACTCCTACCCTGCTCGCTGCAGCAGGCGCCTTCGCAGTGCCGGTGCGTGCGGATCAGCTTGTAACGCCCGCCAGGGGCAATCTCCAACGTCCCGGCTTCGATATAACCGATCCCACGTGGGTTGCCACTGTACGGGTCCCTCTCCTGGAGCAGCGCGTCGTCCCAGCCCCAGGTGCCGACCAGGTCGGCTAAACCTTTGGCGCGCGTGGCCGCCACCCGATCAGGGTGTGCTCGGTCGAAAGCCTCGACGAAGGCCCTTAGCACGGGGTTTTGCATGCCTGCCCTGCGGTCGCCCTCGACGAAGGTATTCTGGTAATCGGCGCCGAGCGAAGCCACCAATTCGTCCTTAGATTTGTTACCAATGGCCTTCAGTTCGCCCACCACCTGGTCAATCACATCCCTGTTGTTCTTCCTCCATTCCTCGACCAACACACTCTGGATGTGTCCGCGTTGCTCGGCGGTCAGATTGAGGTCGAAGATGAAGGCGTAGACGGAGAGAAATTTGTTCGCCATCGCCTGTGTGAGGGGCGGGTTGCCAGGCGCAAGCACCGCGCCTGCATTCGCCTGATCACCGGTTGCGCCGCCGAAGCTGTGGACCCGGTTAAAGGCCCGCACCAGTACGACATCGACCGGGTCTTTGGAATCCTTCCGCTCCTCAGCGATGTTCGACGTTTGTGCTTTACTCATTTGGGCCGCGCTCAGGCCCAACTCTCGATAGGACGCCCCGTACTCAGCCTGTTTGAGGGTGTTTTGGATTTCGGTCGTGTTATTAGTCTTCCAGTACCCGACGACGGCGCGCCTGAGCTCTTCGCGCTCCTCGGCGTTAAACTTGAGGTCGAGGGTCGATTCCCAGTAGAACACGAAGTTATCGAACATCTCCTGTGTCAGGCGCTGCTCTCCTTGTGGGACGGCTGCCCCTAGGGAGGGCTTGGTTAGGTAAGAGCTTTGCAAGCAAGCGATCAAAGCGAGAACCAGAGATAACACCCTCGCGCGTGCGAAGAATTTCATGAGATCAGCTCCTTATCCAATCGAAATATCTGTTAACAAGCCTGCTATCTGCGGGTCTGCTCAAGCGGGCAGACGACTCCTGCGTGCGAGAGCCACACACATGGCAACTGAATCTTTTTTTCCGCGCCAAACAAGTATGCTGTGGGGCGCGAACGTTTCAACCCGGGGAGCCGGAATATTAAATCCTTCCAGCTTCAATACCCCTGTGGAAAAGGTTATCCAATATTCTCTCGGGCGGGCAGGCTCGGACCTACTTCTTACCCCTACCTTCTGCCCCCCTTCGGGCGACCTTGCGGAAGCCTTTGGAGTTTTAGATTATCTCCTCCCAGGTGTTTGGCCAGTCGGGAGAGCCAGGCCACTGATGATTTAGCTACTAAAAGTTTTCGTTTCCGATTTATCGCGCTGAGGTGCAAGCCGATGAAGGATTATCCCGCATGAGGCGGGCTTCCGCAAGGAGGAATTTCTCGAAGGCGCTCAAGGCGCGGTCGTACGTGGTTGGGTTATAATCCACCCATCCCTGTTGTCCGGCGACTCCTGCGAGGTGAACTATTAAGGAGTGAATCTCATCAATATTTCCGAAGAGATGCAGTGCGCCATCGCATGGTTGACAAGGTCTCCAGAGGCTGCTAGAAGCAGGCAAGATACGCGCTTAATTGCCTAATAGTTTTAAATGTCGCAGTAGTGACGCATGCCATGTCGTCAAAATCTCAGGGTTCCAAAGCCCCATAGATTGCCATGACTAAATCACCGGTCCGTATTACCCGCGGAGATAACCCTTACGCGCGCGAAGTGCAGGGGAAAGCTAACGAACCGATCACGGTGGCCGCGTTGCTTGATCGCGCCCGCGCGAAGTTACTGGTGATGGGCGGGGACGTTAGTGGGTTAGAGGACGGATCACTGGAAGTGATCTACGACCGGCTGAACGAGAACGCGCCGCGTGTGGCGATCATCGGTGGCTCGCCCGACCACCCCGCACACATCGTCGATCTCGATACGACCGCTTACGCGGCGGCGCGCATCTGGGAGAACGGGGGCGTGCCCTTCTCATTCTCCGTCCCGGTCCTGTGTGACGGCACGGCCCAGTCGAACATTGGGATGTGCTACTCGCTCGCTTCACGCAATATCACGACGGCGGCGGTCGCCAACCAGATGGAGGCGCACTCTTATCACGGCGCGTTTGTTATTCAAGGATGCGACAAGCAGCCGCTTGCCATAGTCGCGGCGCTGGCCATGCTCGATGTGGTCAGGCGCGAGCGCGGCGACGCTCCCGTTTTTGCGACCTTCGCTCCGGCCCACGTCTTGCGCGGCGGCATCATACCGGAAGATTTGCGGGAGCAATTAAACCGTGTCGCCGACGTCGCGCAGGATTGCGGTCATGGGGAGGTCGCGGAGGACCTGCGCGATGCTTTGCGCTACATCCTGCAATGCTCGTCGAACACTTCGTTCCAAGGCGTGCTGAAGCGGGCGCAAGAGTTCGACGTTATCACCACGGACGAGCACGAGTATTTTGAGAAGCGTCTGGCCGTCAACACGTGTGACGCCAAAGGCGGCATCTGCGCCTTCAACGGGACGGGAAACTCTTCGCGGCACGTCATCGCCGCGCTCGGACTGGTCCACCCTTCGCTCGAGATGTTGACCGCCCCGGCCACGCCCGCCAGCGTCAACCCGTCGGTAGACGCCTTGATGAGCTGCTGCACCGACCCGAACTACTCGGTCGCGGAACTGGTGCGGCGGAACATAGAAATGGCCGTGCGAGTGCATTCGGCGACGGGCGGGTCAACCAACATCATGCTGCATCTGGTGGCCGTCGCCGTCGCCGCGGGGATGAAGTTTGATGTGTGGGACTATGATCGCATCCGCCGTGAGGTCGCGGTTCCGGATATTTTCGATTACAGCTTGACCGAGGGGCGCGACATCTTCGCCCTCGCCGAGCAGTGTTGTGCCGGGCAGATACGGGGTATGGAGACCGTAATCTACGAACTGAGCCGCCTGGGCGTGCCGGTCCCGTTGGACGCCCCGACTTCGGCGGGCCGAACCTGGCGCTCGCGTTTGAGCGACACGACCAACCTGTCGGCCGAAGGGGTCAAGGATAATCCGATTATCCTCGCCAAGCCGCGCCGCGCCGTCTCCGGGATAGACATACTGAAAAGCAACTGGTTCGAGTCGGCCGTCGTCAAGATCTCAGGGATGCCGGAATCACAAGTCGATGAATTCGACCGCCGCGTCGCAGCCGTCCTATATTTTGAGAACGAAGATCAAGCTAACGAGGCGTTGCTCGACATCCATTTCCTCGATCAGGTGCGCGACCGGCATCTGATCCCGCACGTGACGCTCCTGTCGATGCACGAGTATCACCGGCAACTGCAAGTCCGGCAGGCGGTGGGTGGCCCGACGGATTCCGGCGTGCAAGGCTTTGGGGCAGGCTTCGGGGCGGACGCGGAAGGATTGGAAGCCCCACACCAGATGGATGCCGGGCGATTGTTCGATTACATGGTGGCGCAACGAACGTTGCGCCTGGCGGTCGTGATCGCCGGGCAAGGTCCGGAAGCTTACGGCATGCCGGAGATGTTTACGCCGATGCAGTATATCAACACCAACCGCGTGCTGCGACGCCTGTCCGTCTTGCTGAGCGACGGGCGCTATTCGGGCGTGACTTACGGGGCGGCTATCGGTCATATCACGCCGGAAGCATTTTCAGGCGGGGCGATTATCGGCCTGCGCGACGGTGACCTGTTGCGGCTCTCAGTGCGTGAGCGGCGCATCGATTGGCTGGGCGGTGACGCATTCGCCGAGGGGAAGATCGTCGCCTATGAAAAAGGGGCGCTCGATAATCTATTGGAAGAACGCAGGGCGCTGATCGAAGAGCGTCACGCACGGTTGAAACGGCGCACGCGGGCTATCGCGCCGACCAACAGGCTCGTCGGGGTGACGGATGCCGCACACGGTGTGGTCCCGCTTGAACTGCTGGAGTTTGCGAATGGCAGCAAGGGGTGAACTTAATCTCACTTGAGTGTATCGAAGAAGGCGATGTGAACCACCGCAGGGCCGGAGAGGAGCACAGAGGAAAAGCGAAATAAATTCAGCATCGATGGTGGTAGCCTTCGCTGATTGCGCCTCGGCAACCATTTACACCTGACCTTTGACCTCTGGTTTCTCTTCCTCACCGATGGCCGCTTGGAGAACCGATTCGGGAGTCCACTCGCTGATTGGGCGCGCAGGCGAAAGCCGTCCACGACTCATCACCGCCAGGCGGTCGCAAAGGCCAAAGAGCTCCGGCAGGTAGGAGCTGACCATCAATACAGCTTTGTTCCGGGCGGCGCATCGCCTGATCGTCTCATATATCTGCGTTTTACTTCCGATATCGATACCGCGGGTGGGCTCGTCGAGCAGCAGAACATCGGCGTCCTGGTGAAGCAGGCGAGCGATGGCTACTTTCTGCTGATTGCCGCCGGAGAGCGTGCGCGCCGGTTGAAAGGGGCTGTGGACCCTGATGCCGAGCTCTTTAATCCACCTCTCCGCTTGTTGGCGCTGGACGGAAAGATTGAGCCAGCCCCAGCGCGAGCAGGAAGAAAAACGCGTCATCGTAGTGTTATCAGCGATGGAGAGCGTGAGCGCCAAACCTTCGCCCTTACGGTCTTCACTCAGGTAGCCCAATCCTTGCAGGAGGCGAAGGGCGGGCGTACCGCCGCGTGCGGAAAATGCCCTTGAGCGTAAGTTAAACGAGCCGGATTCTGCCGGGTCAAGGCCAAAGATGGCGCGCACCATCTCGGTGCGTCCCGAGCCCATCAGTCCGGCGATGCCGAGTATCTCACCGGCGTGTAGATCGAAACTGGCCTGTTTTAAATCGGGCGGGGCGGCCAGATCCCGCACTTCGAGCAGCACCTCCCCGGCCCTTGGTTGTTCGCGCGGGGGGAAGAGATTCTCAACAGGTCGCCCGACCATCTGCGTGATCAACTCTTCATTCGTGATCGAACCAAGAACGCCGGTGCTGACGCTACGGCCGTCCCGCAGGACCGTATAGGTATCGGCGATCTCACGTACCTCTTCGAGGAAATGACTGATGTAGATGACGCTGACCCTCTCGTCGCGCAAGCGCCTGATCAGGGCGAAGAGATGTTCCACGTCATCGCGCTGGAGGCTGCTGGTCGGCTCGTCCATAAGGATAATGCTGGCTCGCGCGGCCATCGCGCGGCAGATTTCAACCACTTGGCGCGCCGCAATCGGCAGATCCGCGACGCGCCTTTCGGGCCGGATCTCCGGGTGGTGAAAGCTTTCGAGTACCTCCAGAGTGCGGCGGCGGAATGCTTCACGATCGACCCAACCCAGGTGCGCCGGTTCGATCCCCATCAAGATGTTCTCCGCGACGGAGAGATGGGGGGCGAGAGAGAGCTCCTGATGGATGAGAGCGATCCCGTGATTCCGTGCGTCGAGCGGTGAGGTCGGGGCGTAGGGACGGCCGTCAACCTCGATCTCCCCGCGGTCGGGCCGGAGCCCGCCCGCAAGGATGTTCATCAAAGTGCTCTTGCCGGCGCCGTTCTCGCCGATCAGGGCATGCACTTCGCCCCTGCGGAGCTGCAGATTCACCCCGTCGAGCGCCACGGTCGGACCGAATCGCCTGGCGATATCAGATAACCGGAGAATAACCATAAACGAGAAGAATAAAGGTACGAGGGTAAAGGACGAAAAAAGATCAGTCTTCCATCCTTCGTCAGGCGTCCTTCACTTAAGATACTGGTCCAGAGGCGGATGCAGCAGCTCCTGGGACGACTGTGCGTCCAGATTGTCCAGCGTGATTAACATGACGCCGGTGTCAATATGTTTCTCGACCGGAGTGCCGAGCAGGTGGCCCACCATCGTCTTCACGCCGAGATAGCCCATATTGAATGGATTTTGCACCACGATCCCGTGTAACTGCTTACTACGCAGGGCCTCAATAAAGGTCTGGGTGGCGTCAAACCCGACAAACATGACCTTCCCGGCTCTGTTAATGTCTTGCAGGGCGAGCAGCATGCCGGCGGTCGAAGATTCGTTGGGGGTGAAAATACCCTGCACGTCGCTGCCGAACCGGTTAAGCAGGTTCTCCGCGGCGCGTTTTGCCGTGTCCCTCGTCGGTCCGGCGTGTTGATCCGACGAGATCAACTCGACGCCGGGGTACTTTGATTTAATCTCTTTGAGGAAGCCTTCCTCACGCTGCTCGGTGCTCGCCGAGCCCTCTTGGTAACGCAGCAACAGAACTTTGCCTTTCCCCCCCAGCAATTCACCGATCCGGTCGCCAGCCAGCATCCCGCCCTTGAGGTTGTTCGTCGCCACGAAACTGACGATGTTGCTTGATTCCAGCCCGGAATCAATGATCACGGTCGGGACGCCGGCGCGCTGGGCCTCTTCGACGGGACGAACAAGGGCGCGGCTGTCGAGGGGGGCGAGAACGATCCCGTTGACACCCTGGCTGGTGAAGCCCTCCACGACCTGAATCTGCTGCTCCCGGTCATCCTCGCGCAACGGCCCTTTCCAGATCACTTCGACGTTTGTGCCTTGCGCCGAGTACTCGCGCGCGGCCTTGATCGCGCCGGCGTCGATGCTTTTCCAGAATTCGTTAGTCGTTCCTTTGGGGATGACGGCGATGCTGTACTTCTTCGAGGAGGGTGCCGGCGGCCCGGACTTTCCACAGCCGAGTGAAAAGAGAAGAACTGTCGATAGGGCAAAAAGAGTAGCGACGATTGTTCTCATGGCGGAGTGCATCCTTAACAGGCGATCCCGGGAAGATAACAGGTTATCTTTGAGCTTTCTCTAAGTCTAAAAAATTTCGGTCTTGTTCTTGCCACAATTATCGTCGGTTGTCAAAAGGTCTGGTGCTCCCGCGGGCTTGTCGTACTTTCTTGGTCGGGGGATTCCGGATTGAAGATTACTTTCTTGAAGCTCAACATAACAAAAAATTGAACCGCAGAGGGCACAGGGGAACAAAGAACAACCAGCATAGGTCCATTACTCTACCTGTTCTCTTAATTCCCTCGTTGACAGATCAGACCAGCCTGCTACACTTCTCTTGAACAATTAACCTTATGCCTATGCAAATTCAATTCACCAGCCAAATATTCAAAGCCGGCAAGATGTACGTGGCCTATGCTCCGGAGCTTGATGTTTCAACCTGCGCCACGACCAAAGCCAAAGCCCGAAAGAACCTCAAAGAAGCTGTCCGCCTGTTTTTAGAAGAAGCAGAAAAAATGGGCACCCTCCACCAAATTTTAGAAGAGGCTGGTTTTGTCGAGCGCGATAAAAAACTGGCAGGGCCGAAGTTCATCACCACCGAGCGCATCAAGTTGCCGCTTGACCTCGTGCATGCCAAAGCTTAGTACCATCTCGTATAAAGTGCTGTCTGTATCTTTGAGCATGATGGTTTTATTCATGTCCGCACTGAGGGCGATCACTTAGTTTTCACCAAGCCTGGGATCTTACGCCCGATCATTATTCCCAAGTACAAAGCCATTCCGGTCTTTATCATCAAAAACAATTTGCGCACCTCAGGCATGACCCGCGACCGTTACTTTGATCTGCTCGCCCAGTGTCAATAAGTTCTCTGTTCTCACGTTCACCAGAGCAGGCACTCCGCTGTTCTACTGAACTCTCTTGACGCTTTGCCTCAACTGCTACGCTTCTCTTAGTCCAACCACTTTCCTAATCAATTCAGTAACACAAAGAGTAAAGGAGGGCTGCATGGAACTGCTTACAGACGAACTGCGCCAGCGGATGTGGTAACCGATGGCTTTCGATTCCGGTTACCCGGTTACATAATGCTGCGAGGCGGTGGGCAGCAATATTCCGGCCCGTTGTTCCTGATATCTTGTGATAACCCTCTGATTAAAAAAAATAACTTGCCAAAATCGTCGCTCTGGTATATTGTTCGTACTCCGAACAAATAGGCAGATGGGGCTCTCCGGGTCCGTAAAATCAATACTCATGACTTTCGAGTCGCCACGCGCTCCACTTCGCGGGAAATAAACCGCGGCATAGCGCTCAACTTAGTGGGAGAGCGCCAGCCGATCTCGCGCGAAGGATGAAAGTAGGACGTGGCTTTGTCAGTGTATTCGTCAAAGAATTAATTGCTCAAGGCTTATTTACAAGGGAGCGATCGGAAAAGCAGAGCGAGGGCGCAAGCCAACCGACCTGCATGTGCGGGGCGGCCGGCTGCCGGGAAGCTTATGTCTCCATATGGCGATGAGCGCGCTAGTTTTCCAACAGTTCATTCTCATCGGCTCTGAAAGAGAAAGTTTCTCTGTTCAACCCATTTCTATTGGAGGATCCCATGCGAAGTACTTTAAGACATCTCTTTTTGGCTCTTTCCTTAGCATGCCTCTGTAATGCTGTGTTATTAATGACATGCTTTAGTATAGCCAATGCGCAAACAAGCGCCGGACAAATCTCTGGCACCGTCAAGGATGCCTCGGGGGCTATTCTTCCCGGCGTTTCAGTAACGGTCACCAATGAGGCGACCACATTAACGCGCACCGTCACGACCGACGACAGTGGGTTTTATGTCATTACCAACCTGCCGGTGGGCAATTACAGCGTGACGAGCGAGCAACGGGGATTCAGGAGGATCACCAAGACCGGCATCGAACTGGTGGCCGATGGGCGGCTCACCGTGGATTTTGCTCTGGAGCCGGGCGAGGTCACCGGCACCGTGGAAGTCACGGCAGCCGGCGAGACGGTCAACACGACGTCGGGTGAGGTCGCGCGTGTTGTGGACTCTCAGCAGGTACAAAACCTGGCGTTGAACGGGCGCAACTACATGCAACTGGTCTCGCTCATCCCGGGCGCCGCTCTGCTCGATGATAATCAGCTCGACCTGACGACCAGTTTGAGCATCTCGTCGCAAGCCATTAATGGTAACCGCACGAATACGAACAACCTGACGGTTGACGGCGGTTTCAATATGGATTCCGGAAGCAACAACAGCCAGATCAACAATGTCGGGGGGGACTTCATTCAGGAAGTGAAGATCCAGACGTCCAACTTCTCGGCCGAGTACGGGCGCAACTCCGGGGCGGCGATCAACGTCGTGACGCGCAGCGGGGGCAATCAGTTTCACGGTAACGCCTTTGAATACATCCGCAATAACGCGCTCGACGCGCGCAATTTCTTTGCCCCGGTGAAGGGCAAACTGCGCTTCAATAACTTCGGCTGGGACTTCAGCGGGCCGATCAAGAAAGACAAGCTCTTCTTCTTCGGCGGCCAGGAGTACAAGTATATCCGTCGCGATACGGACCCTTCGCGCCAGACACTCCCGACGCGCGCCGAAAGGCAGGGCGACTTTAGTGGCCGCGGCGGCACGCTCAACCTTCCCGGCACGACCAGGCCGGTTCCGGGCCGGAACATTTCCTGGATGATGACGGCGAACTTCAGAACCCTGCCCGTGAATTTTGGCGGCCTCTCAAGCAGTCCTAACAGGTGCGGCGCCCCGGGCAATGCTGTTCCCGGCCCATCGAATTGTGACTTCGGCACGATCACAACGGCCGGCCCGTCGCGCAACATACAGTTCGGGTTGAAACTAGATTTTTGATGTCGTTAACGATATACGTAGTCGAGTCCCAGCGTTGCTTAAGCTCTTCCTGTTCATCTGCCTGAATAATGCCGAGCCCTAAGCAACGACAGTACAAAGATGTATGCGTCGGGTCGATGTCACAGCCGACCGGATGAGGAAGGCAGGCGACAATAAGCTAGAACCCCGACCATTCTGGTAGACTATGCGTTTCCTAATCATAGATCGAGGCTCAGGCGGGGTCGGAACCTGATTAGAGAGGAGACGGAGAAAAGTTATGTCTGAGAGTACCAACTCGCGGCGAGAGTTCATCAAAACCACGGCCGCCGGTGTCGCCGGTCTGGCGGTCGGTTCGCGCGCGTCGAGTTATGCCAAAGTCCTCGGCGCCAACGACCGCGTCAGGGTGGCGGTGGTCGGCCCCGGCGACCGCGCCAGTGACGCGTTGATTCCTGCCTTCCTGCGACTTGCCAATGAGCTTAACTTTGAGCTCGTCGCCATTTGCGACCTCTGGAAGCTTCGCCTCGACGAGGCCGCCGTCCGGATTAAGCAGAAGACCGGGAATGAAATGGCACAGGCGCGCAACACCGAAGAGCTCTACGGGATGAAGGACATCGATGCCGTTATCATCGCGACCGCAGACTTTCAGCACGCCTATCACTGCATGGAGGCTGTGAGGGCGGGCAAGGACGTTTATGTCGAGAAGCCCTTCGCCAACACGATGGCCGATGCGCGCGCCGCGCTCAAGCTGGTCACCGCCTCGAAGCAGATCGTCCAGGTCGGCACGCAGCGGCGCTCGACGCCGAGCTACATGCGCGCCAATGAGTTCATCAAGTCGGGCCGGTTCGGCGACATCGTGATGGCCGAGATGACCTGGAACGTCAACCAGCCGGGCCGCTGGCGGAGGCCCAATCTCGTCCCGCAACTGAGGGAGCGGGACGTTGACTGGAAGCGCTTCCTCATCAACCGCCCCTTTGAGCCGTTCGATGCGCGAAAGTATGTCGAGTTTCGCCTCTTCTGGCCCTACTCGTCGGGCATCCCGGATCAGTGGATGGTGCACCAGATCGACACGGTGCACTGGTTCACGGGCTACAACCACCCGACGAGCGTGGTCGCTAACGGCGGCATATACCTGTGGCGGGACGGGCGCAGAAACTTCGATACGATGACGGCGGTCTTCGATTACGGCGATGCCAGCAAAGGCGGCAAGGGATTCCAGGTCTGCTATTCGTCGCGGCAGACCAACAGCGCGGGCGGCACCAAGGAGTTTTACTACTCTAACGGCGGCATGCTTAACCTGGACACGAACAAGATCGGCCCCGAAGGCGGGTTGGAGGCCAAGTATGCCAAGCCGATGGGGAAGGAGCCTTTCCTACTGCCGGCGTCGTTCCTGACGGAGTCCGGAGAGGCCAAAGAAGTGGCAAAAGTCGAGAGCGCGGCCAATACCGGCGCGGACAACTCGACAGTCGCGCATATGCGTAACTGGATGGAGTGTGTGAGGTCGCGCCAAACACCGAACGCAGACATCCACGCGGCCTACAACCACTCGGTCGCGCTCTGTATGACGATTGCCGCGTTGCACACTGGCAAGCGCGTCACTTTCAACGAGGCCAAGCAAGAGGTGGTCGTCAGCTAGCCATAAGGGATTAAACGGTGCGCACAGTCCATCTTACCGGCCGGCACCTTCTAACCGGTCTGGTGTTGATCACCTTGATAACGTTGCCGGTTGCGACGGCGCAAACAAAAGGGGAAGAGCGCGGCGTGCGTGTCGTCCCGAACGAAGCGGCCCGGCGCGTAGATGTCTTCGTGGATGGCCGGCCTTTCACCTCCTACATCTGGCCGGAAACGCTCAAGAAGCCGGTGCTCTACCCGCTGCGCACGGCCGACGGGACAATTGTCACGCGCGGTTTCCCGCTGGACCCGCGCCCCGGCGAGCGTGTGGACCACCCGCACCACGTCGGCATGTGGTTCAATTACGGCAACGTCAACGGCGTTGATTTCTGGAACAACTCCGCCGCGTTATCTTCCGAAGAACAGCGCAGGATGGGCACGGTGATTCACCGCCGGATCGCACGTGCGGCGGGCGGCGAGGATCGCGGCGAGCTTGATGTGGAGATGGACTGGGTGATGCCGGATGACAGACCGATCCTGCGTGAGAAAACCACGCTCATCTTCCACGCGGGGCCGGAGATGCGTGCCGTGGACCGGATTACGACCCTGACGGCCTTGGACAGACGCGTGGTGTTTCATGACGACAAAGAAGGGGTGCTCGGCATGCGCGTGAGGCGCGAACTGGAGCAGCCTTCTAATGAGCCCCTTGTCTTTACGGACGCGGGTGGGCGGCCGACGACCGTGAAGGTGATGGATAATACCGGCGTGGGCGGTCTTTACCGGAGCAGTGAAGGGAAGACGGGCGACGCCGTGTGGGGGACGCGTGGGCGTTGGGCGATGCTGGCGGGCAAGGTGGGCCGGGAGCCGGTTACGCTGGCGATCCTCGACCACCCGAAGAACGTTGGTTTCCCGACCTACTGGCATGCGCGGGGTTACGGGTTGTTTGCCGCCAACCCGCTCGGCCAGGAAGTCTTTAGCAAGGGCGCCCAAAAGCTGAACTTCACACTCGAACCCAAACAGTCGGTCAAGTTCCGGCATCGACTGCTGATCCTTTCGGGGGCCGCCACCCCCGATCAGATCGAGGCTCAATACCGTCGTTTTGTGGATGAGGTGAAGTGACCGGGGAGCATACGGGAGCCGGTAAGGCTAACCCGGCCCGGCGCGGCTCACGCATATAATCCTGGGCGCGAAGAGCTGTTGCCGGGCGCGCCGTCACTGTAAACAATCGCTTGACAAGGAGAGAGGTATGAGCACGCCAATGAGCAAGCAGGGACAAACCGAGATGAAGCACCTGATCTTTCGCCGGACGAACGCGCACAAGGGCCGCCGCCTCGCCGTCACACCTGAGAACAGCAAGATGAAGCATCTCAACTACGGCCGCATCATTCTGGATGCCGAGACGCCCTCCGCCAACTTTGAGACTGGTGAACTCGAGGTCGGGCTGATCTGCCTTTCGGGGAAGGGCACGGTGAGGGTGGGCGGCGAGTCGCACGAGTTGGGCCGCTATGATTCGATCTACATCCCGCGCGATTCGTCCGTCGAGGTGAAGGCTGACGGCGGCGTGGATTTCGCCGAATGCTCGGCAAAGGTCGAGGGTAAATACCCGGTGCAGGTCGTGCGCTACGCGGATGTTGAGAAGCAGAGCTCGCTCAAATTCACGACCGGCGGCACGTCGAGCACCCGGACGGTCAACATCCTGATCGGTAAGAACGTCGAGGCCGGGCGAATCCTCGCGGGCGTCACCACCTCGGAGCCCGGCCACTGGACCAGTTGGCCGCCGCACGAGCACGCCGAGATACTGGAAGAGCTGTACGTTTATTATGACATGCCCCCGCCCGCCTTCGGCGTACAGTTCGTCTACACCGATCCTGATAACCCTGAGTTCGTCGGCGTCGTACGCGACGGTGACGCGGTGCTGATGCCGCGTGGCTTTCACCCGAACGTCTCTGTTCCCGGCCACCCGATCAACTTCGTCTGGATGATGGCCGCGCACAGGGAAGTAGAGGACCGGCAGTTTGGAGTCGTCACCGTACAGCCCGGTTTCGACAAAGGGGGCAGCGGCCTTGAAGCAAGCCGTAAGTAAGGGGTGGCGGGTGCGGCCGGCGTTTTAAGGCTACCGTTATCGAAATTGATGCGCCGTGAGAGGACTGGCTTCATAATGTTGATGAAGGTGAAGCAGACCGTCGGAGCAACGGTCTTCCTGATCGCGTTGGCCGGCAGCTTGCCGGCCCAGTCGGCCGGCGCCGGCCGGTCGCATCAAGGGCCGGCCAGACCTTCACGCCCCTTCGTGGTGCTCCCGGCGCAATCACTCGGTGATCTGGAGCGTAAGCTGCGGCCCGGCAACAAAGTCGAGGAACTGATCGGCGGCGAAGGGATGCAACTGCGCGTGGCCGTACAGCATGAACAGGGGAGCGCGGCCGCCGCGGCCGAAGTCCATGATGCTTCTGATGACGTCTACTATGTGCTGGAAGGCGCGGCCACGCTCACGCTCGGCGGTAGGCTCGACGCGCCGCGCGAGGTTCAGCCGGGAGAATGGCGCGGGCCGCGCATCACCGGCGGGCGGACGGTTGAAATCGCCAAGGGCGACCTGATCGTCGTGCCGCGCGGCACGCCGCACCAGCGCAGCACCGCCGGGAAAGATTTTTCGATGATTTTGATCAAGGTGTTCGCCGAGCCGATGCGCGGGACGAAATAGACGCCTAACCGCAGGGGGGGCAAAAGCCATGAAAAGCAGGATCGTTGAGGCCGAGGAGGGGGCGGCGCTGCCGAAGTCCCTGAGCGCTGTCGGGCCGCCGCAGTCGGCCGGCGCGAGCGCCACCGGCGCTGCCGTCGCCGCCGGCGCCGAGGGGCTCGGCACGCGTCTCGGACGCTACCGCTGGGTCATCTGCGCGATGCTGTTTTTGGCGACGACGATCAATTACGTCGACCGCCAAGTGCTCGGCATTCTCGCCCCTGACCTGCAACGTTCGATCGGCTTTGACGAGGCCCAGTACGGCTTTATCGTTACAGCTTTTCAGGCGGCCTACGCGGTCGGCTTGCTGGTGGTCGGTGGTCTGATGGACCGGTTCGGGACGCGGAGAGGTTTTTCGCTGGCGGTTGGCGTCTGGAGCGTGGCTGCGATGGGACATGCGCTCGCGCGTACGGCCCTCGGATTTGGCGTCGCGCGCTTCGCGCTTGGCCTGGGCGAAGCTGGTAACTTCCCCGCGGCGATCAAAACGGTGGCGGAGTGGTTTCCGAAGAAGGAGCGGGCGCTCGCGACGGGCATTTTCAACTCAGGCTCGAATGTCGGCGCGATCGTGGCCCCGCTGACGGTGCCGTGGATCGCGATCAACTACGGCTGGCAATGGGCGTTCATCGCCACGGGCGCAATCGGCTTCATCTGGCTCATCCTCTGGTCGGTAGTCTACGACCGGCCCGAAGATCATCCGCGTTTGTCTCCGGCGGAGCTGGCCTATATCCAGAGCGACCCGCCGGAGCCGGCGACAAAAATAGCGTGGGCGCGTCTCCTGCCGCATCGTCAGACGTGGGCATTCACCCTGGGCAAGTTTTTGACCGACCCGGTCTGGTGGTTCTACCTCTTTTGGCTGCCCAAGTTTCTCAACACAACCTACGGCCTGACCCTCGATAAGCTCGGCCCGCCGCTCGTCGTCATCTACGTCGCGGCCGACGTGGGCAGCATCGGCGGCGGGTGGCTATCCTCGTTCCTGATCAAACGGGGCTGGAGCGTCAACGCCGGACGCAAGACGGCGATGCTCGTCTGTGCGCTGTGTGTGACACCGATCGTCTTTGCTTCACGGGCGTCGAGCTTGTGGCTGGCGGTGGCGTTGATCGGTCTGGCGACGGCGGCGCACCAGGGTTGGTCGGCGAACATCTTCACTACCGCTTCAGACATGTTTCCGCGCCGCGCCGTCGGCTCGGTCGTCGGTATCGGTGGCACGGGCGGCGCAATAGGCGGGATGCTGATCGCGAGCGCCGCCGGCTTATTGCTCCAGTGGACAGGCAGCTACGTTCCACTCTTCATCGTGGCGAGCTCGGCCTATCTTGTCGCGCTTTTAGTGATTCATCTGCTGGCGCCACGGCTCGAAGCTGCCAGGGTTGAGACCGAAAGTGTGGCGTGATTCTCAATGACTTCAAGTTAGACGGTAAGGTGGCGCTGGTGACGGGCGCGTCGGCGGGGCTGGGCGCGGCTATTGCTATCGCCTTCGCCGAAGCGGGCGCGGACGTTGCTTGTCACGGCAACTCGCGCACGCCGGACACAACCTGCGAGCTAATCACAAACAGGGGCCGGCAAGCCTTCGCGATCAGGGGTGACTTGCGTGACCCGCATGTGCCTCACACGCTCGTCGGAGAGACGCTCCGGCGCTTCAATCGCATAGATATTCTCGTCAATAACGCGGGCACCATCCGCCGCGCGCCCGCCGTCGAGTATCCGGATGAGGACTGGGCGGACGTGATCGAGATCAACCTGTCGAGCGTATTCCGCCTGTCACAACTGGCGGGACGGCACATGATCGAACGGGGGCGTGGGGGCAAAATTATTAACATCGCATCCCTGCTGGCGTTTCAGGGTGGCATCACCGTGCCGGCTTATGCGGCATCAAAGGGCGGCGTTGCGCAGCTGACCAAGGCGCTGGCTAACGAGTGGGCCGCTCGGGGAATCAACGTCAACGCCATCGCGCCGGGTTACATGCGCACAGACAATACGGCGGCCTTGCGGCAGGACGAAACACGCAACCGCCAGATTATAGAGCGCATACCTGCCGGAAGGTGGGGCGAGCCGAAGGATCTGGCGGGCGCAGCAGTCTTTCTCGCTTCGGCGGCAAGTGATTACGTACAGGGCCACGTGCTGGTGGTGGATGGCGGCTGGATGGGGAGGTGAAAGGATGAGGGCCGATGGCGATGACGATGAAAATTAAGATCATGGCTGAAGCACTGCCGTGGAATGGAGACGGCGGTTGTCATGGGTTCGGCCGAGAATAGCTCGTGAAGAATATGCGAAGGATCAACATTACCTTTTTCATCCTGATTAGCTCCCTACTCACTTCCACCATCGTCTCGGTTTCAGCCGCTCCGCGCATTAAAGTCATCAAGCTGGCGGTCAGGAACCCGACGAACGAGACGCGCCCCGCCGAGGACATCGTCGTCAACGTGGCGGAGCTGAAACGCGTGGCGCCCGACTTCAAGCCGGGGACGGTTATCGTCACGACGAGCGATGCCGCGACGCTCGAAGAGGACGCGCGGACGTTGGAAACAATCGAACTGCCTTCGCAGGCCGATGATTTGGACGGCGACGGCAAGCTGGACGAAGTCGCTTTTCAAATTGACCTGAGGCCGAACCAAACGCGCATCGTGACGATCGCTTACGGTGACCCGGCGACACTGATGCGTTTACGCGGCGACTACCCGCCGCGCACTTACGCCAAGTTCACGCCCAAGTTCGAGGGGATGGGTTGGGAGTCGGAATTCAACGCGTGGCGGATCTATTTCGACCCGCGCAACGCGATCGACCTTTACGGTAAGCGTCGTCCCGCGGCTGCCCTCGAACTGTTCGGCTCGCCGGAGTACGGTTATCACGATGAGGCTCCTGCCGGGCGCGACATCTACAAGGTCGGTAATTTGATGGGAATCGGCGCGGCGGGCGCGCTGGTTGATGGCCAATTAGTGAAGGTCTCGGAGGTCGATAAGCGTGGCTGGAGGATCATCAGCACCGGCCCGGTGCGAGCTGTCGTGGAGCTAAGCTACAAGGGGTGGAAGGTCGGCGCCTCATCGGTCGACCTCACGAGCCGGATCACGCAATGGGCGGGCGAGCGTGGCTTTGAGCATCTCGTCACGGCGAAAGGCGCCGAAGGTTTGACTCTGGTGACGGGGTTGCCACGCAAGCCAGGGTTGAGTGAGCGATACCTCGAACCGGCGGTTGATAAACCGGTGCTGTGGCTAACAACCTGGGGACACCAGGTGGTAAGGCCTGGCGCGACCGCAACCGAAGAGCTGCCGGATCAAAACCTGGGCCTCGCCGTCATCGTTCCTGACGTCGGGAGTAGGGTGACCGGAACCGTCACTTCATCGGACCTCCTCGTGCGGGTTCCGCTGAAGAGCGGCGCGGCGCGTTGGTATGCGGCAGCCGCCTGGGATCAGGAGGGCACGGAGCGGATGGTGACGACAGGCAACGGGAAGGAAAGGGCCCAGAGCGGGTCGATGGTTCTGCCTCCCACTGCGATCAAGACAAAAGAGGGCTTTATTGCCTACGTCGAGGAAAGAGCAGCGCGCTTGGCGCGGCCAGCCCAAGTAGCCATCTTATCGAGAATCGCCGCGCCACAATCCGCGCCACCGGATACGCTCGCCCCTGCGCAGCATAAGACCTATGCGGAGGCGCTCCGGCTGCTGCAACAGCAGGTTGATCGGACTGCCCAGAAGTGGGAGCCGAGAATTGCTTCGGCGGCGCCGGGAAGCGTAGAGAAATCCCGCGGCCCCGGTTTTTTTACCGAAGGCGACAACCAAACAGGTGAGTGGAAGGAGCAGCGCGGCTATTTCTGGACGGGCAGCTTTTGGGTGGGTGAGCTGTGGCGGCTCTACGGCCGCACGAAAGATGAGCGTTACCGCCGCTGGGCCGAGTTGTGGAACGCGCGCCTGTTGGGCCAGGAGAAATTGGAGAACCACGACACGGGTTTCTTAAACTTTTACTCGTCGGCCTTGGCCTATGAGCGGACCAAAGACCCTCAATACCGTGAGGGTGCGTTGCGCGCGGCCGAGAGGTTGAAACAGCTTTACAACCTGACCACCGAACTCGTCGCATCGTGGGAGGTGAACGGTGACGACACCATCATTGATACGATGATGAATTTGCAGATCTGGTGGTGGGCTTCGCGTGAGACGGGCGAGCGGCAGTGGCGTGACCTGGGATTAAAGCACGCGCTGAAATCTGCGCAGTGGTTCGTGCGTGATGACGGCTCCGTGATCCAATCAGTCCACTACAACCCAGGCGACAACAGGCAGGAGTTCACCTCGTCAGGCGTCAAAGTGAAAGTGCCGAACAATGCGCGGCCCGGCGAGGAGGTCTTTTATCACACACATCAGGGATTCTCGGCCGATACATCCTGGGCGCGGGGAACCGCATGGGCCCTCTACGGGTTTTCGACAGCTTACAGTGAGACGAAAGATCCGCGCCTGCTCGCCACGGCCGAGAAAATCGCGGCCTTCGTACAAGACCGGCTGCCGGAGGACGGTGTGCCGTGGTATGACTTCATCGACGAGGGCGTCCATTTCCGCAACCGTGATACGTCGGCCGCGGCGCTAATCGCCAACGGTCTCTTTCGCCTCTCGGAAGTGGCCGGCGATGAGGCCCGCGCTCAAGCCTACAGGCGCGAAGGCGAGCGCATGGTTCAATCGCTCATTGACCGGTATCTCACGCCTGTCGGCGCAGGCGATACGACCCCGCCCGGTGTGCTGCGTCATGGTTCGAGCACGCGCCCGCATGACGGGATGCTGACCTACGGCGAATACTATTTACTCGAAGCGCTCCTCTGGCTGGACGAGCAAAGCGGTATGAACCGCCGCAGGACGCTGAGGACCCGAGAGGAAAAGATAGTAATAGATTCGGATCGTTCTTTACTGGTTTCGTCCTCCCGTAGGTGACGAGCTCTTCTTCAAAACGTAGTCCCCTTTACGCTCACCAGCTTCTAATCTCCAACCCTCATTGAGCTGCAGAGTCCACCCTTCCCCTTGCGGTGGCCTCTTTTTCAGATCGGCGGATACCGGAACGCGGACCGCATCCCGATTGGGGGTCATCATGGCACCACCTGTAACGGTCAGGATTCCCCACGCGTCAGACACTCTCAGGGTGGGGTAAACCGTCCCAATCTCGCCCACCGGCTGGAGGTTGTTAGGGTTAAATGAATACTGCACCTCTTTCGTCAAAGGAAGGATGAGCACCGGCCCATCGACTAATCTCGCGCGATACTCCGTCAGGCGCGCCAGCCGTCCCCATTCACGTTCAGTTTCCGCCGCCCGCAGGAGGTCGCCGTCGTACGATCCGGAACGCCTCTCCGCTTCAACCTTCAGACTTTCCGGAAGGGTAACTGACATCGCCCTTTGGAGGAAAGATCCAAGGTCTTCCTGGGATTTAAGATGCTGACGCCATCTCACTTCGGCTTGATCCAGTAAGAACCCGTAGGCGGGACCGGACGCGTAAGCGAAGGACCGGACAAATGTCGGTTTGTTGCTCGCCTGGTCGAGCTGCCCGGCCAGATAGCCGGCCATTTCCGCCTCGGTTCTCCCACTCAAATGAACACCGGTGTATTCCGCCAGACCTTCGTTCATCTCTAAAGCCCGCTCCTCTGAGGCCGCTTGTGAGAACAACTCGTGCCTGAGGGCGCGAAAGACCAGGGCGTCTGCGGCTGCTTGTCGACGCTCAACTCCATGGTGAGTGACGGCTTCACGAAGAGCGCGCCATTCCAACTGCAGCCAGATGCGGCCCTCGAGCGAATCCAGATGATTGTTAGAGGGATTAACTGCGGGCAGTCCAATGTCCGACTGGATGCGATGAAATAGTTCGTGAAGCATCAATCCGGCCCGCGCATACTTGTTGGCGGGTAACGGCCATAGGATCATCGTCCACTTGACCCCGGCCCAGTTGATTGACGTATTCGCCGCCGCCACTTCTTCAGGTAGTCTTCCAAGGAACAACCCGCCCTTTTTCGTGAGGCGGCCTTCTCGATCACTTTGATTAGCCACAACCACGCGCGTGTCTGGATCGACGAACAGCATCGGTCCGCACAAGGAGACGCCCCACAGGCGGCCGTTGTCCGACTTGCAAATAGCCTCTGCCTCCTGGAAATACCGTCCGGCGAGGGCAGCGTCAATAACCTTTTCCTGCGCCGCTACCGGCGGCCCAGAGATATTCACGCCGAACGAAAACAATAAGCCACAAAACAGCTGGAAACTTCTAGCCAGCATGATCTCTGCTCGTCCTCCTCCAGCGCTTTGCTGCTCAGTCGGCCTGCTCACCCTCGGCGAGCTTGACCTTGAATCTCAGTTCATAGTTTTTGCCCGACGAGGGCAAATAGATATCTCTCAAATCGTAGGTCAGATCAGAACCCAGGCCGGCAATGCCGGCCCACTTCAGAGCGATGGCTTCGCGGCGACCCTGCTGTGGGTCGGTGCGGTAGATGTCAAAGCTAATGGTCGCTTGATCTGCCGGACGGCTTCTTGTGTACTCACTGACGGTCAGATTCACGACGAGTGGGTGCCGAGCGATCTCGGGGCCGGCCTGGTCGTTAGGTAGAAGGAGTAGTTCTTGCCCCTCCTCGATCAGGTAGTTCGCCGTTCCATGCGCCACTACTCGGCCGTCTTCGAGCAGCTCGGCTTCCACGGTAAAATGATCTGCCGACCGATGATGACTTTCTACACCGTGGAGGCGTCACGGTAGCCCAACTCATTAAGGGCCAGCTGCGTCCCGTGGATCATCTGATCGATATGGTCGGTCTTCTCCACTCCGACCACGAAAGCGTCCACCACGCCCGATTCGATCTGGAAGCGGAAGCAGGCTTCGGGTGAAAGGGCCCGATCGCCGTTGACGATGTCACCCTGACCGACCACCTTCATGCCGATCATGCCCTGGCCCTTGCCGCGCATTTTTTTGAAGAGGGCGCGAACGGTCTCCACGTCGGCGTCCATGTGCGCGCGCCGCGGGTTCCAGCGCACCTGATTGATTTGCACCCAGTCGCTGGCCGCGGCGGCCTGGAGGGCACGGAAGCTATGGCAGGTGACGCCGTGCGCGCGGATCTTGCCGGCTTGTTTTGCCTCTTCGAAGACGTCCATCACGCCGCGAAAGCGTGTTGTCCAGTCGGCCTCCGTGACGCAGTGAATGATCAGTGAATCGATGTGGTCTGTTCCGAGCTCGGCGAGGAAGCGGTCGACGTCTTCCCGGGCCTGGTTGGGGTCACGGCTGTCGGTCTTGGTCTGGATAATATACTGCTCGCGTGGCACGCCCTTGATGGCTCTGCTGAAATATGGGTGCGAGCCGTACGAATCGGCGAGGTCGAAGAAAGTGACGCCGTTATCGAAGGCGTGACGCACCAAGCGGGTGAAAGCTTGCTGGCCCAACTGGGTTTGATTGGAGCGGTGGCCCCATCCGATGCTGCCCGTGCCGATCCCCACCATCGAGACCTTGATTCCGCTCTTGCCGAGCGGCACCTTGTCGGTAGGTCTCGTGGGCTTCATTGATCCTGTGGCCTCGGCCACTTTCTCGGCGTTCGGGGTCAACCCGCCCGCGACGAAGGCGCCGGCCGCGACGGCACTCGTGGCGGCGATGGCTGTGCCGATAAACTCCCGGCGGCTAAATTTAGCCATAAATTAATCTCTCCTTCCCGGCATCTTCTGCCGCTTCCGAGCCATTGAAGGGCGATAACGTCATCGTGCTCCTTTAATCTTGACTTATATCCGGTACGTGACGCAAGCTGCAATCTGGCATCAACCTCATCCGCCCCGGATCAACGCCGCCGAATTGCCCGGCGCATGTCCGTGGAGGTGGCTGACGGAGGTAACAATCTTCTGATACCGACGGGCGATGAACCAGGCAAAAGGCCGTGACGGTGCCAGCGAAAGGTAGAGAGAAAAAGAGGAGTAAGGTTAATGGCCGGAAATATTCCCCCTAACATTCCGTATAACCCGCCCGCGACCGGCGCGCCGCCGCCGAAGAAGAGGAGCGTTGTGCCGTGGATCCTTGCCGGATGCGGGACGCTCCTGATCCTGGCGATCATAATCACCGCCGCCGGAACCTGGTGGGCATGGCATAAAGCTAAGCAGATGGCCAAGGACGCGGGCCTTGACCCTGAGCAAATGCAGAAGCACCCGGCCCTCACGACCATCAAGCTGATTACTGCCATGAACCCGGACATCGAGATCGTTTCGGTGGATGAAGACAAAAATCTCATTACACTCAGGGATAAGAAGACGGGGAAAACCGTCACGATGAACCTGGACGAGGCCGGAAAAGGGAAGATCATTTTCAAACCGGAAGGCGAGGAGGAGGTGACTGTCGAAGCTCACCCAAATGACAACTCAGGTACGGTGTCAGTTAAATCGAAGGAAGGCGAGGTGAAATTGGGTCAGGGCCAGCCCGACAAGATCCCGGGGTGGGTGCCCTCTTATCCGGGTGTCACTCCGCAGGGATACTACACGATGAACAAAGGGGAAGAAGCGAACGGGGGCTTCCACTTTACGACGCCTGACCCGGTCGATAAGGTGGTCGCTTTCTATCAGGAAAGTCTTAAGGGTGGCGGAATGAAGGTGACGACCAATTTCCTGCAACAGGATGGGGCGTCGGGCGGGGGGCAAGTAATGGGGGAAGACGAGAGTAAAAAACACCAGGTTGTAGTCATGGCCGGGAAAGGTGAAAAGGGTACGGAGGTGCTGGTGACGTTCGTCACGAAATGACGTGGCGGGTGGATTCTGGTCGCGCGAATCCGGTAGTCCGGTGAAAGAGAGAGCATGAATAAACGCCTCCCTGTAGGCTGAAAACTGAACTGTTGGATAAAAAAACGACCGGCTTTCGGTGACATAGTAAAGTGGGCGATCTCTTACCCGTCAGAGGGCAGCACCGGTTGAGCATTCAGAACAATCAATCAATGGCCGAGCAGCCGCGGGCTGTGCTGTGGGACGTGGACGGTACGCTGATAGATTCGGCCGAGTACCACTGGTTGACCTGGCGGGAAACATTGGCCGGCGAGGGGTACGACCTGACACGCGAACAGTTCGAGGCCTCGTTTGGACGGCGGAATGACGAGATCCTGCGCGGCTACTTCGGGCGCGACCTGGCGCAAGCCGAGGTTGACCGGATCGGCGCGGCCAAGGAAGCACGGTACCGTGAACTCGTTAGAACGCGCGGCATCGAGCCGTTGCCCGGCGTGCGCCGCTGGCTCGCGCGCCTGAGGGCTGAGGGCTGGCATCAGGCCATCGCATCCTCGGCGCCACATCTCAACATTGAAGCGATCCTTGCCGCGCTAGACATCAGCGCATACTTCGACGCCGTCGCCTCTGCCGAGGACGTCGAGCGCGGCAAGCCGGATCCACAAATCTTTCTCGCCGCGGCGGGTAAAGTTGGAGCGGCCCCGGAGAGATGCGTTGTCGTCGAAGACGCGCCCGCAGGGGTTGAAGCCGCGCGGCGGGCCGGCATGCGCAGCATCGGTGTGCTCTCCTCCCATCCGGCTTTGGAAGCCGACCTGGTCGTCCGCACGCTTGAGGACCTGACCGATAATTCCTTTGACAGGTTATTGATCGCCGGTGGGAGCAGTTAAGATATTGCCCGCGAAAGGCGACCTCACCGAGTTATGAGCGTAGTGTCTGAGGCCGGGCGATAGACTGCAGGGGGTAATTTAAAGGGTTGCGAAGCATGAGAGAGGCGGGACCTATGAGACTGATTGTCGGGATAACCGGGGCGACGGGCACGATCTTCGGTGTGCGTCTCCTGCAAATGCTGTATGGCTCCGGGGTCGAGACCCACCTGGTCATCAGCAAGTGGGCGGCGCGCACCCTCACTCATGAAACGCCTTATACGGTCGAGCAGGTCCAAAAAATGGCGACGCACAATTACAAGGTCGGTGATCAGGGCGCGGCGATTTCCAGCGGCTCGTTCATTACGCTCGGCATGGTCGTCGCCCCGTGCAGCATGAAAACGCTCGCGGCCGTCGCCCAGGGGTACGGGGATAATTTGATTCATCGCGCGGCGGACGTGATCTTAAAGGAGCGCCGCAAGCTGGTCCTCGTCGTGCGCGAAGCGCCGTTTAATGACATCCATCTTGAAAATATGTTGAAGCTGTCGCGCATGGGGGCGGTGATTCTGCCACCGGTGCCGGCCTTCTACGATCACCCGCAGAACCTTGACGACGTGATTAATCACATCGCCATGCGGATTTTGGATCAGTTCGATATTCATCTGGATGTGATGAATCGCTGGGACGGCGTGATGTCGACCGGCGGGCAGTCGCGCGTGGAGAATGGATGACGTGCCCAAGGTGCGGCGAAACGGAGAAGTAGGGTTGACGTGCCCGGGCACGCCGGATGGGAAAAGGAGCGAGCCTGCATCAGGAGAATTCCGACCAGTCTATCTGGTGCTGGCCGGGACGTTGGGGGCGTAGTTATCTCGCGCCCGAACTACCAGATCCGGCTTACTTACACGCACTTTGATCTGCCGCCGCTCCCCGGCGACCTGCGCCGGCGTCTTCGGGTAATAGCTGAGGGTGTATTGGCGGCGCAATTCTTCGGCGATCATCGAGAAGGCTCGAGTGAGCTGCTGGGTGTCATTGGCCTGGTAGAGGCGCGCCCCGGTCTTCTCGGCCAGGCCGTGAAGGTAGCGATCCGCCAGCGCGTACTCGGCGGGCGATGTGCCCAGAGGCGGTCGGCCGCCATTAGGCCAGCTTGGAATAATCACAGAAGAGCCACTGCTCCTCGGGAAAGGCCACCCGCTCCGATTGACGGTGACGATGCTTCCGTTATTAGGTCGTACGCGCACCTCCTCGTAGGTGTCGTATTGAATGGGATAAATGAGCGCGTCGAGCTCTTCGACCTCATGGGTAGTGCTCTCGAATGAAGAGAGGTAACTTGCCGTGTCGACACCGTCCGTAAAGAGGACGATCGCTTTCCGACCGGGTATCTTGTTAAGGCGCTCTTTGATCAACAGATCGACCGCGTCGTAGAGACGTGTGCGGTCACCCGTCTGCGCGTTATAGTTGATCACGTCTCTGATCAGGGCGCGGTTGTTTGTTGCCTCAGGTGTAAGCAGCAGCACCTGATCATTGAAGGTAGCGACGAGCATCCGATCGTCGGGCCGCAACTGGTTAGCGAATGCGATGGCCGCGTCCTTGATGTCCGAAAGGTGAAAGCTCATCGAGCCCGAGGTGTCTAACAGAAGCGCGACGGTGAATGGTTTTTCGGTCGAGCCGAAGTGGGTGATCACTTGCTCGACCCCGTCCTCAAAGAGGTGGAAGTCTTCGCGCCGAAGATTCGGGATGAACTTACCGTTGCGATCCATGACGCTGACCGGGACGGTGACGAGCGTTGTGTCCACATGTAGGATATCGCCGTCGCCCACCTCTTCCGGACCCGTTTTCAGCGGCGCCGCGGGGGCCGTTTGGAGCGGCGGCCTGGTTACCCCCGTCGTACCGGAAAGTGTCGGCGGCTGCCTTGGTGCGGGCTGAGCGGGTCCATTTCGCATAGAGGGGGCGCTACTTCCAACACGGCGTGGCCGCAATGTCTCGCTCACACGTGATGCTTCCGGGGTGCTGCTCTGGTCATCGGAGTCCGCGGTCTCATCCTTCTTGAGCAGGTAAGTATTCTTGGGGCAATCGGGCGAAGTGGTCGTTCCAATGATCGTGTATCCCTCGGGGATGGGAAGACCTTCACATATCTTGATGGTTTTACTCGCCGTTTGGCCGGAGACGATTGCTGCTGACAGGGCAATGAGAAGAGCTGCAAGAAAAAGAAGAGCAGGAGGTATTCTCATGGCTATCACCCCTTAACGGTCGGCTGTAGCTTTTTGGTTAACCGATTATATCATATTAAAGTCTTAATTAACTTACTTTTCCCAGACAATACAGAACAAGTGGGAGCGATACGAACACTATTGTGGCGCTCCCTGACCGTAGAGGTCACTAAGAGAGCAATGCCCGTCGTGCAAGGACACCCGAGTACCGCGCGAGGCCAACTTAGGCTGAGGTTATATTGGGCTCGGCCCGGATACAGCCCTTGGTTGCCGACAAACGATGCGGTCGAAAGCACCCTTTTCCAGCCGTGATGGCTGCGGGAAGCCAATTTGTTTAACAATCAGACCGGTTTTTAACAGGATTGTAGGGAGGGGGTGTTAAACATTCCGAAAAAATAGGCTTCTCCCGGTGTTTAAATTATGATAGCATAGTGTTCAGACCGCCGGAGCTTTATGAGGCGGGCCGAAGATAGAGTTCCAACCGATTTAATTATCCTCGACCGAAGGATATTTTCTCCATCAGTTAAGCATTCCCACCTCTCGCGAAACTGGGCGTAAAAATTCCGTTAACAAAACGGCACTCGCTTCGAAGGGAACGTTCAGGGGCGCATCGCTTTGCCAATAATACTGAGATCACAGAAAGAGGTGGTGGCACTCTTACATTGGGGATTGAAAAATGGCGCAGGATTTAGTGCCTACCAGTCGTCGGTGCTACCAAATCTTGCGTGAAAATTGATTCCCCAATGTAACGAGGCCACCACCCAGAAAGAAAAGTAAACGAAAATGCTGACACAGGAATTTGTTCGTGCAATCAAGGACTTCTACCGTAAGCGTCCCGCCTCCTCATGCGGAAAACCGCGCCGCACGGCGGCGGCTGTTCTTTGGGCGGTAGGGCTGCTTCTAGTAGCTCTGATCGCCAAAGAGGCGGTTCCCACAGCGTCAGCAAAGGCGCAGGTAAACGCGGGCATCAGGGGCAAGGTTGTCGCCGTGACGGACAGCAAAAAAGAGCCGCTGGCGGGCGTCCCCGTCTCGATCGGTGGGGAGTCACTCAAAGGTAAATCGGTCCGAACCGTGACTGACGCAGACGGCCGCTACGCTTTCGAGGGCCTGGCCTCGGCAGATTACGTCGTTTCGGTCGAGCTGAAAGGATTCGAAAAGTTTATCCAGAAGGTTTCCGTGCCGTTGGACGCCCCGGTTGATTTCAACATCGAGCTGAGGGTGGCTACGCTCAACGAGGCCGTGACCGTTGCTGCTGACGAAAGCGAAGACAGGACGACCGAGTCAACCGTGGCCTCGGAAGTGACCGCGACGGAGCTCCGGGACATCCCGTTGTTGAATGAAAAATTCCAGGACGCTTTACCCCTCATCCCCGGCGTCGTGCGTGGCCCGAACGGGCTCCTTAACGTCAAGGGCGCGCGCGCGAGCCAGAGCGGCATCCTCGTTTCGAGCCTGAACGTGGACGACCCGGTGACCGGCAATTCCGCCATCGAACTGCCGATCGAAGCGGTTGAATCTGTCCAGGTTTATGCCAACCCCTACGCGGCAGAGTTTGGCAGGTTTGAGGGCGCCGTCACGAACGTGGAGACGAGGGCCGGCGGTAACGAGTGGAAGTACGCGGTGAACAACGTTCTGCCCCGCTTCCGCCGGAAAGGATCAACGATTAACGGGATCGAATCGGTGACGCCGCGGGTCGCCGTGGGCGGGCCACTGATCAAGGACAGGCTCTTCTTTCTTCAAAGCTTTGAGTACCGTATGGAGCGCACCAGCGTCCCCAGCTTGCCGGATCCGCTCAATGACACACGGCTCGAAAGCTTCAACTCGTTCACGCGGCTCGACTACAATCTCAACACGACCAACCGGATCTCGGCGACTCTTTCCGTCTTACCACAAAAATTGGACTACTACAATCTCAACACCTTCATCTCACAGGAGTCGACGCTCAACCTGCACCAGCGCGGATGGTTCTTCACAATCAACGAACAGGCCGCGTTTCACGACGGGTCACTGCTTCAATCGAGCTTGAGCGTGAAGCAGTATGACATTGACGTTTTCGGCAACAGCGCGGCCCCTTTCACCATCTCGCCGGAGAAAATCTCCGGCGGCTGGTTTGACCGGCAGCGGCGGGACAGCCGGCGTTATGAGGGGCTCGAGACCTACAACCTACCGGCCTTGTCCTGGCACGGCCAGCACACGGTTAAGCTGGGCACTAACATTAGCTATACGAGGTTCGAGGGATTCGATTCCGGCAGCCCGGTAAGAATCGTCCGGCCTGACGGGACGACGAGCGGGCTCGAAACATTTGTGGGCGGCGGTCAGCTCATGCGGGACAGCGGCGGGGGCGCCGCGTTCGTGCAGGATAAGTGGAAGGTCAGCCCGCGCTTGACCGTTGATGCCGGGCTGCGTTTTGACCGCGACGGCGTAGTCCGTGAGAACAACCTGGCCCCGCGGGTCGCGTTCGTCTTTTTGCCGGCGAAGGACGCAGGGACGGTAGTCCGCGGGGGGTTCGGGCTCTTTTACAACAAAGTGCCGCTCAACGTTGGGGCCTTCGAGCAATTTCAAAGCATGTTGCTAACCTCATTTGCTCCTGATGGTGTAAGTCCGGTGGGACGGCCGCAGCTCTTCCGCAATATTGTGGGGAATGGCCGGTTGAAAACGCCGCGCAGCATCGCCTGGAACGTTCAAGCGGATCGGGAGGTGACCAAACGCTTACTTGTCCGGCTGGGGTATGAAGAACGGCATACGACGCGAAACTTCATCGTTAACCCTCAGGCGAATCCGACCGGCGACGGGATGCTCGCCCTCAGCAGTAAAGGCAGCTCGCGCTACCGCGAGTTACAGGTGGTAACAAGGTATCGCCTGCAGGAGAAGCGCGACATCTTCTTTGCGTACGTCCGCTCGCGGTCGACCGGGGACCTCAACGACTTCGGCTCGTATTTCGACAACTACCGCAACCCGATTATTCGCGCCAATGAGTACGGGCCTCTTTCTTTCGATGCGCCGAACCGCCTGCTCATCTGGGGCGACGTCGGGCTGCCGTTAGGGATTACGGCCGCGCCGCTAATCGACTGGCACAGCGGTTTCCCCTACTCTCTCGTGGATCAGAACCAGGGGTATGTTGGACCGCGGAATCAGGGCGGCAGATTTCCGAACTTTCTCTCCCTCGACATGCAGGTGACCAAAGACCTGGGCATCCCCATACGCGGGAAGAAATATCAGTGCCGTATCGGGTTAAAGGTATTCAACATCACCAACAGCTGGAACCCGCGCGACGTGCAGAACAACCTCGCGAGTCAGCAGTTCGGGACCTTCTACAACAGCGTTGGTCGAACATTTCGCGCCAAGTTTGAGATCCTACACTTCTGAGGGCAAAAAGGCGATATGAACTGCCGAGGACGAAGAGGAAAACCTTAATAAATTTATCATAGATGGTAGGAGCCCCCGCTGATTAATGATGACTCCTCCATACTGACTATTGCATACCGCTCTGGTCTGGCGCAATCTCGCGCTCACGAATGATCATCCCGGCCGGCTTTGCGTTTGATGAACCCGATGATCATTTCCGCAATGTCTGGAAGCGGTATCGAGCTCGTGTCAATTGAGAGATGATAATTGTCGGCGCACGCCCAATCCCTCCCGGTCATTTCGGTAAAATACTTTCTTCTTATCGGGTCTGATTCTTCAATCATCCGGCGGGCCTCCTCTTCGCTCGCCACCTGGTAGACCTCCATCAGCCGGCGGACGCGGAAGCTGGCGGGCGCGTGGAGAAAGATGTTCACCGCCCAAGCACGGGGCGGCAGGACGTGAGCGCCTGCGCACCCGACGATGACACAGTTCTCCCGGCCGGCGATTTCCTTCAGTATCTGGGTTTGCTTATCAAAAAGTTGTTTGTCGGATAAGGGACGCAGAGGCGGAGGCGTGTAGGGCCCGTCGGGCGCCCCGTAGGTGAAAACGCTAAACATTTTTCCTAAGAAAGATGTCAGCTTCTCCTGGCGTGCGGCCGCGTCCTCTTCTTTGACTCCGAGCGCTTCCGCCGCCAGGTGTAGAGTCTCCCGGTCAACGTATCTCAGGCCAAGGCCGGAGGCGACCGCCTGGCCGATAAAAGAGCCTCCGCACCCTAGTTTACGTGCGATGGTAATTGTCGTTCTCGACCCCATATTGTTCTCCCCATTCTTGATCGGGGCTGGACGAAAGAGTGCTCGATGGCGAGCAGCAGTAGCGGCGCGACTTCACGGGCCAGGAAACGGAGTCTCTTCAGATATTTGTTGAAAAAAGTGCGGTCGCGGTTGCTCATCCCGATAATCCGTACACAGACAAGCGCGCCTGTGTCTGATTCACTCTTATTAAGGCGGTCACAGCGGACAGCTTTGCCGTGTATCAGGACTGGCCCGCCGGGAAGCTCGAGCGTAATCTGCATTGGATTTTCACCAGTAAGATGATTTTCTTCGATACCGGTGGCCGGAAGAATTAGTGCCAGACCAGTCTCGCTGATGTCGCGCGTATGGCCTTGGAACGTCATCGATTGGCGCGCACCACCGGGCACTGCCGGCGGCGCGCTCAGCAGCGAGGCTCTGAATAGCAAGCGCACCTGGCGTTGAGCTTTATGGCGCGCAGAGTCGCGGCGGTTACCGACGAAATGGCGCAGGTGTGCGGTGATAGATTGGATCAAATCCGGCATACCCTTCATATATCTCACCGCCATCAAGGATGGCAAGCATTTGAGTGATTAAGCGTAGCGTTTACTGAGGGGTCAAAGTACCATCAGGCTGATAGCCAGACTGATAATATATCAATATGCGAATCAGTAGTTGAAAAGACAGACAAACAAGAGAGTTGATAGAATTTTCTTGCTTATGGAAAATCTACTGATTCACATCGACCTGTTTGTCTGTCAAACTTACGATACTTGTTCCAAGACCTGTTTTCAACGCTTGAGCAATAATCGAGAGCCTCTCCTTACTGACCAAGAACTCGTTACCACTTGGCTCTTTGCTCACTTCGAGGGCTGCTTCGAGAAAAAGAAGATGCATACCCTTATTCTCAAGTATTGGCGCGATTGGTTCCCACGCTTGCCGAGCGATCAAACCTTCGTCCTGCGCCTCATTCAGTTAGAGCCGACTGTTCAGACTTTCGGCGCTGTGCTGGCTTCCCTGCTGGCCGCGCGCCAGACGCCGGGACTTGACCACCTCGTCGACAGCTTGCCCGTGATGCTCGCCCAGCACGGACATTCTGAGGGCGCGCGCGTCGCTCGTAAGATGGCCGATGTCGGCTTTGGTGCGGCCAAGAAAACTGGCTTTCATGGGGTGCGCTTGCACTGCATCGCACAGCGCCGGACAGGCCGCTTGCCGCTCCCCGCTCAAGTGTGGCTCTGCGCCGCTTCGCATCA
>CAYLJO010000053.1:0-30754 GCA_964383905.1 uncultured Blastocatellaceae bacterium
ATAGGATAAAGGTTTCCAATTTGCAATACTATATTTTGAGCCGCCGCAGGCTACTTTCAGGAGAATAAATAAAAGACCGCCTGAAAGAGGCCGATGAAAAGCCCGATCGCCGCGCCGAACAGCTCAATGGTCTTCAAATGCTGCTGGGCGACCGAGAGCACCAGCGCCTCGAGTTTTTCGACCGGATATTCCGAGACCTTCTTGCGCACGATGCCGCCGACGTCAAACTCGGCGATGGCTGTGGGCAAGCGGTCGCGTGCTGCGACGGTGATCCGCTCGGTGAGCGTCTCGCTCGCGCGCTGGACTGTGTTTTCCGACACGTAATCGGCCAGGCGTCCGATGGGCGCGGCGAGCAGGCGCTCGATCTGGGTGCTCAGGATCGCATTGATGGAGCGTGCCGTCTCGGCGCGCCCCATCGCGGCAAGCAGACTCCTGGCGAGCAGACTCTTGATGCGCGGCGCCGACTCCGGATTTAGGTGTTGCAACAGCGCGCGCAAAGTATGCGGGCGCAAACGCTCGATCGCGTCCGTCATGTAAGCGGAGACGGAAGTCGCCAACTCCGGGCTCTGCGCCAGTGCGAGGATGCGGCCCGCCACCTGCTCTTTAATCATCGCCAGCTTATCGGGCGCAATATTGCCGACGATCTCGTTGAACGGGCGCGCCAGCACGTCGTCAATCGTCGCATTGATAAAAGCCTGGGCCTCCTGCTCGAAGGCCGGCCCGTGCAGAAATTCTTCGACGCGGCGGGGCAGAGTTTTGTTGACCATCTCGTCAACCTCTCTGTGGATGCGCTCGCGCGAGATGAAGATTTTTTTGAAGAATGAGAGCTGGCCGTAATACTCGTCGACTTCGCGTTTGATGAGCGAGCCGATCTGTGTGCGCGTCGTTCTACTCGTCGCGATCTCGGCGAGCTGGTGCACGACGGGCGGGACCTGCCGGTCAATCCGCTCTTTAATGAGATCGACGGTGTTAGTCGTAAACATTTCGGCGAGCGTCGCCTGGCTGTGTGCCAACTCGTCAAGCCGCGCGCCGATGAAATCACGAACCTTAGTCTCAAACACCGCCTCCTTCACGAGACGGCGAAAACGCTCTTCGATGAATCGCAGGATCTGCTCGAAAGCCTCTTCGCTGACCGTATCCGACAGCCGCCGCGCCAGTAGCTCGTCGATCCGCCGGTCGATAAAGGAATTAATCGCCGCGGCGGTCTCCTCGCTCTTGAGCATCGCCGCAATGTGATCGGCGAGGCGGTACTGCAGGGCGGAGACGGCGTCCAGCACGGGCGCGCGCGCGCCGGCCGGGAGGGCCTCGACAAAAGACGGGTAGCTTGCGCCGAGCAGGTCGTTCGTGTAAGCGCTGACGAAACCTTCAACCTTGCGGCGAAAGAAATCGGTCTCAAACAGCGCATGCAGGACCGTTTCCTGCGAGACCAGCTCATTGCCGACGGCGTTGCCGATCGTTTGCGCGAGTCGCGCGCGATGGCGCGGGATCATGCCCTGCGGCCAGACGGTGATGCCGAAAAGCTTGATCGGCCGGTACGGGCGAAAAAGCATGAGGATCGCCAGCCATGCCGCCCCGTAACCGTGCGCGGTGGCGATGACGACCCAGGCCAGAGCAACAAGTAGCTTTTTTGTCTGGATATCGATAATAGTGCTCCTTACCGCTTCACAATGGAAAGTTTGGCCCGAACCTGCGAATGCTAAACGCACTGGGCAAAGACAGTCAAATTTTTGAGTCGGAAGACAGGCAAGGCGCGGGGATAAGTAAGGTGCGCCCTGTCTTCGTCGCACCAGTTAGTATTTCTCAGCTGTACCCTCTATTGGCGCCGCCACTTTTGCGATGTGAGCAAGAAAATGGTAGAACTATTTCAGGATGATTGACCACTAGTACCGGGCCGTGCCGGTAAGCCATCCACACCTTAGATTTTGGAGGTAAGTCAAGTGAGTTTTCCGATCAGGTTGCCGCTGTCGGCAATGCTTTTGACCGCCGCGCTGGCGGTGTCTCTGGCCGGCGTGAAGAGCCGCGCGAACCCCCTTCCGCACGCCCCAGCGTATGCAACACAGAATGATGGTGTGCGGCGCATCACCCCGGCTGAGCTGAAGGACGCTCAGAGCAAGGGCGCGGTCGTTCTGATTGATGTACGTAGCGAGCCGGTTTATAAAACGGGTCATATTAAGGGCGCGCTTTCAATCCCTTTGGATGAGTTCACCGCGCGCCTTAAAGAGCTGCCGCGTGACAAGATGATCGTCACCTACTGCTCTTGACCGAACGAACATTCAAGCGCCCGTGCGGTGCAGATCATGAAAGAGAAGGGTATGGATAACGCGGCCGCAGTACTCGGCGGCTATGATGCTTTAGTCAAAGCAGGTTTTTCGACCGAAGCCAGTAAGTAGCTTAAGACACGGAGGGCGACCGTGGGCCACAAAAAAGTGCTGTTCGCCCCGCGGCCGATCCCCCCTTCCTCCGCTTATCGGATCCTTGAATTACGGAGACTAATCGAATGCGACCTCTTATCTTACTTTCAGCCGCGATCATACTTGCCGTCCTCGCACTAACAGCATGTAATTCAAATGAACAGACCCGCGCGGCAAATACGAACACGACGCGCATCCCCGCCGCTGACGCCACCTCGCCGTCGCCCGTAGCGCAAACGGCGCAGAGCGATGGCGTGCGCCGCATCACTCCGGCCGAGCTGCATGATGCTCTGGATAAAGGCGGCGCGGTGGTGATCGACGTGCGCAATGAGGATTCGTACAAGGCCGGACACATCAGGGGCGCGCGCTCGATACCTGTCAACGATTTCCTGTCGCACGTTGATGAGCTGCCGCGTGACAAGATGATCGTCACCTACTGCTCTTGACCGAACGAACATTCAAGCGCCGGTGCGGTGCTAAACTTGAAAACCAAAGGTATAGATAACGCCGCCGCACTACTCGGCGGCTACGAGGGCTGGGTGAAAGCAGGATACCCGACGGAAACCGGTAAAAAGTAGAGGCGCGGGGACCGAAGGAGAAGGGGAGACGGGGCGACCCGGGAGATCTCCGTTTATCGCCGCTCCGTGGTGTCCCCTCGCCCCTTTCTATATCTGCGGCACCGGTTCTGTGACGAGGGCGGGGACGGGCGTGACAACCCTGCCCGAAGGCACGCAGAGCACCGGGCACGGAGCATTGCGCACGACGCGTTCGATGTCCGGGCCGAGGACGGGTGCCCCGCCGAACAGCGACGCGTGCACGCTCGTGCCGATCACAATCAAATCAACATCTATCTCGGTCGCCAGCCGCACGACCTCGGCGTAGGGCCGCCCCTCCCTGATGTGTGTGATGGCGCGGCTGCGAGACTCACGCGTGAACACGGCCATGCGCTCCTGTACGTACTCCCGTAACCGCGAGAGCGATTGGCCGGCGCTCTCCGGGAAGATATCCGCCATCTGTTCCATGTAATCGCCGATCACGTAGATGACGTGAAGCTCCGAGCGCGTGCGGCTGGCGAGATCCGCCGCCACCTGCGCGGCGGCGTTGGCCGACGCCCTGAAGTTTGTCGCCAGCAGCACCCGGTTCAAACGCAGCTCCGTGTGGCTGTCCCTGTGCTCGACGAAATCCCTCTGCGGCGGCCGGATCGTCAGCACCGGGCACGGCGCTTCGGCGATGATCTCTTCGGCAGTCGAGCCCCATAGCGCGCGTGAGAGACCTTTGCGGCCATGCGTGACGATTGTCATGAGGTCTATCTCATAGTCGCGGACGGCGCGGGCGATTTGGGGCGCCGGCTCGCCTTCGATAATCACCGGATCAACCTCCAGACCATCCAACAGCGGGTCGGCAAGCAGCTCCTTGACCTGGGAGCGTAACTGCTGGAGCCATCTCGACTCCGGCTCCTCGAAAGCGCGGTCGGGCAACGTGAGCAGGTTCGCCGGGACACTGCCGCTCTGCACGCTGAAGAGGACGACGCGCCCGCCCCCTTCGCGCGCAAACGCTGCCGCATACTTCAAGGCCGCACGCGCGTGCAGCGTAAAATCTGTCGGAAACAGAATATTTCTAAATGGATACATAACAGTTCAAAAGTAAATAAGCAGAAAGTAAGGGTGAATTTTGCCAGAGTCTATTCATTCTGAGATAGCCCCTGCAGGGGCGACCATTTGCAGCTCAGGACGTGAGTCCTGGGTCGTTAGTAAGCGGTGATCCCCAGCCCTGGAAGGGCGAAAGAACCCTCTTCCGACTGACCATGAATAGATCCTGGAATTTCCCACCGCACTCTTACCTTTCACATCTCTACTTTCCTTTCTCGCATCTTTTCTAACGTATTACTACAGCGGTTGGCGATTGCGTGTCGCTCTCCTTCGCCTTGCTTAGCGCCCTGGCGTGATATTTCTTGGCCGTCATCGCCACCGGATACAGCCAACTTCAAACGGCTATAAAGTATATTCCGTAACCGTTCAGTTCGGTGCACGTGACATATTTAGAAATTGCACGGTGAAATTAGCGCCGGCACCGGTGTTGGCACGGTATCCCGGAATTTAATGGACTCCCGGCGCATGGCGGCGACTTGCGCTTCGACATCCTCAGGTGTGAGAACAGTCCCGGCTCTGTAGAATACCCAGTCAATGTCTTCCCCGTACTGTCGGACACCGCGCTCCTTAACCATCCCGTCCTTGATAAACCAGAGGTTAAAATTTATCGACATCAGAGACCGCGGATAATAGCGCCCGCCATGCTCGGCCAGCAATTTGCCGTCGACAAAATATTTCACCTTTTGAGCGGCAACTTGAGTAACCAGGATATGCCAACCCTGCCGGCCGCCGCCAATGGAATTAAAGATATTATCTTTCTTCCAATTCGGCTCCGGGCTGAACGTCCTCCAGGTGGTCATAAACAAGGCCGGGCCGCTGCTGCCCCAACCGCCATGAGGAAGGTATTCGAAATCCAACTCGCTGTAGTCGGGATCCATCGGCGCCTTCAACGGGCTGATGGTATAAAAGCTTTCTACGAGTTGATCGCCGCCTGGCCCCGAAACCGGAGTATCAGTAAACCGGACACGAGCGGCATAAGTCCCATCCAGGTATTTGCGCTGATGGCAGATCTGAGTCTGGTAGGTATGGGCACCTGTGCCGTCGGTGGAAGAGGTCATGCGCAGTAGCCGGTTGCCCGGCCGGGCCGGGTCCTCGAGGAATGAGACGCCCTCTTTCCGCCAGGCCGCGCCGGGCACCCCCGGCCAGCCATCTGCCGTGCGAATGATCCAGCCATGCCTGCTTAGTCCCTCGTCATCGGAGTAGTCAAAGTCATCGAATAGAAGTTGAGGCGTTGGCTGCGCGGCCCGGGACGTCCCGAGGGGGCCAGACAAAATGGTGCTGCCGGTCAGAATCGCGCGGGCTGCCGGATCAGTGGCTGATGCGGTTCTGGTGGTATGGCCGCCCCCTCTGACCAAGAGCAGTGTGAGGCACAGGATCGTCACGGATAATGTCGGAGAACTCTTCACGGCTTGGGCCTCTCCCGGTCGGGTGTCGGAGTGAAAGGGCGGCGATGCGCACGGCGAAGGGCGCCCGCCTTACCACCGGTTGCGGCACATATCGAGCACATTAGGCATTGAGGAAGAGCATAACGGGAATGATGGTTGCTGTCTATCTTTTAACCTTCGGACTTCTGAACGGTCACCATATTCCTAACAGATTCCTATAACACGCGTGTGCCCGCAATGCGATCAAGCTGCGGCGCGAGTTCGAATTGCGCCAGCGCCGTCTGCCGCCTGCGTGCCAGCACCGCGAGTTCGGGCACCACACGCTCACGCACTTGGCGTCCACCGCTTCCCCTTGCGAGCCTATCAACTACGCGGCGCAGACATCCGCTTACCCCCGTCACGTATGTCTTTATGCTCGGTCGCTGATGAATGCGAACCACGCCGTCGGCATACTCAAAACGGCCCGCTGACGGGTCGAGAAACGGGTAATCGTCGGCTAATTCCAGCCGCGCCGAACGAAATGCCGCAGCGAAATCCGCGCCGGCGCCGGACGCCGCACGTTCCACCGCCGCGATCAACTCACCGCTCACGCCCAAGAGGTCGCGCCATTCAATCTCCTCCTCTGATAAACCAATCACCCCGGTCTCCTCCGACTGCCCGCCCGCCTCTTTTACCGCAGTCGCTGCGGGCGCGTCCGTCATCACATTTTCCGTCACCAACTCGTAAACGCTGACGAGGCCGCCGGCCTCCCTGGCGCGCACGAGCAAGCGTTGCAGTGCCGCTTCGCCTACCCCCTCACGCCCCGTCCTGTAGTCTGTCTCGCGCACGTGCGGCGCGCTTTGAGCATCCAGGAAAACATCCGCGTCATACTCGTCAAGCTCGACGTGAACGTACCCGACAAATCCACGCTGCTGTAAATAACGGAGCAGGGCAGCGAGATTAACAAAAGTCGTGTCCAGGTTCTCGTACACCGGACGAGATTTCGCGTCTGTCTGCATGTGTATCCCTGACCGAGCGCTGAAGCGGCGCGCGCGGCGGAGTCTAACAAGGCAAAAGGAAAAAGTAAAAAGGTAAAAGTAGGGGTCACAGATAAATTTATTAAAAGTGGTTTCCGCCCTCCTTTTACCTTTGCCTTCTTTAGTTTGCCTTGTTAGACTCCGCACCCAAAACCGGCGCAAAGAGCGCATCACGAGCGCCGGGGAATTCACACCACGCTTCTGGAGACAAAACCTTGCTGAGAGGCATCTTTCGCACCAAGAACCTTGACGACATTTTGGCGGCGGCCGGCGGCCCACAGTTTTCGCTGAAGCGCACCCTCGGCGCGTTCAACGTGACGCTTCTGGGCATCGGCGCGATCATCGGCGCGGGCATCTTCGCGACGATTGGCACGGCCGCCGCCGGCGATTCAATGCGGCCGGGCGCCGGCCCGTCGCTGATGCTCTCTTTTGTCATTACGGCCGTCGTCTGCGCGTTCACCGCGCTCTGTTACGCGGAGTTCGCGTCGATGGTCCCGATCTCCGGCTCGGCCTACACCTACTCTTACGCGACGCTGGGAGAAATCGTGGCCTGGATCATCGGCTGGGATTTAATCATCGAGTACGCCGTCGGCAATGTCGCGGTCGCCATCAGTTGGGCCAACTATTTCCGCACGCTGCTGGAGAATTTGGGCATCAAGATTCCACTCTGGCTGGCCACAGATTATCGTACGGCGGCCCAGTTAGCCAAAAACAATCCGGCTTTGTATGCGAGCGCCTTCGGCCCCGCGCCCCACATCTTCGGCCACCCCGTGATCTTCAATCTGCTCGCGTTCGGCATCGTCGCCTTGATCACCGTCGTGCTCGTCTGGGGCATACGCGAATCCGCCGGCTTTAACGCGGTGATGGTTGGGATCAAAATCCTCGTGCTGCTGTTCTTCATCGTCATCGCGCTCTATTTTGTTTCGCCGTCGAAGATGGTGTCCAACTGGCACCCGTTCCAACCCCGAGGCTGGGGCGGGACGCTCGCGGCGGCGGCCGTCGTCTTTTTCGCCTACATCGGGTTCGACGCCGTTTCGACCGTGGCCGAGGAGACCAAGAACCCGAGCCGCGACCTGCCCATCGGCATCATTGCGTCGCTCATCATCTGCACGATCTTTTATGTGGTCGTCGCCGCCGTCTTCACGGGCCTGATCCCTTACAGCGAGCTCGTCCAGCGCCTCTCCAGCGAGCAGGCCGAGCCGCTCACCATGGCGCTCGATCATGTCGCGCCGCAGGCGACGTGGGCCAGTTCCATCGTTGCGCTCGGCTCGGTGGTGGCGCATACGGCCGTGCTGCTGGTCTTTCAGTTGGGTCAGCCACGCATCTTCTTTTCGATGGCGCGCGACGGCCTCCTGCCGTCCGTCTTCGCCAGCGTCCACCCTAAATTTAAGACGCCTCATGTGACGACGATCCTGACGGGCGTCCTCGTCGGCGGCGTCGCCGCCGTCGCCAGTATAGACGAGATGGTAGATCTGACGAACATCGGAACGCTCTTCGCTTTCGTGCTCGTCTGCGCGGGCATTATTATTCTACGTTATAAAGAACCGAATCGGCACAGACCTTTCCGCGTCCCGCTCGGCGCGTGGCTCCTCCCATCGCTCGGCGTCATCTCCTGTCTGTTCCTGATGTATTACCTGCCGCCTTCGTCGTGGTGGCGTTTTATCGGCTGGCTGATGCTCGGGCTCTCAATCTACCTGTCATACGGCTATACGCGCAGTGCCATCGGGCAGCAGATCGGACGCCCGATACGCGCCTCATTCGCGCTCAAACTGGCCGCGATCGGTTTTCTCCTGGTGGCCATTGGCCTCTTCGCCATCCCTCACGACGCCGGCCCCGGTCAGCTTGTAGCCGCGGCTAGGACCGGCCCTTCTGAATTTACACGGCTGACCTCAACGTCGAAGGGATTCGGAAATCTCCTCGGCGAATCGCTCACGAGCTCAGGTGTGCGTGCCTTTGTCGGCCTATTATTTATCGTGCTCGGCCTCATCTCGGGCGTCATCGGATCGGTCGTCGGCACTTCGCAACAGGAAGGAGGTGGACTCAGCCGCGGAGGACGGGGAGGAAAGGCTTGATGAATTCAGCCCTGCCGTTAGTCGCCCGCTGACGACTGATTGTGACTTTCCGGTACTTACCTGCGCACATCGCTCTCGTGCGACCGCAGCGAGCGCGCAACCAATCCGACGCCACCGGCGAGCATCGTGAGCATCATCAACGTACTGAAGAGGCTTGTCGGCAGAAAATAGATGTGTAGATTCATTATGATCCCGGTGAAGATAATCACGATCCCGACGAATAGCAGCAGCCAGCCTAAAACGGATCTGCCGTTGAAGAACAGGAGGCCGATGCCGATGACCAGAGGGACCAGGGTGAGGCCGAAAGCATTGTAGCCCCAAAATGACCAGAAGCCGCTGGCCACGACCACCCGGCTGATCAGCAGATACGCCCCGGCGACGGCCAGCGCCAGCCCGGCAAAGAATCCCCCCAACCCGCCCGGGGTACCACCCACGCCTCGAAATCTCGCTTCATCTTCCATTGCTTCGTCTCACTTAAGGCAATCGAATATCCTTCAAGAAAGCCCCACCAGTTAAATACGCTTCGAACCACCACAAAGTTCAACCCCCCGCCGGCCCGGACCCGTATTTAGAGCGCTTGGCGATAGCCTGTATGGAGGAGTCATCATTAATCAGCGGGGGCTACTAACATCTATTTCAAATTTATTCGCTTTTCCTCTGTGAACCTCTGTGCCCTGCAGTGGTTCAAATCGCCTCCCCCATACCTCCAAGTGAGATATGCTCTATTGGGCCGGATTGAGAGAAATTGCCATCCTGTGAGGAGTTACGGGCGCCGGGCCCGAGGGCCGCCGGCAGGTTACAAAAGATGATTGTACATAGGATGCGCTTGGGTTATTATCTCCTCAGTCTCGCGTTTCGTTACTGATTCGTATCTCTAGATACCAGCCGAATCATTCTGGGCCAAGGAGGTGAAGACGCCTCACAGCGGAAGGCAAGCGCCTGTGGCTGAATAGTACCTGCGAAGCAGTGCGCCGCTTCGCAGGCCGTCCCGCCAATCGAAGTGTTCCGGTCTCACGCTGCGAGGAGGTGACCGCACTTAACAAAGGAGGTTTTGAGATGAAAATCTGGTCGACGATTTTGATTCTCGTAGCAATCCCTGTCGTCGTGGCTGGTGGCGTTGCGATGTCCGGGAAGCCGATGAACGCCGCCATCGTAACCATTCTTGGCGCGGTGATGATCTATCTCGCCTACAATTTATACGCGCGCCGGATCGACCGAGACGTCATTCAGCCCGATGCGAAAAGAGCCACACCCGCGAAGCTTTACCTGGACGGCGTCGATTTTATGCCGACCAGTCGCAACGTGCTCTACGGGTATCACTTTAAATCCATCGCGGCCGCCGGCCCGATCGTCGGCGTGATCACCGCCGCCAGCCTCTGGGGCTGGCTCCCTTCTATCCTCTGGCTCATTATCGGTGTCACCTTTATCGGCTGGGCCAGCGACTATTCCGCGATCATGGTGGCCGTGCGCAACGACGGCAACTCGCTGTCGGCGATCGCTCACCGGCTGATCTCACCGCGCACGCGCACGATCCTCTTCGTGTTCATCTTCTTCTACCTGCTGCTGGTCGCCGGGGCCTTCATCGGTATCCTGGCCGGCATTCTTGACCCGCGCGCCGACGTCCCCTTCGGCATTTTTATGCTCGCGGTGATGGGGCTCCTGGTCGGTCAGATGCTTTACCGGTGGAAAATGGATCTCATCCTCGTGACGGCGGTCGCGGTCCTCATTACGCTCGGTTCAATGGCGATCGGCGCAATGGGCGCGGGACCGAAGCAGGGCACCGGCGCCGACGGCAAGCTGGCCACCGCCCTGGCATTTAACGGCCCCGTCAATGCCGCCGTGGAGGGGATCGACAATGCGATTAACAGGATCACCGGCGGGAACCCTCTTTACACAGTGGTTGATCCGACCCGCGCCGACCCGCGCCTGGCCGCGACGACGGTAAATCCTCAAGGTAAAGTAGTCCCGAAGTATGCGGACGCGAACGGAGCGATCAAAATGCTGCCGTCATTTATCTTCTGGTGTCTGTTCCTCTTCGTCTTCTCATACCTCGGCACGATTCTGCCGATCTGGCGCTTCGCTCAACCGGTCAACTACATCGGCTTCTGGGTCACATTACTGACGATCGGCCTCTCTGCCGTCGGGGCGGTCGTGGGTGGACTGCAAGGCCTCATGGGCAACGCGGAGGTGATGAAAGCTGTCACCTTCCAGACGAAGGTCTTCGCCGGCTGGATGCCGGTCACTCAAGTCAAAGACGCGGCCGGCAACTTCCTGCAAGCCGTCCCGGCGATTCAGCCGATCTGGCCGATGCTGTTTGTGACGATCGCGTGCGGCGCTATTTCCGGCTGGCATGCGCTGATCGGCTCGACCGGCACTTCGCGTCAGTTGGAATATGAGACCGATGCCCTGCCGGTGGGCGGCGGCGCGATGTTTAGCGAGAACGCGCTGGGCCTCTTGTCGTTAATCGCGGTCTCAATTACGGGTCTTGCAGGTGGTGGAGCATTCGCCACCGGCGTGGGCAAACTGCTCGGGATCGTCTCGTTCGGCGCAATCCCGCTTGCCTATGGCACTGCACTCGGCTTTGGTGCGTTCGTCGTTATCGTCTTGACCGTCGTCCAGCTCGTCTTCCGCTTGATGCGCGTCACCCTGACCGAGTGGCTCGGCGAAACCTGGGTCGGGTTTAAGAACCCGCACATCTCCACGATCATGTCGATGGTCCTGACGCTGCTTCTGGTGTTAAGCGGCACGTGGATCTACCTGTGGCAGCTATTCGGCGCGTCGAATCAATTGATGGCCGCCTTGAGCCTGCTCATCGTCACACTCTGGTTGCGCTCGAGCGGCCGTAACCCCGCGTACGCGCTGTACCCGATGCTCTTTATGTACATAACTACGATGGCGGCGACGCTCGTCACGGCTTACAACTTGTATGCGAGCATCCTGTCGAACCCGAGGATCGCGGCGCAGCCGATCAATACTATCGGCGCGGTGGCGATGATTATCACGGCCGTTTTGCTCTTCATCGCCGCGGCCATGATTGCCTACGACGGTTGGACGGCTTGGAAGAGGATGAGTACAAAGGTGGAGGTCGCGCCGGCCACCGCCTCTGACTAGAACCCGCCACCGGCCTTCGATTGCACCCCTTTACGGGCTTCAGGTGGACGGCAGAGAAAAGATCACCGTTCTCGATTTTAACCGCGCCGGAGAGCTGATCGATCGACGGCTCACGGCTCTATAGCAGATGGCGATTGGGTGACACCTGTGTTCTATGTGTCTCCGTGGTGAGGCTCCGGCTTAGTGCTTCGGCTTATCCTTTCGTCTCCGCCCGCCGGCTTTTGGTCTCCGATGGGTAAAGCCGCTCGGCGATGCGTTGCAGCGTTTCAAAGATGTGCCGTGCCGACAGGCCCTTGATGTCGGTCAGTGCCCACTGTGCTTCCAGGTTAGGCACGGCGTGGTGAATTGCCAGGCGTATCGGTGAGGAGCCGGGCAGCGCCGCGAGATCTAACAGCTCTGGCGCAGCCTGAATTCCTTCGTCCCTTTCGGCATAGGCGACAAGTGGTGACCGGGGCGTCGCCGCCGCCGGCCGCCAGCCCCTGCTTTTGACCGCTTGCTCGACGCCGCGTGTGGACCACGCCCGCCGGTCTAAAGCTTCCAGTTCGAAGTCCGGCATCGTGCGCAATTGACCGCGCACGATCAGGAAGTCGCGCCGGCCGCGGGCACGAAAAAACCACCAGAGGAAGGGCACGTCGCGAGGCTCAAGAACGATAAAAACTTCGACCTGCCGAAAGGGGGCCTTGGCCTGCTGGACTTTGAGCTCGACGACCGACGATCCGAGCCAGCGCATCGTTGTTTTCTCGCCCGCTAGAGTCAAGCCGTCCTGCAGCCACCGCAGCATGTCGTTGCCCTTGCGCACGTTCAGTTGTGTGCCGATGGCATACCAGCCAAGAAAAATCAGAATACCGATGACAGAAAGCCCGAAGCCGAGTGTGTTAGACATGGCACCGATCCTTGCCGGTAAATTCTGAGGAGGTGGATAATAACATAAGGGCTGATCGTTGACAGTAGACGCCCCGGTGATATGATGGCGGAGCCCCCGCCGAACGACAGTGTCGGCGTAAGTTACCGCCGCTTATCAACCTGTGACGGAAGCACCACTTTGATTGGAGTGTTCTGATGGCCGACCCGATCACGGAACCGGATCTGTCTCGTTTAAGTAAGCTGTTGGCCGCCATCCGCGAGTTCGTCTACGGGATGAGCGGGCTGGAATTTGAACGTCACGCCGTGGAGATGCGGGCTTCGCTCGAAACGGTCTTTATGGCGCTGACGCTGGGCGATATGCTGGGACTGCCGATCATTCCGCCGATCTATTCGCTGCGGATCCTCCCCTATGTCGTTCCCGGCATCACCACGTGGAAGAGGCGTGTGCTGCGCGAGCGCGAATTCGCGGACAGCGAGGCATTCGATCTTCACGGGATTTAGAAGATCTTCGAGGCCGGGAGTCAACCCTTGATCGAGCGGAGCAAGCGCGCCCCGGTCATAATAAGCCCCGAACGGAATTGAGAGTTAGCCTGGAGGAGAAGTTATGACGGACGAAGAGAAACGCGGATTCTTTGCCAAGATGAAAGAGATACTGTACGGCATGGCAGCGCACGACATGTCACGCTACGCCATTCGCTCGCGTGCCAGTATGGAGCACCTCTTTATTTTGATCACCATGGGCGACTTGATCGGCGTCCCGATTCTGCCGCCCTATTACTCGCTGCGGCTGCTGCCGTATGTCGTGCCCAACATCGCCACCTGGAAGCGGCGGATGCTGCGCGAAAAAGATATTTCCGACGCCATGTTCTAAATTCAAGTCCAGAGAGTCTAGAGAGTCTATTTGTCTTTGGTCTCCTGGACTCTCCAGACTCCAGACTCTCCGGAATCTCCAGACTCTTTTATGTCACTCAGAGAAACCTTCGAAACTAATAAAGATCGTCGATATATCATGTATGGTGGCAAGGGCGGCCTGGGCAAAACGACCTTTTCGGCCGCCACGGCCTACTGGCTGGCCCAGCAGGGCCATAAGGTGCTCGTTTTCTCTGTCGATCCGCAGGCTTCGCTCAGCGATATTTTCCAGCGCGACATCTTCGGCAAGGGCGCGGTCAGGATCATGGACAATCTGTACGCCCAGGAGATCGACGCTGACTCGCACATCAAAGCCTACCAGGAAGAGATCCGCCATAAAATCCTTGATATGTACGGGTTCGATCAGGTGCCTGAAGAGATCGAAAACTACATTCAGGCGGCCTCGGCTGAGCCGGCGATGGAGGAATCGGCCATCTTTGATGCCGTCGTCGACATTGTCGTCAAGGGTGACTACGACTATTACATCTACGACCTCGTCCCGCTCGGCCACGCGCTCTACTACCTCTCGATGGCGAAAGTCTACGACGAGTGGATCAATCGCATTACGAAATTGCGGGAGGAGATGCGTGAGCACGAAGAGATGGTGGCGCGCATCAAGCGCGAGAAATTGACCGAGGAGGATCAGATCCTGCACGAGCTGCAATACATCAAGAACCGGATCAATCAGTCCTCCAGCATCCTCACCGATAAGGAGAAGACCGCCTTCTTCTTCGTCGTGGTTCCGGAAGAGATGATCATCCTCGACACGGAAAAGGCGGCGCGGTTGTTCGCTAAATTTGATGTGCCCGTAGCAGGCTATGTCGTCAACCGCGTCTTGCCGGCCGAGCTGGCGCGGCAGGACATCCCCCCATACCTGCAGAACCGGCTTAAGATGCAATCGCGCTACCTCGACGAAATCAAAAGCATTTTTGGCGCGCAGGTGGTTGCGCACGTGCCGGAGCTGGAGCGGGATGTCACCGGCTTGAAGATGATCGAGAAGTTGGCCGGCATTATGTACGGCGACATGTACGGCGACGGGAAAGCGTAGAAAAATTATGGCCGAGATTAAACAATCACTGACCGGATACTTTGACGCCCACCCGGATCTGAAATATCTCTTTTTCGGGGGCAAAGGCGGCGTCGGCAAAACCGTCATGGCCGGCGTCACGGCCCTCTGGCTCGCTGAGCAGGGCAATCGCACCATGCTCGCCTCGACCAACCCCGTACACAGTCTCAGCGGGCTGCTGGATCAAAACGTTTACGGCAAGCCGACCCCGGTGAATAATGTGTCCAACCTGTGGGCCTACGAGATCGATACCCGCGAGACAATCGAACGCTCAAAACAGGACATCAAGCAGAAGATTCAGTGGTTCTTGAAATTCGCCGAGATTTCCACCCAGGCCGACGCGTTCGTCGAGAGCGCGACGATGAACCCGGCCTTCGAAGAATCGGCAATGTTCGAGAACATGGTGGACTTGATGCTGAAAAACGAATACGACGTCTATGTTTTCGACACGGCGCCGACGGCGAATGCGCGCCGCCTGCTTGGCATGAGCAAAGTCTATTCCCTCTGGGTCAACAAGATGCTCAAGTCGCGCGAGGAGGCCCGTTCGCTGCGTGAGATGCTCTCCTTCACCAAAAAGAAGGAGGAGGATCCGTTAATGGATTATCTTGTTTCGTTCCGTGACCGGATGGGTCAAGCCCAGGCCGTGCTCACCGACCCGGAGAAGACCGCCTTCTTTTTCGTCACCCTGCCGGAGGCCCTGCCGATCGCCGTCATCAAGCGGTTCATCAACTGGTTTCACGATTTCGGCATCCCCGTCGGCGGGGTCGTCGTGAATATGCTGATCCAGAAAGAGCAGGTGCGGGCCGACTCACCTGAATTTGTTAAGAACCGCGTGGCGATGCAAGCTTCCTACATGGATGAGATCTGGCGCGACTTTGACGGCAACGTACGCGCGTTGATCCCGTTGTTCGATAACGAAGTGCGCGGCACTGACTCGCTCAAGGAAGTAACCAGGTACGCTTTTAATGAATAACACCCTTCGGGTTGATCAGGCTGCGTTATGTATCCCTTGGCGGGCCTGATCATCTCGAAGGAAGCTTCTTCCTATTTCGGAGGTTACCGATGAAATTCTACGGCTTGAAACAGGTCTCCAAGCTCACTTTGGTGGCCATCGCGATCGCTTTTATTTTAGGGCTTGCAAACCCTGCCCTTGCCTAGCGGAATGATGCCTATGGAAACGTCGCCGCCGGACGTGATAATGACCGGTTGGTGACGCCCAACCATGATCAATCTTACGAGGCTTCCAGATCCAGGGAAGTACAGAAACTGGCCCTAATGCAAATCAAAGAAGATTTTAGCCGGATCCAGATTGTAAACAGGGATTTGCACCCTGTTTTCAAACAACCCAACAAGGCTAGCCCTCAACAAAAAGCCCGGGCTGACAGCGACATCGTCGCCATCGTCGAGATTAGTGACACCATCAGGAAGGGCGCTGAAAAGCTGAATAAAGCCACGTAGATCCCTCACCTCCTCGGATTTTAGTGAGCGACGGCGCGCATCCGCTGTCGCCTTTTGGCGTTCTGATCATTGAGAGCCATTTGGGGGCGACAATGATAGGCCGCCGCCGGAGCTAATTCCTGCCTCTGTACCGTTACTTCGCCTCTTCATGGCGGTAGACAGTTTACCCATAAATCGGCCATAATGTTCGCTTTAGCGCGACTTGCTGATGGCAGTACGGACACGGGACGCGCTTCCTGTGTGTGATGGTCTGTCCGTCATGCGCTTTTTACGCCCTACGTCGCCGGGCTCGTTTTATCTCACCACTAGGTTAAGGAACAGAAAGGAATCTCCCAATCGTGGAATTACCATTGATCTTTGTTATTAGCTTGCTGGCGCTCGGGTTTGCCGGTTTTCTCATTCAAAACGTTTTGAAGCGGGACACCGGTACGCCGGAGATGCGCAACATCTCAGATGCGATTAAGGAGGGCGCGGAGGCTTTTCTTCGGCGTCAGAACCAGACTATCGCCATCCTCGCGGTCGCACTCGCCGCACTTATCTTCGTCATCTATGCCTTTGTCCGTGCTCATAATCCCAACGATCCGGTCGGCAGCTCAACGCAGCTCGCCTTTTGGACGACGCTCTCTTTTATACTCGGCGCGGCTTCGTCAGTCGCATCCGGTTATATAGGCATGTGGGTCTCGATCCGCACGAATATTCGCACCGCGTCGGCGGCGACGCGGAGCTTGAACGGCGCGCTGCAGACGGCCCTGCGCGGCGGCGCGGTCTCGGGCCTCTTTGTCGTTGCGCTTTCGCTGCTCGGAGTCGCCATCCTCTTTCTGCTTGTGAGAGCGTCGGGCGCGGTGGGAGATTCCGCGGCTTCCGTCGCGAAGATTCCTCTCTTGATCGCCGGCTACGGGTTCGGCGCGTCGTTCGTCGCGCTGTTTGCTCAGCTCGGCGGCGGCATTTACACCAAGGCCGCAGACGTCGGTGCCGACCTTGTCGGTAAAGTCGAAGCCGGCATTCCAGAAGACGATCCCCGCAACCCCGCGGTGATCGCCGACCTGGTCGGCGATAACGTCGGCGACTGCGCGGGCCGCGGCGCAGACCTGTTCGAATCGACGGCCGCCGAGAACATTGGCGCGATGATTCTCGCCGCGGCGCTCTTCACTGCTAACCCCGGGGCCTTTTCCGTTGTGCAGTTGCTCGGCATCATCCTCTTCCCGCTGGTGGCGCGCGCATTCGGCCTCATCGCCTCCATCGTCGGCATCATGGTGGTGCGCACCCGCGAGGATGCCGACCCGATGGCGGCGCTGAATCGCGGCTATTACGTGACCTCATTCCTCGCCGCCGTCGGTTTTGCCATCGCGACGCGCTGGCTGCTCTACACCGATCGGGCGCCGGGCGCGTGGATCAACTTCTTCTTTTGCGGTTTGATCGGCATTGTGACCTCGATCCTGTTCGTTTTCATCACGCAGTATTACACCGAATACAGATACCGCCCCGTCAGACAGATCGCCGAGGCTTCGCAGACCGGCCCGGCCACAAACATTATTAGCGGCATCGCGGTCGGACTCGAATGCACCGCCTACCCGATTCTTGTGATCGCGGCGGCAATCATCGGCTCTTATTATCTCGGCTCTTCTTCAGGTCTGAGGAGCGCCGGCCTGTTCGGGACCGCGGTGGCGACGATGGGGATGCTCGGGACAGCCGCCTACATTCTGGCGATGGATACCTTCGGCCCAATCACGGATAACGCGGGCGGCATCGTCGAGATGTCGCAGCAGCCGGAAGAGATCCGCGTCAAGACAGACCGCCTCGACGCCGTAGGAAACACGACGAAAGCCTTGACGAAAGGTTATGCCGTCGGTTCGGCTGCGCTCGCCGCCTTCCTGCTCTTCTCCGCTTATCTTGATGAGGTGAGAAACTACGGGCTTGACCTCTCGGGGTCGAGGGGCGGGGCGGCAGCGGCCCCGGTCCGGCCCGGCGAGACGCGCAGCAACCGGACTTTGGCGGAAAGCCGGGTGGAAGGACCGGGGGGGCGGACGGGACAGACCGGGCGAACTACCGGAGTCGGCCCGGCCGCGGCGGCCGACTTTCCTGAGGCAGCCGGTGAGGGCGCGCGAGTTTTTGATATCAACCTGGCCAAGCCCGAGGTCTTTATCGGTGGGCTGCTCGGCGCGATGCTGGTTTTCCTCTTCTCCGCCTTCGCGATCAAGGCCGTCGGCAAAGCCGCCTACTACGTCATTCAAGACGTGCGTGACCAGTTCAAAAACGATCCGGGTATCCTGAAAGGGACGTCGAAGCCGAACTACGGACGCACGGTTGACATTGTCACGCGCGGTGCGCTCAGGCAGATGGTTCTGCCCGGCGTGCTGGCCGTCGGCATGCCCATCCTCACCGGGCTTGTGTTCCGCGCCCTCTTCTATTCACAGATCTCGGCGAACGATCGCGTCACCGCCGCGCGCGAAGGCGTCGCATCACTGGTCGGCAACCCCGCTTACGCCCACCTTGCGACGGGTGCAGAGGTCGTGGCCGGAATGTTGATGATCGGCACCATCGCGGGTATCTTAATGGCGCTCTTTCTGAATAACGGCGGCGGCGCATGGGACAACGCCAAGAAGTATATCGAGACCGGCCAATACGGCGGCAAACGCTCCGAAGCGCACAAGGCGGCGGTCGTCGGCGATACGGTCGGCGATCCTTTCAAGGACACGGCCGGCCCGTCGCTGCACGTGCTGATCAAACTGCTCTCGACCATCACACTGGTGCTGGCGCCGCTGTTTATTTAGGTTTCAAGTTAATCCTTTGACTCAATTCATCGAGGCTTACCATCCGTGAGTACTTCATACGCCAAAGCTGAAACATTGACGGGCGCCATCCTCGCGCCTTTGGACCGGACGCGCTCGCTGGCGCTGATCATCGCCTTCAGCCTCCTGACGGCGCTCGCCGCGCAGGTCGTCATTCCGCTTGGTCTTGTGCCAATCACCGGACAATCTTTCGCCGTGCTGCTCGCTGGCGCGCTCCTCGGATCGCGTCTGGGCGCGCTCGCCATGATTGCTTACTTGATCGAAGGCACGTGCGGACTCCCTTTCTTTTACGGAGGGCATGGCGGCGTCCAGCATCTCCTGTTCAGCCCGACGGCCGGTTACCTGTGGTCGTACCCGGCGGCCGCCTACGTTGTCGGCTTTTTTGCCGAGCGCGGCTGGGACAAACACTTCCTCACGGCGGCGGCGGCGATGACCGTCGGTTCCGCCTTGATCCTACTGAGTGGTTGGGCCTGGCTCAGCCGTTTTATGCCCGGGGCGGTCGCGCTTCACGAAGGCGTCACCAAATTTCTGATCGGCGACCTGATCAAGATCGTGCTTGCGGCGGCGGTGCTTCCGTCGGGCTGGGCGCTTTTGCGTAAGGCTTCGCACAAGAACTGAACATCCAATTTCGTATTAGCCGAGGCCCCTGATTTATTTCTGATCGGGGGCTTCAACCATTTTCGCCCTTAAGATTCCACTGCCGGCCTACACCGTAGAGCGGCAATTGTGTGAACGGAACGTTGAATATGCATATAATTAAAGTGCGCTCGCGAGAGCGCGAGCAGATGTTAGAGATTACGGATGAAGTGAAGCGGCGGTTAAAGGAGTCCGGCATCAGCGAAGGCATCTGCGTGCTGTATGTGCAGCACACGACGGCCGGCCTTACGGTCAACGAGAATGCGGATCCGGACGTACCGCACGACATGCTGCTGGCGCTGCGCATGCTCTTGCCACAGCACGGCATGGGCTTTCGCCACGGCGAGGAGAACTCCGACGCTCACATCAAAGCGAGCCTCGTCGGGTCAACCGTCACCGTGCCGTTTCACGACGGCCAATTGCTGCTGGGCCGCTGGCAGGGCATCTTCCTGTGCGAGTTCGACGGCGGCCGCGAGCGCCAGGTGATTATGATGCTGCGTTAAGAGTGCGGCGCATATTTCCTACCCACGTCCGGTGCATATAACCATGACCGAAGCCGCGCCGCCCGTGCGCAAGCGAGCCACTTACGACCGGCTGGCTTCGCACTATGATGATGTCATGCGCCCGCTCGAACGCTGGTTTCTGGCGCGTTTACGCGCCGCGGCGCTGAGCGAGCTGCCCGCCGGTGGCCGCATACTCGAAATCGGCGCCGGCACCGGTTTGAACTTCCCCTTCTACCCGCGCGCGGCGCGCGGCGTCGCAAGCGAGCTGAGTGGCGAGATGATTGAGCGGGCGCGCGGCAAGAGCAGGCCCGTCGGAGTTGATCTGGTGCAAAACAGCGCGGAGATGCTTCCCTTTGCAGATGCCTCGTTCGACGCGGCCTTCGCCACCCTCGTCTTTTGCTCGGTGGCCTCTCCACAGCAAGCTTTCGCGGAGCTGCGCCGCGTCGTCGGTCCCGGCGGAAAGGTCGTCTTGCTTGAGCACGTACGACCCCGCGGGCTGCTCGGCCCCCTCTTTGATTTGCTCAGCATTTTCACCGTCACACTTTTCGATGACCACTTCAACCGCCGCACGGCCCGGGAAGCGAGCCGCGCCGGGCTTCAACCGCTGCGCATCCGCCCCGTTGCTTTTGGCATCATTAATCTCATCGTATGCCGCGTATGAAAGGGAGGGCCCGTGACTATGGCCAAAGCTGTAACGCAGGCCAGTGTCGGTTGCCAGGGGTGGAACTACGACGACTGGGTAACCCCTCCGGCAGGAAGTGAAGCGATCTTTTACCCGCGGGGCACGCGCGCCGCGGATATGCTCGAGGCTTACGCGCGTATCTTCGATACTGTCGAGGTCGACTCGACCTTTTATGCCATTCCTTCCATCTCAACCGTTGACGGTTGGAACAGAAGGACCCCGCGCAGATTCTCATTCTCTCTGAAGTTGCCGCAGGAGATCACTCACCGGCACGCTTTAGGGAGTGGCGGAAGGACGGCACTCGCTGAATTTTGCGACCGGATTCAAATGCTCGACGAAAAACTCGGCGTTGTTCTGATTCAACTTCCCCCACAATTCGACCCGGCGCCGGAGAACGTCCGGGCGCTGCGTAGATTCCTACCACAACTGCCGCGTGACATACGCTTCAGCATAGAATTTCGCTATCCCGAATGGCTGGATGAAAGTGTGGTGGAGTTGCTGGCGCGGTATCATGTCGCGCTCGCGCTGGTCGAAGGACAGTGGATTGCGCGCCCGCGCGTGTGGCAGTTTGCGGAAAAGGCGGCTGCCGACTTCGCTTACGTACGCTGGATGGGCGAGCGCGACCTAACGCGCTTTGACGTCGTGCAACGCCCGCAGGACGCAAACCTCCAAGCCTGGAGTGATCTCATCTTGGGATTAACGAAGCGCGTGACGAAGGCTTACGCGTACTTCAGCAACTTCTACGAAGGGCACGCGCCCGCCAGCGCAAATAAATTGAAACGCCTTCTCGGCCAACCTGTCATTGACGCCACAAATCTTGAGGATCAGCCGTCACTGTTTTAAGGGCAGGAAACAGGAGGCGGAAATTCGTTAAAGTTCTTGCGCGATTCTCCCGCGGCCTTAGAGCCGCAGGCGGCCGCGCGCGAGGGGTGCCGGTCAAGGGCTACGCCGCGAGCGACCGGCGAACGGCGGCCAGTATTTTCTCGTCATCGGGGAAACCAAGCCAGCCCTTCTTGGCGACCATTTCCTCACCCACCCAAACGGTGAACTCGCCTCGATCCCCCTTCACCAGCGTCGCTTCGACGCCGAGTTCCCCCTTCAGAAGCTCCGCCACACGGGCGGCGCGCGGAAGATAGTTTCAAACAACACAGTAGCGTATCGCGACCCGCTTCATATCACCTTCCCGAGACAGAGAAATTGGGTTGAGAGAGCTTGCCGGGGGCATGCTGGAAAGATACTACCTGATAGCGCCGCTTGTCACTTAAAAGAAGCGCAGCACGAAGACTTTCCCCGTTCTCCCGTGCATCTTTGTCTCCGGCCGGCTATCGAAGGCTCACCTCTTATGGCCCTCGCCGCTTGCCCCGCCGCCGTTTGCTCCTCTACACTCATATACAAGAGTAGGGCAGCCATCATTAACCGGAAGATGTGTACGACAGATTTAGGCGCGAGGTCGCGTCCGCGCCATTTTTCGGGTTGCCTCTTACGTCCCCCGTCGAAGCTCATACCGAAGGAGATAGCATTGTGCAGGAAAAATTGCCCGCCGGCGTCAAGTTTGTCACGGAGGCAGATGGGATTCGCGAGTACGGGTTAAAAAACGGCATGAAGGTGTTGTTGGTGGAGAACCGCGTTGCGCCTGTCGCCACCGTTTTAGTCCTCTACAAAGTTGGCTCCCGCAACGAGGCCGTCGGCTACACGGGCTCGACGCATCTTCTCGAGCACATGATGTTCAAAGGCACGCCGACCTTTAATAAGACCAGGAACACACAGATCGCCGCCACCCTGCAGAAGATTGGCGCGGACTTTAACGCGACCACGTGGTACGACCGCACTAACTATTTCGAGACCGTACCGTCGGACCAGATCGAGCTCGCCATCCGGCTGGAAGCCGACCGCATGCGTAACTCGCTCATCGACGACGGCGACCGGCAATCGGAGATGACCGTCGTGCGCAACGAGCTTGAGCGCGGCCAGAACGAGCCGTCGGAAGTGCTGGACGAAGCAATCTACGCCATCGCGTTCCGCGAGCATCCGTACCATCACCCGACCATCGGCTGGCGCGCGGACGTGGAAGGCGTGCCGACCTCGCGCCTGAAGGCTTTCTATGACACCTTCTACCAACCGAACAACGCGACGGCGATCATCGTCGGCGACTTCGAGCGCGTTCACGTCCTCCATCTCATCAACAAATATTTCGGGGCCTATCCGCCTTCAAGAGAGCCGATCCCCGAAGTGTATACGGAAGAGCCGCCGCAGGAGGGCGAGCGGCGGCTCGTGGTCCGTCGCGCGGGGGAGTTGGCCATCGTGCAGATCGCTTTTCACACGCCGGGCGTGCTGGGCCAAATAAACCTTCTTTCAAATGAAGAGCTCGCCGCGCGCGCAGCCGACCCGCCCGCCGAGAACGATATTTACCCGCTCGTCGCGCTGGCGGCGGCACTCGGTAACGGCGTGACGAGCCGCCTTTATCAAGCACTCGTCGAAAAGCAACTGGCGGTTAACGTCAGCGCCGATGTCGATCAGCACCGTGACCCGGGCCTTTTCAAGGTGGTCGCGACCGTCAGGCCCGGCACCGAGCCGAAACAGGTTGAGGATGTGATCCTCACGGAGCTGCGCCGCGCCGCCGATCAGGGGTTAACGGCGGCCGAGGTTGAGAAGGCGAAGCGACAGGTACTGGCACAGGTGGCCTACAACCGCGACGGCACGTTCAATATCGCCGAGATCATGTCTGAGGCCGAGGCCGTCGCCGATTGGCGCTTCTATAAAGATTACGCCGCCAATATGGCAAAGGTTACGCCCGCGGATGTCCGGCGCGTGGCGCGTACCTTTTTTACGGAAGACCAGCGCAACGTCGGTTATTTCATCCCGAAGCAGGCAGGCGGAAGCGAGGGTAATGGCGCCGGGCCTGGCGGACTGAAGCCACGCCATATAGATCAAGCGCTGTCCGCTCGCGGCGTACAGTTCCACCACGAGCCGGACGTTGACGAAATCAACAGGACTTCTGGGGCCGCCAATGAGCTGCAAGATAAGGGGCAGCAAATACGGTCCGGCGGCTCCACCACGCCACAGGCCAAAGAGCAACAGCCTGTTCCGCCGCGGGGTGATAAATCTTCAGACGCGGCGAAGGCTAACACACCCGCGAGCGTCGGCGCTTCAAACTTGGCGCGGCGCATCGCCCGCACGCAGCTCGACAACGGCGCGACACTCCTCGTGCTTGAAAATCATGCGACGCCAACAGTCTCGATTCACGGTTCCCTGCGGGCCGGCTCTTACTTTGAGCCGCGCGACAAGCCGGGCCTCGCGCGCATGACAGCCGAGATGCTCGCGCGCGGAACACGAAAGCGCACCAAGCTGGAGCTTGCCGGCGACCTTGAATCGGTGGGCGCCGAGATTGATTTCTCGGCCGATCCTTTCGCCGTCAATATCGTCGCGCGTTCTCTCTCCGAGGATTTGCCGCTCGTCGTGCACACGCTCGCTGAGGAGCTGCGCGAGCCGGCATTCCCCGCAGATGAATTGGAGAAATTAAAACAGCAGACCATCGCCGCGATTCAGGAGCAGCAGGCCAACACGCGCTACCGTGGCTATGAGCGATTCACCGAATTAATTTTCGACCCGTCGAGCCCTTATTACCTGCCTGCCGGGCAAAAGCTCATTCAAAGCATTAACTCGATCACCGTTGACGACGTGAGCCGCTTTTACACGGAGCGCTACGGCGGCCGCTCGCTCATCGTTGCGATGGCCGGCGACGTGCGGGCCAATGATGTGCGCGGGCAGTTTCAAGAGGCATTCGGCTCGTTTGAGGGGCCGGAGAGCGTCCGTATCGATGTGACGGACCCGACGCCACAGGCCACCGCGCGACAAGAGGTTGTGCTCCTTAAAGAGAAGGCGAACGTTGATATCCTGCTCGGCTCGGCCGCGCCCCTGCGCCGCGAATCGAAGGACTACTACGCCGCGGTTCTAGCCAACAGCGCCCTCGGCGAATCAACCCTATCATCGCGCCTCGGCCTTCAGGTGCGCGATAAAGAGGGCCTGACCTACGGCATCAACTCGCGCTTCCGTGCGCCCAGTTTAGCCGCCGGGCCGTGGTACGTCGGCGTCTCTGTTAATCCGAAAAACGTTGACCAGGCGATCAACTCCGCCTTAAGCGTCCTGCGTGATTACGTCAAAAACGGCATCCGTCCTGAAGAACTCGCCGATGAAAAATCTTCCGCCATCGGCTCCTTTAAAGTCTCGCTCGCGACCAACGGGGGACTGGCCGAGGCGCTTTGGAATGCGGAATTCTTCAACCTCGGCACTGATTACATCGATCGCTACCCGCATCTCATCCAAGCGGTTACGGTTGAGGAAGTCAATGCCGCCATCCGCAAATACTTTCGCCCGGATCAACTCACGGTGGTGATCGCAGGCGACTACGAAGCGACTCAACCGGGCGCGTCTCCGATCAGTTAAGGGTGGCCCCTCCGCCGCTCTTTCTAATCGGTTCAAGTCCGAGGTGCAAAAGGTATTCGTTAAAGATGCAGGAAAGGCTAAATAAATCCCGGTCCCGATTTTGAAGATCAGATGATGGGCCTGCTTTTAGAGCGGTTTGCGATAGCATGTATGGAGGAGTCATCACTAATCAGCGGGGGCTACTGCCATCGATTCTGAATTGATTTCGCTTTCCCTCTGTGTCCCTCTGTGTCCCTCTGTGCCCCCTGTGGTTCAGATCGCCCCCTTCCGTTGCATTCACCTGCCCTCATACTTCGGGTATGTTTCCGCCGGAAACACCTGCCTGTATGCGATCGTCAATGCCGCGAAACTGATCGGCATGACTAATAACGCGCCGACATAGCAAAGCAGTAGCCCGGCCAACATGAGCAACGTATTGAGCGCCAGCAGCCCTAAAATTCCGCCGAGGTTGGCGAAAACAGCCTTCACGCTCGCCCGTATGGCGTCAATGGCCGAAAGCTTAAGGTCGACGATTAGTGGGTAAGTGAAGATGAAGACCGCGCTGACCGCGATAGCCATCAGGATCACCACGAATATCATTATGCCCATCAACACGAAGATCTCGGCCACATCGGATGGGGCGGTCACCGCGCCTTGGCCTCGCCCACCCGCGGCGCTCATTTTACTCATGAATAAAATGAAAAAACCGAGATAAATAGGGACCACCAGCAAAATCATCGGGACGGTCTGAATGAGAGTCGCAATCAGACTCTGCGCAAAATAGTCAAAGCCCTTGAAGAGCATATCGAAAGCGACCGCCTCCCCGCGCAGGCGGCGCAGCAGGCACAGGTAGATGCCGCACATCAGTGGGCCGAGAATAATCCCCATCGGCACCGCGCTGCTCAACAGTATCCCGACCACGGTGATGCCCATGAAGAGCCAATACTGGTCTTTAATCAGATGCCAGCCGGATTGTAGACAGACCAGCGGTCTGACAGAACTCCTGTTGTACACAGGTAGACTTGCGCTCACAGCCCGATCCTCCACGCCATCAAATTTCCTTGCCGGTGAGACCCCACTCTATTACCGCCTGCCTCTACTTGTAGCCGAGGTCGGCAAGCCTCTCGATCGTGAGTGGTGGGGACACCCTTTCGCGCTCCTGCCCGCCTGCCGCCATCATGCGCTCGACATACTTGGCGATGATATCGGCTTCCAGATTCACTTCGTCATGCGGGCGCAGTTGCGAGAGGTTAGTGACGGCCCACGTCTTTGGAATGACGGCGATCTCGAAATACGCGTCGGTGAAGCCCGCGACGGTCAGGCTGATGCCTTCGACCGCGACCGAGCCTTTGAAAACAAGGTAGCGCGCCACCTCCGGCGGGTATGCGATGCGCACCGTCCATGAGCCGCCGTGTTCTTCCGCACTCAGGAAACGCCCGCGCGCATCGACGTGGCCTTGCACAATGTGGCCGCCGAGACGTGTCGCGGGAGTCACGGCGCGTTCGAGGTTAACGCGTGACCCGGGGCGCAGGGTCCCAAGTGTCGAGCGCTGCAAAGTTTCGCGCGAGCCGTCGGCGGCAAACGAATCCGCGCCCACATCGATCGCCGTCAGGCATACCCCGTTGACCGCAATCGAGTCTCCTTCGCGCGTCCCGTCCGCGACCGTGTGAGCTTCGATCACCAGCCGCGCGCCCTCGCCGCGCCTCTCAATGCTCCGCACTTTACCCAGTTCTTCAATGATCCCTGTAAACATAAAGCTCTTAAACGCAGCCTACTGGATTATAACCGTTGTGGCGCAGGAAACTGCCCGATTCTGTGCGCGCCGCGCCAATCATCTTTTACTTCGGCGCTGCTTCTCGATTAACGATCTCTTTGAGCTCTTCGAGCTTCTTGAGCGCGAGCTGATGGGTTTTGCCGGCCCGGGCGTGCTCATCGGGGCTCGCCAGCAGGTCAGCATATTGATCAAAAAGGTCGGCCAGCTCGCGCCCCACCCCAGTGGCCTTCCGTGCGTCGCGAATCGCGTCACGCAACCTCCCCTGTTCCTGCGGCCGGCAGTTGCCGAACGCCGTGCTTCTTCAAGACCCCAATGCGTTATTCGATATGCCCCCTGGCCGGACGCCTCGGCGATCCAACCCTGGTCGCTCATGAAAGTACAAATGTTATCGAGCGAGCCGCCGAAACCCTCCCTTCTTATCAAATCTATCAGATTGACCACCTTCTGTTCGTTCCCGCCGCAAGCCTCGTAAAGGCTCAGCAGTATCTGGTGATAAACGTCCATGGTTTAATTCTTCTCCTGTACCGCTTGGCCCAGACGGAAGGCCCGTACGAAGCGAGGCGGCCAATGCGTTCGACCTCAACCAGCCGGGCAAGCTGCTTCTACGACAAAACGGGCAATGAGTCAATGGCCTGTTCCGGCGAGGCAGCAGACCGGCGCCAAATGTACGCAACTGGCATGGGCCTTGGGCTGCCATAATAGCTGCCCTTTGACGGCACACAGATGAAGCCGCGGTATCCCTCAAACCGGCGTCCTCCGGCAACGCGCTGTGACATACAGACAGAAATTGTCACTCTGTGGCTGACAGAAATCGTCACTCTCGAATTTAGATGACAAGATTGCGTAGGGGTTCAGCGGTAAGATGCGCAATTTCCATGTTCTTGCAGCCTTTATCCGTCGGCATGCTGGTTGTTAAGAAAGTCGTGAGCCATTGTGCATGACGCGGCACATCAATTTGAGAGGAACGCCGGTGACGCGGCTCATTCGACCTAAACAAATTTCACGGAGTACAAAACGATCATGCGAACTCAAAAAAATCAGCAAGGATTCTCATTAATAGAGCTTCTCATCGTGGTCGCGATCATCGGCATCATCGCCGCCATCGCCATCCCCAACCTGCTCGCTTCCCGTCGTGCCGCTAACGAAGGCTCCGCCATCTCCTCGGTGCGCACGCTCGTCAGCTCGCAGATGACCTACCAGTCCACCTCCGGCAACGGCAACTTCGCCGCCGCCTTAACCGACCTGAACACTGTCGGATTGATCGATGGTGTCTTGTCCGGCGGTAGCAAGAGCGGCTACACCTTCACGATGGGCCACCAGGCCACCAGCCCGGATGCCTTCTGGATCTCGGCCAACCCGACCGTGACCTCCGGCGTGACGCAGACGGGCACCCGCCGCTTCGGCGCGTTCCAGGACGGCGTGGTCCGTGTTGACACGGCCAGCCTTTCCACAGCTTTCGACTATGCGACACTTTCAGGCGGGTCTGTTAACGCTTTACAGTAAGCTTTTTGGTCCGCTCTCTGGTGGTTACTTTCATCTGACTTGTAAGTAACTCCGTCCCTCTATTAGAAACACTCTTATTGGGGCCACCGCTCATGTCGAGCAGGTGGCCCTTTGTCTATAGACCGGCAGCTGTTAAGCCGTAGCTCGCGACCCATTCACTCCCCGTTTGCGTATCGCCTCTATCATCCGCTCGAAGACTTCTTCAATTGATAACTCAGTAGAATCGATCACGATGGCATCGGCGGCGATGGCGAGTGGTGAATCCGCCCGCGTTGAGTCCCGCCGGTCGCGCGCGTTAATGTCCGCGAGCGTCTCTTCAAAGGTTCGGTCACGTTCTTTCAGACGGTTCTCTTCGAACCTCCGGCGCGCCCGCTCTTCAGGCGTCGCGGTGAGAAAAAACTTCACATCCGCATCGGGGAAAACGACCGTACCGATGTCGCGCCCGTCAAGGACGACACCGCCACCACGCTTCCCCATCTCGCGCTGGCGCCGGACGAGCGCGCGGCGCACTTCGGGGATCGCTGAGATGATAGACGCCGTGTGGCTCATCTCCTCGGTGCGGATTGCTTCCGAAATATCCCGCCCACCCAGAGTGACCCGCAGCGAGTCGGGATCGCCCTCAAGATTAATTTTCGCGCCCTCGGCGACAGAGGCCACCGCCGCCGGATCCGCTGTGCTCACGCGTGCTTCGGTCACGGCGAGAGCGGCGGCGCGATACATCGCGCCCGTGTCAAGGTACAGTAGGTTGAGTGCGCGCGCGATCATTCGACCGAGCGTCGACTTACCCGCGCCCGATGGGCCGTCTAGGGCAATAATCATTCCTCTAGTCACCACACAGAAGTTATGAACAGAAATAATGGAGCGGAATAAAAGCCGCTTGCAAATTTAGATCATCAATCAGTCGCTTAGCCGATCACTAATTACTGACTACTGATTACTTTTAATCAAACAAATGCTGCAAAGACTTCATTAGATAGTAGTGCGCCGGAGCGCGTCAGCTTTAGTAAATCGCCGCTGATCTCGATCAGTCCGGCGGCGGTTAATCGCTCAAGGTCGGCGGCATGGTCCTCGCGCAAGTCTGCGCCAAAGCGCGCACGATGCTCATTCAAATCCACCCCGCGTAGGAGACGTAGGCCAAGAAAGATTGATTCCGCCCGCGCCTCGTGCTCGCTCAGCTCGGACGTTTCAATCACCGGTGTCTGCCCCGCCTCAATGAGTTTAGTGTAGCATGCGGCGTCGCGCTCATTAGACCAGCGTTTATGAGCGCCGTCGTATGAATGCGCCGAGCAGCCGAAGCCATAGACGGGCGCACGAGTCCAGTACTTCGTGTTGTGCCGAGATTGGTGGCCGGGCAAACAGAGGTTGGAGACCTCGTAGTGCTCATACCCGGCGGCGCAACTCCTTTCAAGCATCAGGCGATACATCTCAGCCGCCACGTCATCGTCGGGCTGCAACTGTGTGCCGCGCCTGATCTGGTCCGCGAGCAGGGTGCCTTCATGAACTTCCAGCAAGTAGAAGGAGAGATGCTCGGGACGAAGCGCGAGAGCCTCGTCGAGATTGTGCGACCAGGCATCGAGCGTCTGAGCCGGAAGCCCTGCGATAAGATCGAAACTAACGTTGTCGAAGCCGGCGTCACGCAGGTATGCGATTGTCAGCCTCGCATCTTCCGCCGTGTGCGCGCGCCCGAGGCGACGAAGCTCGCGGTCATCGAAGGTCTGTGCGCCGAAACTCGCGCGGTTGACGCCGAGGCGGCGAAACATGCGCAAGGTGTCTGGCGCTACCGTGCCCGGATCTATCTCTATCGTCACTTCCGCACTATCTTTGACGCGAAAGCGCGCACAAACCGCGCGGAGTATGCTCCCGACCTGTGCCGGCGACAGTAGCGAGGGCGTGCCGCCACCGAAGTAAATCGTGTCAACTTCTTCGGCCCCTCCCGGCACGTGACTCGCCATGATCTCGGCCGTCACCGCACGAACGTAGCGCTGGGCCAGTGGCGCGTCGTAAGCTTTGGTGGCGAAATCACAATATGAGCAACGCGTACGGCAGAACGGGATATGTATGTAGATTCCGGCTCGCCTCATCGTAAAACATCAATTATAGCACGCACCTTAGCGGCAGGCATGGTGTTGAAAACCGGTGGATCGCGGGGTGGATCGAAACTGTTAACCCAACCGCGGCCGAGAAGGCACATCGGGCTGACCTCCCGGCCGGCATCATGCGTCCTCTGATTTTCTAGCGGTTTGCATGTACGTGCGAGGATGTTTCTCTCTCTCTCTCTCTCTCTCTCTGTGCCCCCCTCTGTCCAACACAGGTACGGCCTCGTTGTGTTTCTCGCCAGATTTGGCTCCTGCCGGACCTCTGTTGTGTGTTCTTTGTTCCCCTGTTTTTCCTCTCGGGTCCTCTGCGGTTCAAATATTTGTTTGCAGTTCGGTCGCACTCATTGGAGAACCGCTATAGGCCTCCTCTTATTTCTGCGTCTGATCCAGACGGCGCAGGCTGCCGTC
>CAYLJO010000054.1:0-30464 GCA_964383905.1 uncultured Blastocatellaceae bacterium
GCCGTCAACGATTAGGGTTAAAGCGTTAAGAGACAGCTTTTTGAACAGCCTCTAGTAACGATACATTACGTGCCGGAAAATCTTGTCCAGTTTCTTTAGCTGTGATAACTTTTACCGCATAGTAAAGCCGGTGGCGCGCCGAGGAATCTGGCCGCCGTGAGTCTACAATCCCCACTTATTCCGCCAGGTGAAGCTTATGGAAGACAAAAAATACACGCAGGCCAGGAGGCCTGAAACCGCCGAGCCCGCAGCCCTCAAGCCCAAGCGCACGCCCGACGGCGCTTACGGATTTTCATTCAGTATCGGGCTCGGGTTAATTCTCTTCATCACGGGCCTTTTTATCAGTTTAACGCTTGGTATCGGCACCGGAATCGGGTTGGTTTTCGGCATCCCTCTGCTCATCGCCGGCCTCGTCCTCCCGCTCTTTATGATGCGTGATCTCTTCACGCGAAACGAGCTTAAGGGACCATGTCCTTACTGCGGAGCTAACATCCACACGACAGACGCCACGATCAGATTGGACTGCCCCGAGTGCAGAAAGCGGATCGAAGTGCGGGATATGAAATTCATTCAAGCTAAGTAGTCCGCGGCTCTCGCAGCGGGAAAACAGCACTCGGCGTAAAATGGCAGATATTTTATTCGGCGCCTTCAACTGGAATGCCGCCTAATGTTGCTGCGGATTTCCTACAACTCCGGCAGGGCGGTCTAAATAGGTAGGACGGTCTAAATACCTTTCATCCCACCTTCTAGTCGAGTAGTCACTCATCGTTAACACGAACAGGATCCCCAGCCAGAAGAGTCCTGCGGCGACGATCACCCACGTCAAGCGTGAGCTGTAACGCACGTGCATAAAATAAAGGACGACGAGCGTGGCTTTGATGACGGCGATGGTCAGGGCGACGACGGTGTTCCACTGCCTACCCAGGTCAACGCGAGCCGCTAGGACCGTGAGCAGTGTGAAGACCATCAGGGCGCCAAAAATCGTAAAGTAAATTTTTCGTGAAACGATATGTTCAGACATAACGTCGGCCCTCAGTGCCCGCCGTGCTCAAGATGCCTGCCGAGCAGGTATAACAACGGAAAGAGAAATATCCAGACGATGTCGACAAAGTGCCAGTAGAGGCCCGAGATCTCCACCGGCGAGTGATATTCCGGAGTGTAGCGGCCGCGCCAGGCGAAGTAGACCAGGAAGGAAAGTACCCCGAGGCCGATGATCATGTGCAGCGCGTGGAGGCCGGTCATCGCGAAATAGATGTAGTAAAACATCTCAATATTATGCTCCGTCACGCCTTGAGGGAGCGGGCCTTCCCATTTAAACGGGTTACCCGGGATCAGACTTCCGGGGATCAGGTGATCTACGTATTTATCGTGGTACTCTTTCGCTTTAATGACAAGGAACGTCAGCCCGAGCGCCATCGTGATGAGCAAAAACAGAATCTGCAGGCGACGGGTTCCGGTCTGTGCGCTGTAGACGGCCAGCGCCATCGTCAAGCTGCTACAGATCAGCACCGCAGTATTGATCGCGCCGAGCGGGAGGTCGAGGTGATTACTGGCGGCGGCAAAGGCACTGGAAAATGTTGAGCGGTAAAGGGTGTAAGAGAAAAACAGACCGCCGAAGAACATGATCTCCGTCACGAGGAAGATCCACATCCCAATTGTCCCGGCTTCGCGCTGTTGCTCCATATTTTCGAAATGGTGCGCGAGCCCGGGGTGACTTACAGCATGACTCTCAGCCAACTTTGTTCTCCCAGTCGAAATTGATACCAATTCAGTAACTCATTGACTCAATGAGAAAAATGACCAACAGGTTTGATTGTTTATCCCGGCGTCATGCCATACTCCGCCGGATAATCGGGTTTATCGCCCGGACCAAATCTACCCACCACTTCAGTCTCTTCGTGAGGCGCAAACTCGTACGCTTCCCACGTCACCACGGGCGTCACCAGGAAGTTCTCGGTCGGCGGCGGCGATGTCGTCCGCCACTCCAGCCCGGGCAGCCTCCACGGGTTCGCTTCGGCGATACGCCCGTAGCGCATTGACCAGATCAGGTAAATCATCGGGATTAACAGCCCGACGCCGAGTATCGAAGCGCCCGCCGTGGAGAGGACGTGCAGCACCTGAAACTCCGGTGAATAAAAATGGTAACGGCGCGGCATACCCCAGTAGCCGAGCATAAATTGTGGAAAGAATGTCAGGTTGAAGCCGACGAAGACGACCAGCGTCGAAAACCTCCCCCACCCTTCCGGGTACATCCGCCCGCTGATCTTCGGCCACCAGTAGTGCAGCCCGCCGAGATAGGCGAGCAGCGTGCCTCCGACCATGATGTAATGGAAGTGCGCGACGATGAAATAGGTCTGACTGAGGTGAACGTCAACGCCCAGCGCGGCGACAAACAAACCTGTCATGCCGCCGATGGTGAACAGCCCGATGAAGCCGAGCGCGCAGAGCATCGGCGTGTCGTAAGAAATCGAGGATTTATAAAGTGTCGCCGTCCAGTTAAAGACCTTGATCGCCGAGGGGATGGCCACGGCAAAGCTTAAGAACGAAAAGATCATGCCCGCGTAAACGGACTGGCCGGCGACGAACAAGTGGTGGCCCCAGACGAGGAAACCAAAGACCGCGATCGCGATCGACGAGAAGGCGACGAAGCTATAGCCGAAGATATTCTTCCGTGAAAAGTTGGCGATCAATTCGCTGATCACGCCCATGCCCGGCAGCACCATGATGTAAACGGCCGGGTGCGAGTAGAACCAAAACAGGTGCTGGTACAGAATCGGGTCACCACCCAGCGCCGGATCGAAAATGCCCACATGCGCGAGCCTTTCAAACGCCAGCAGCACCATCGTGATCGCAATGACGGGGGTTCCCAGCACAAAGATGAGGCTCGTCGCGTAGTGCGACCAGATGAAGAGCGGCAGACGTAACCAAGTCATGCCGGGGGCGCGCATCGTATGGATGGTGACGATGAAGTTCAGCCCCGTCAGGATCGAGGAGAAGCCGTTGATGAAAATGCCGAGACCCGCCAGGACGACATAGGAATTGGAGAAGGTTGTGCTGTACGGCGCGTAGAATGTCCAGCCCGTATCAACGCCGCCGGCGAGCAGTGCATAGATCGTGATTACGCCGGCTATGATATAGATGTACCAGCTCAACAGATTAATGCGCGGGAAGGCCAGATCCTTGGCGCCGATCATTAATGGCACAAGGAAGTTTCCGAGAGTCGCCGGGATGGAGGGTATCAGGAAAAAGAAGACCATGATGATACCGTGCTGCGTGAACAGCTTGTTGTAAGTGTTCGACTCGACCAGGTACCCGTTCGGCGTCAGCAATTCAAGGCGAATCAGCAGCGCGTAGACCCCCCCGATGAAGAAGAAAAAAGTAACTGACCCAAGATAGAGCAGGGCGATGCGCTTGTGGTCCTTCGTCAGCAGCCAGGACTTAAGGCCATACTCGGCATTCAGGTAGTTCACCTTAGGGTTGATCGGTAGCTCAAAGCTCTCTATTTCTGTGCTCATCGAATTATCGCCTTAGATTCTAATTATTGTCCGGTAGAAGAAGTTCGACCGAAATCATGGCTGGGGGCTCGGCGGCGAACCCGTGCCGCCGGGCCCTCCCTGCATCACACTCGGCTGCGTCGCGCCCGTAGGGTTTGAGCGCAGCGATTTAAGCGACTTTGCCCCCACCCCCTCGGGCGTTGCCGGCCCCGTTTGCGGCCTATTCTCACGTGCCGGCGATGTCGTACTCAGCCCGGAAGATTTGCCGGGGCTCAGTGACTTAATGTAAGCAATGATTTGCAGCAACTCCTCTTCGCTCACCTGGCCCTGGAATGTCGGCATGATCGGCTGGTAGCCGGCGACGATCTTGGCCTGCGGGTAGAGGACCGACTCGCGGATGTAGCCCTCGTCGGCCACTACCTTCCGCCCGTCGCTCAAGGAGACCTGGCTGTTGAGCAGGTTGATGAGCGACGGCCCGCGCCCGCCCTGACCATTGTCGCCGTGACAGGAAGCGCAGCCGAACTTCTGTTGAAAGAGCTGCTGCCCGGCCGCGACCGGAGATTGCTGGTTGGCGTTGCCGCTGAGCCAGTTGTCAAAATCTGTCGGCTCCATGACGATGACATAGCCGGTCATGCTGGAATGATTCGTGCCGCAATATTGGGTGCAGAATAGATGGTAGCGGCCGGGCTTGGTGGCCTGGAACCATTCGGAGGTGTAGCGGCCCGGCACCACGTCAGACTTGATGCGGAAGGCGGGGATGAAGAGGTCGTGGATGACGTCTTCGGTCGTCATCGTCAGCTTCACTTTCCGGCCGACCGGAACGTGTAGCTCGTTGATCTCACGTTGCCCCGTGGAATGCTGGAACTTCCACATCCACTGCTTGCCGACAACATATATCTCTAAAGCATTTTCGGGCATGCGGTACTGTTCAAAGTAAACTCCGGCGCCCCACACGAACATGCTCATCGCGATCAGAAAAGGGGTGACAGTCCACAGCGATTCAAGCTTAAGTGAGCCGGCGATGGGCCGTGGAATTTCGTAGGGCGAGCGGCGGCGGTATTTGATGACGAAGAAGATCAGAACTCCACTGATCAGCAGCGTGAAAAAGATCGTCACCCCTGACAGGTAAAAATAGAGCGCATCGACGTGCCCCGCCGTGGTGGAGGCTTGCTCTGGCATAAAGGGTAGCCACTGCATAATTTATGCCGTCCCTCCCGCGTTCAGTTCCTTGTTCAATTCCTGCGGCCCGACTTTGGCTGATCCTCCACGCCGCCGCAATAAAAGGATGAGCATTGCGATCGCGATCACCGTCAGGATGCCGCCCGCGCGCATTATGTTCATGACAGCCGCGCCGTATTTGCCGGTCGCCGGGTCATAGTGGTAGCAGTAGAGTAGCAACTCATCCACGGGCGAGCCGATCCTGTTCGCCGAAGCTTCAATGAGACCGAGCCGCAAATCTTTGGGCGCGTACTCGATGCCGTAGAAGTAGCGCGCCAGCTTCCCCTGCGGCGTCAACACCATGATGCCGCTCGCGTGAGCAAACTGGCCCGTCGCGGGATCAAAGTTATAATGAAATCCGACCGCACTGGTCAGCCGCTTGATGGCCGTCTCGTCACCCGTCAGAAAATGCCAACCGTCGGCCGCCCCGGGCCGGTTATACGCCTTGACGTATGTCTCCTTTTTAGAGGCGGCAAGCGCCGGGGTCTCGCGCGGGTCGAAGCTGACGGTCACGACCGTGTATTGTTCGCCGATGTTGAAAGACATTGCTTTGAAACTGCCGAGCATGCCATTCAGTACTTGTGTGCAGAGCATCGGGCAATCGTAATAGACGAGCGAAAGCACCACCGGGCGGCTGCTGAAGTATGAGCCGAGCTGAACCGGCCGGCCCGCTTCATCCTTAAACGTGAGGTCGAGCGGCACCTGCTCATTAAGCCGCTGGTCGATGCCGACCTCTTGCAGCGCCTTGGGTAACCCGTTCGCCACTTGGCCGGTCTCCGGCGCCGGCGCATACAAGGGCGAATCGTAGCGCGGCACCATCTGGAACAGAAGGCAAAAAGCAAAAGGTAAAAAGCACAATGTCAGAGACGGGGCGGGCCACCGGCGGCGCAATAACATCCAGGGTGCCCGCTGTGGGCTCTGGCCTGACGCCGTTTGCTCTTTAACCTTTTGCCTTTTGCCTTTTGCCTTCATTACTGGTCTCTCTTTTCCGTCGTCCGCCCTGAGCTCGAATAAGTCGGCATATCAACCCCGTAATCTACCGCATTCGGCCCGCCCTGCTGCGGTCTGGCAGACAGGCTCTTCTGCACAATCTGTTTTTTCGCCTCTTCGATAGGGAGACCGACCACTTTACCGCTCTGATCGACCGGGCCGCGTTTGAGTGTCTGATCCCACTGATCCCGCAGCACCTTCATCTCGGCCTGCGGTTCCTTCAACTCTAAATTGACCCTCTGGCCATTCTCCATGGTCACCCCAAAGCCGGGAGCATCCTGCAAACGGGGCCCGGGTGGCAACTGCTCATTCGCGGTCATGGCCATCGGCGGGCGCGGCGGCTCCACCGCCTTCGCGCGGTCGTCGAGAACCCTAAACATCAGCCCGATCAAAAAATGAATGATCGCGGCGAAAACGAGCAGCCCCCCGACGAAGATCAGGACCGCTCGCACGTTGACGTCGCTCTTTTCGTGTGTGACATCAATGTTCTTGATGTGCGAAACATCAGGCGTCTTGCTCACGCCTTCGCCGCTCTGTCCTTTAGAGCTTTTCATGATCCAGTCCCTCTTACTTTGCCGACTATTTCACCGTCTTCAATCCCTCTCAGTGGTGATGCCGCCCGCGTTCAATCACCTCTTCCAGTTGCGGATCATTGAGCGGCAAAAGCGGCCGGCTCTTCAGCTGTGAGGTGAAGAACCACAGCCAGATGCCGCCCACACCGATCGCCGCCGCAACATCCATCCACATCCAACGGACGTGGAAGCCTCTCCGTTGGAACTCCGGCTCGATCAGCCAGAACAGGTCGATGAAGCGCATAATAAAGACCAGGCCGGCGACAATCGCCAGCAGCCGTGCGTTGCGCTTCAGGTCGCGCGAGAGAAGCATCACGAACGGCAACGCGAAATGCAGAATAACCACCGCCAGCGCAATAAATCCCCAGAAGCCGTACATCCGGTGCAGGTACCACCGGGCTTCCTCCGGGAGGTTGCCCGACCAGATAATCAGGAACTGCGAGAAATTAAAGTAGGCCCAGAGCATGACGAAAGCGAGAAGGAGCTTGCCGAGGTCATGGAAATGCGTGGGCGCAACCACACCCGCCAGCGGCCTCCGGTTCACCAGCATCGACATCACCGCGATCATAAACGCAAAGCCACTGAGCGCCCAGGAGGCCACAAAGATGAGTCCGAAAATCGTCGAATACCAGGTCGCATCAAGCGACATCACCCAGTCAATCGCCGCAAATGTCGTGGTCAGAACGAAAAGCACAATGCCCGGCCCGCTCAACATCTGAAACCGCCGCAGCAGACTGCGGTCGGCCGTTTGATCCTGCTCAACCGACCATTTATTGAGGAAGTAGCTGAGCACGATCCAGATGGCGAAATAAACGGCGGCCCGGATAAGAAAGAAGGTTACGTTCAGGTAGGGGGCCTTGCCCTGTACGACCTTTCTTTCGGCCAGTTCACGGATGTGTTCCGGGTGTATCCACTCGTACAGGTAGCTCATTCCAATCGCGACCGGAATGAAAAGTATGAGCATGAGCGGGATTGTTCTCGACGCCGACTCAAGCACACGCCGGATGACGAGACCCCAGGCCCCACCGGTCAGGTGTTGCAGCATCAGGACTGCCAGGCAGCCAAGCGCCACGCCCGTCCAGAAAACAAAGGCCACCAGGTAGGAGTGAAAAAATTGTGCGGGCTGAAAGACGGCGCCGACACCGAGCAGGGCGAGAAAAACGACGCCCACAATAAGCGCGCGCTGCTGAACGCGACCAAGTTCTGGCGGCGCAGTATATGCCGCATCCATTACTACTTGGGCCCTCCGGTCCCGGCGTTACTATTTTTCGTGTCAGTCGGGTTAGGCTGCGCGCCCTCCGGCCCGGCCTGGGCTTGCGCGCCTTGCTCACTCAATTGCAGCGCGCGGATGTAGGCGATAATAGCCCAGCGGTCCTGCGCCGGAATCTGCGCAGCGTAGTTCGGCATCGCCCCCCAACCGTTCGTCATCACATCGAAGAAATGGCCCACCGGAGCATTACGCAACTGGTCCGTATGAAATGACGGCGGCTTGCGGTAACCTCTTTTGACAACTATCCCGTCGCCGTAACCCGTCATCCCGTGGCACATTGAACAGAAAATCTGGTAGCGCTCCTGCCCGCGATTGACTACCTCCAGCGTAATGGGGAAGGGAAACGTATCAGTATCGGCCTGAGAGGCTGCGCCTGCCGGCTGCATGCTGGCGCCACCGCTGCTTTGCCCGCTTATTCGTGGGCCGTTGTCGCCCTGGTTATTCGTCGCACCCGCCGCCCCGGCCTTATTTATTTTGCCGGTATAAAACTGGGTGTCTGCGCGCAGCCAGCCACGCGGAACCGTTCCGTCAACGAGTGGTCGCGCCGACATGCCATCCCTGTAGAAAGAGCTTGACCTGTAAGCGATGTACTTCGGTTGATCCTGCATATCCTGGCGACACGCCACGACAAACAGCAGGCAGCAGGCGACCGGCAGCAAACGGTAAACAGCTCTCCCCCGTCTGCTTTCTGGCTTCTTCGTGCGCCCGGCATCTTTCGCCTTCAACCACCTAAAGTTCGACATCATGTACCTCGCGGGGCTCCAGACTGTTCATGAAGCGCAGTGTCTCATCATGATCAAATTTTGGGTCTTTAGCTTCGATCACGAGAAAAAAGCGGTCACGCGACGCCAAATGGAAACTCGGCACATTGAAGACCGGGTGATACGGCTGCGGCAGTTTATTGAGCGCCAGCATGCCGAAGACAGCCGCAAATGCCGCGAACAGCACCGTCGTTTCGAAGGTGATCGGGATGAAGGTGGGCCAACTGTTATAAGGTTTGCCACCAACATTGATCGGATACGCGATCGTCTCCAGATACCATTGCATCAGGTACCCGCTCAAGCCGCCGATGATCCCGCCGATCAATACGATCAGCGGGAGCGCCGTCCGGTGAAAACCGATCGCTTCGCTCAGCTCCTCGATGGGGAACGGCGAGTAGCCGTTAATTTTCCGATAGCCCGCCTCGTAGGTGCGCCGCGCCGCCGCGACAAGTTCGCCCGGACTATCGAATTCGGCCATCAGGCCGTAGAGCGGTTGCTTTACGTTATCCATAGGTCAACCCGTCAGGAAACAATGAGCGCCGAGCCATGAACGATGAGTTAGAGCGAAAGGCTGCGTTTTCATTCCGCGTTCAGCGTTCATAGTTGATCATTTACACCGCCGCCTCCTCTTCGACTTCCGACTCCGGCAGAATTGTTCTCATCTCGAAGATCGAGATCATCGGCAGGAACCGGATGAACAGGAACAAGAGGGCGAAGAACAAGCCGATCGTGCCCGCAAACATTGACCAGTCCCAGACGCTCGGTGTGTACATACCCCACGACGAGGGCAGGAAATCCCGATGCAGACTCGTGACAACGATGACAAAGCGCTCCAGCCACATGCCGATGCCGACGACCACCGAAATAATCCAGAGGATCATAGTGTTCTGCCGGATGCGCCTGGACCAGAGGAACTGCGGTGTGACCACATTGCACAGGATCAGCGCCCAGTAGACCGGCCAGTACGGCCCGAACTGGCGATTACGGATCATGTAGCTTTCGTATATATTTTGGCTATACCAGCCAAAGAAGGCTTCCATCATGTACCCGTAGGCTACGATTAACCCGGTCGCGAGCGTGATCTTCGCCATGTTGTCGATGTGGCGCATCGTGATGAAACCCTCCAGGCGGTAAAACTTGCGCAGCGGAATCGTTAGCATCAAGACCATGGCGAACCCGGCGTAGATCGCGCCGGCCACAAAATATGGCGGAAAGATCGTCGCGTGCCAGCCCGGAACAATTCCGATGGCAAAGTCGAAGCTGACGATCGTATGTACTGAGAGGACCAGCGGCGTGGCCAATCCGGCGAGCAGCAGATACGTGGTCTCGTAGCGAAACCAGTGGCGTGCGCTCCCGCGCCAGCCCATCGCGAGCATGCCGTAAATGATCTTAAACGTGCGGCTCTGCGAGCGGTCGCGCAGTGTCGCAAAGTCCGGAATCAGGCCGATGAACCAGAACATTGCGGACACCGTGCCGTATGTCGAGACGGCGAACACGTCCCACATCAACGGGCTGCGGAACTGCGGCCAGATGCCCATCGTGTTCGGGTACGGGAACAGCCAGTAGGCGAGCCACGGGCGTCCAAGGTGGAATACCGGATAGATGCCCGCGCACGCGACCGCGAACAAAGTCATCGCTTCGGCAAAACGGTTGATCGATGTGCGCCACTCCTGGCGCAGCAAGAGCAGGATGGCGGAGATCAGTGTGCCGGCGTGGCCGATGCCGATCCACCAGACGAAATTGATGATCGGTACGGCCCAGCCGACCGGAATATTGGTGCCAAAGATGCCGACGCCGGTGAAGACCAGATGGGTGATCGACAGCAGCAGTACCTGAACCAGCGTGAAAGAGATCGCGAAGCCGATGAACCAGCCCAGCGGGGTTCTGCGCCTCAGTACAATCGTGCTGATCTTGTCCGTGATCGAGGCGTAGGTGTGGCCCGCGTCGATCACCGGAGAGGTTCTGTGCACGCCTTGCTCGTCGTGTGGGTATTCCTGCGCCATAACTTTAAGCCTTCTCAGAAATCTCCGGGTTCGGGTTTCTGAGTGATGTCAGATAGGTCGTGCGCGGGCGGGTATTCAGCTCTTCGAGCAGCGAATAGTCGCGCTTCTGCGCCTTCAGTTTCGAAACCTTGCTGTTCGGGTCGTTAATATCGCCGAAGACGATGGCCTCCGCCGGACACACGGCTTGGCAGGCGGTGACGATCTCGCCGTCGCGTATCTTTCTCCCTTCCCTCTCCGATTCAATCTTGGCCCACTGGATGCGTTGCGTGCAGTAGGTGCATTTCTCCATCACGCCGCGGCTGCGCACCGAGACTTCCGGGTTGCGCATCAACTGGTAGGTCGGCATCTCCCAATCCTGGTAGAGCATGAAGTTGAAGCGGCGCACCTTGTAGGGGCAGTTGTTCGAGCAGTAGCGCGTCCCGACACAGCGGTTATAGGCCATGGCGTTGAGCCCCTCGGCGTCGTGCACCGTGGCATGGACCGGGCAGACCGGCTCGCACGGCGCGTTCTCACAATGCATGCAGGGGACCGGCATGAACTCCGTCGCCTCGGGGCTGTTCGCGTCATGACCTTTGAAGTAGGTGTCCACACGCAGCCAGTGCATCTGGCGGCCGCGCAGGACCTGTTCCTTGCCGACGACCGGGATGTTATTTTCAGATTGGCAGGCAAGGACACAGGCGTTACATCCGACACAGGCCGACAGGTCAATCGCCATCCCCCACGCGTAGCCGTTACCCTGGTTCTTATAGTCGTAGGGCGGGTAGAAGGATGTGTATTTCTCCGGCTCGTTCTCGTGCTCCCCCTCAGGGCCCTGGAGGTATTCCGCCAGTGTCTTCGAGCGAACGATGTCACGCCCTTCCATACTGAAATGGCTTTGCGTAGTGACGAGCAGATACTTTTCACCGGCCTTGCGAACCTGCAGGCCCGAGTTGCTCCACGGCGCGTCTGACGTGCGGATCGCGTTCGCGTTGAATCCGACGGGTTTCTCCGGCGTCGATGTTCCGACTCGCCCGGCGCGCGCTCGGCCATAGCCGAGATGGACGGTGATGACGCTGTCGGGCTGCCCCGGCATGATCCAGATGGGGGCGCGCACCGAACGGCTCAGATAATCCAGAACAACGATGTCGGGGTAGTAATCGCGCCCCTTCGTGCCGTCCTTAATGCTGAGTCCGAGCCGTGTCGCCGCGTTCGGGCTGATCAACGCCGCGTTGTCCCATGTGAGCTTTGTTAAAGGTTTTGGCATCTCCTGCAGCCAGCCGTTGTTGGCAAAGCGCCCATCATAAATTGTCGGGTCGGTGCGGAAGACGACTTCAAATTGGCCGGAAGATGCGGGCTGTGAAGCGGGCATTGCCGGCGCCTGACCGGCCCAGTCACCCCTCAGTGAAACCGTCTTCGGGGGGAGAGCGGTATTGGGGATAAATCCGTCATGTATTGCCTTTCGCCAGAACCCATCAAAGTCGGTCGGAGAATTTGTCGGCTGGCCGCCGGTGCTTGTCCCCTGTCCCGAAACGGTGCTCTGGCCCCCCGCCCCTTTCATCTGTCCCTGCCAGTAGTCACGCACGATATCATAAGGCTTACGGTCATAATTTTCGGACAGAGTGGCGAGCACCTCATGCGCCGTTTTCCCATCATAGAGCGGCGCGATCAACGGCTGCACGATCAAAACGCTGCCATCATTGGCGCGCGTGTCGCCCCACGATTCAAGGTAGTGAGCCTCCGGGATATGCCAATGACATAATTCGGAGGTCTCGTCTTTGTAGAGACTCAAGTGAAGGCGGAGCTTGGCCTTCCGCATACGGGCGGCAAAATTTAGATCAGCCGGGGCGGTGTAGACCGGGTTGCCGCCGAGGATCACGAGCATCTCGATCTGACCCGTGTCCAGATCCTGCGCCAGCTCGCGCAACGATTGCATCTGATCGACCGGGTTGGCCTCGAGAGGGTCCGTGTAGACGACGGTCTTGCCGACGTTGCCTAACGCATCATTCATGGCGTGGGCCAGCGCATGGACCACCGGCGGTTGCTCGTCGCCGGGGATAATGATGGTCGCGCCGCGATGCGCCTGAAGGTCGCGCACCAGCGCGGCGATCCATTGCGCGTTGGCAGTGTAAGGCTGTGATCCATTCGTCGTCCCCTTCGCGCCCAGTCCTGCGGCGACGGCGCGCGCGAAGCCCTCCATCTCGCTCGGGCGCACGCTGAGGCGGTGATCGGCCTTGGCCCCGGTGTTGGTCGGTGTGGTCTCGACGGCGTAGAGTCGATTCATACCGGTAGTCTGACCGTCTTCGACGCGCCGTTTGGCCGCAAACTCGCGGGCATAACGTAAGCTGCCCGGGCCACATGACAGAAAATCTGAATCCAACGAAAGGATGAGGTCGGCCTGCTCAAAACGGTAGGTGGTGTGGACGGGCGTGCCGAAGGCGAGAATGGCCCCGGCCCGCACGTTATCGCGCGCCGCCGGCTCGTACTGGTGCCACTTCGCGGCGGGGAATGCGGTCAGAATACCTTTCAGTTGATCCGCCAGCGTCGGCGACGTGATGGTCTCGGTCAGAAAGCGCAAACCGGCGCCTCGGGACCCACGCTGCCCCTCCAGCGCGGTCCGGATCTCTCCGAGAAATGTTGACCAGGGTCGAATCTCTTCGCGGTAGGTCAAAGTCTGCGAGCGGTCCGGATCGTACATGGTCAAAATGGAGGCTTGCGCAAAGAGGTCTGTGGCCCCCAGGCTCTCCGGGTGGATGTCGTTACCCTCGATCTTGGTCGGGCGGCCTTCGTTGCTTTTGACCAACAGGGGGGAACCCACGCCGCCGAGCTGCATCGCGGTGGCGAAAAAGAGGGGCTTGCCAGGTACTTCCTCTTCCGGTTGCTTGACATAGGGGACGATCTTCTCCGGCGGCTGGTAGACACAACCGCTGAGGCCGGCCAAGGCGAGCGATGCGCCCATCAACTTCAGGAACGTGCGACGCTCCACGGGGTCACTCCATTCCTCAGCATGCTGGGGGTACTCGCGCCGCACAAACTCCCGGAACTCGTCCGAATCGGCCAATTCTTCCAGACTGCGCCAGTACTCTTTACCGCCCCCGGTGGCGAGGACGCGATCGCGCATCAAAGCAAAATTGATGTGTCTATCGTTGCTAGGCATCTACTTATCCTTACCGGTGGCATGTCGAGCAACTCGTCAAAACATTCGGACCTTGAATGTGATATTCCCTGACGAGCTGGCGCCCCTCCGCGATCTGATTGGGTGGCGGCTCCCATTGCATATTGAAGACCTGGTGTTTCGGCCTGACAAATCTCTCAGGATTGCGGTGACAGGTGAGACACCATTCCATTTGTAGCGACGAAGCCTGGTACATTAACGGCATTTCGTTGACATTACCGTGGCAGGTCGAGCAGCCCACGCCCTTGTTCACGTGTATGCTGTGGTTGAAATAAACATAATCTGGCAGGTCGTGGACCCGGACCCACTCGATCGGCTTACCTGTCCGCCAGCTCTCACGGACAGGTTCGAGATACGGGCTGTCGGCCCAGATCTGCGAGTGGCAGTTCATACACGTCTTGGTCGGCGGCATCCCGGCGCTTGAAGACGTCTCGACAGACGTGTGGCAGTAACGACAATCAATGCCGTCATCGCCGCTGTGATGCTTGTGGCTGAACTGTACGGGCTGCTGCCGCTCGACCCACTGCCCCGTATTCCACGAGGAACGGTTGATCTCAGCCCCCACCCAGAGAGCTGCCAGCAAGATGAAGACGGCTCCGAAGATACTCAGCCTGGCTAAAAAATTGGTGCTGTGATGGAAGATCTGGGGCATCGCTGCACCTTTCGCTTCAATCTATTAGAGCGAATGTATAGCTGTAGACAGTAAGGGCAGGGGCTGCCCGGTCAAGCGCCAGACACAAGAGCGCGACCGTGTGCTCTCGTCACCCAGTTGCTATAGGCACACCTTCAAACCCACCCGGTATTCAACTACTTGAGTATTGCCAAGTCGTCATACTTTACCAGATGCGCCAATTTTTTCAAATTACCAAATTCACAAGATCGGTTTTGGTGCTCGCAGGCTAGTCGTTAATTAACACGAAATCATGAAGGAGAGTGCCAAAATCTTTTACATTCTGGTGCCGGCGATGCCGTCCGAGATCCGGTTCGGGAATGCTTTATCGGAGGACGAGAGTAAAGGCCAGGAGCAAACCAAGGCGTAGCGGGCCTTTTATTTCGGCGTCAGGTTGCGGCATACGGCCGGGACATCTAAGTGCCGGTCTGCGCCGCATCCCGCGCCAGTAGCGCCGCGCCGACCGAGACGGCGTCTGTGCCAAGCGCAGCCGCGACGATCTGTGTGACTTCAAAGCAGGGTTGAAAGGCGCGTCGTCCCGCTTCGCGGATGATTGGATTGAGGATCAGATCACCGGCCGCCATCACGCCACCGCCCAAAACGATGCGTTCGATGTTCAGGAGATTGATCACGGACGCCACCGCCGCGCCGATATATTTGCCCGTGCGCTCGATCATCATCAGCGCGAAGTCATCACCATTTTTGGCCTCGTTTGCGATGTCGGCGGCCGTGAAATCTTTATTCATTGCGAGCTTGGAGAGCGAGGATGTCGAATCGCGGAACAGCCGCTCTTTGGCCCGCCGGACGATGTTAGGGGCCGAGGCGACTGTCTCCAGACAGCCTATATTGCCGCACAAACATTCCCTCCCTTCCGCGTCGATCGTAATGTGTCCGAACTCCCCCGCAAACCCGGAAGCCCCGATCCATAGTTTCCCGTCAAGGATGATGGCGCCGCCGATGCCTGCGCCAATCGTGACGTAAAACATATCGCGGCTGCCACGTCCCGCGCCGACCTTGTATTCACCGTAGGCCGCGGCATTCGCATCATTCTCGAGTTCCACGCGAAGCCCTGTCTCCCTCATTAACTCGGTGTGAATATTGCCGCGGACGACTGATGGAAGGTCGGTAGAGACCAGGACACGATCCGTTTGCCGGTTAACGAGGCCCGGGATGCCCACGCCGACTGACGCGATGTTGGGCGCCGTGTCGCGCAGTTCGGTGATGACACGCGACACCTGTGCGACCACGCCGTCGCGATCAAGCGCGGCTTCGCGCCGTTCCATGATTACTCCCTCGCTTGTGACGAGCGCCGCGCGCATCGTCGCGCCGGAAAGATCAATGCCGATGTAGTTCGGTGCCGGCTGTGTGGTGCTCATCATATTCGTGGAGCCCTCATCTGAAGGCCAAAAAATGCGCAGGGCAGGAAGCGTGAGAATTGTAATAAACGGTACAAGGGCTGTCAATCAATCTCTTCTGCGTGTAGAATATCCCTGCAGTTTTAGATTCTCGGTTTGGGCACGCCAGGGGGCCAATCGACAATCGAAATTTCAATCGTGGAAATTCGCACCATACTGCTGCCAACAGATTTCAGCGAGTGCGCCAATTACGCGCTCTCTTACGCTACGTCTTTAGCCCGACAGGCGGGAGCAAAGATCATCTGCGTGCATGCAATCGAACCCGCCGTGCCGACGGTCGGCTACACGGGCATGACAGAGCCTTTGCCGATCGTCGATATCAGCGAGCAACTTGAGAATGCGGCGGAGCGCGAGTTGCCAAAGATCGCCGAGCATGAGGAGTGTTCCGGGCTTGATGTCGAGGAGTTGATTGTGCACGGCGATGCGGCATCGGAGATTGTGCGCGTCGGCAAAGAGCGTGGCGTTGATTTGATCGTCATTTCGTCGCACGGCCGCACCGGTCTGGGCCGCATCCTGTTCGGCTCGACCGCCGAATCGGTTGTGCGCCATGCGCATTGCCCGGTGCTTGTCGTCAAACCACCGACCGAGAGTGATAAGTGATCAGTGACAAGTTAAAACGCGACTCCTCCTGGTCACCTGTCGCTATGATTAAATGGATAGCCACCCTTTTTACGAACTGATCGGGGATTACGGTCTCATTGCTGTTTTCTTCCTCGCGATGATCGAGGGGGATATGACACTTCTGCTGGCGGGCGTACTGGCCCATAGCGGCTTTTTCGGTGATTACAGCTTCGCCAAAGTGCTTTGCGCGGGGGCGCTCGGCGGCGTTGCGAGTGATAATGTTGCGTACGTGATGGGACGCGGCTTCGGTAAAACCGTGCGTGACTTTCGTTTCTACCGGCTGGCGCGGCCGCGCCTTGAGCGGCTGACGGAAAAATTTGGGCCACATTCAATCTTTCTTTCGAAATACATCTACGGCTTGCGCTGGGCCTCGTGCGTCTTCTACGGTGTCGGACGTATGACCTACCTGCGTTTCCTGCCACTCGCGTTTGCGAGTTGTTGCGTGTGGGCCGCGCTTCTAAGCGGCGCAGGCTATTTTTTCAGCGGCGCGATTACACAGCTCATCGGCGACTATCATCGAATCGGCTTCTTTCTACTTGTGATTCTCGTCCTGGGCATCACCGGCTTTTACCTTGTCGAGCGCTTTTGGCTCGCCAAAAAGGTGGAAGAGGCAAACCCCGAACTGATACAGGAATTGGAACAGGCTGCCCAGGAGAAGCTGCAGGAACTCAGCCAGGAGTTCCAGGAGCGGATGCACCTCAAGAAGCCGCTTCAACGTCATAAGGATGCGCCCGGACCAAAACACTCCAGTCGTAAGCACGGTGAGGCCGAAGGAGATTGAAGATGTGGCGATTTGTAATCGCCGTACGATGGAGGTTTACATGGCTTGCCTGGTAGTCGAACCTTAGAAAACTTGCGATTTATAGGGAATCAAGGCTCCCCTTTAAAGGTTGTAAAGCGTTTTGAGTGAAACCCCATAAAATCATCGGTCGTAAATTTAGGCGAAAGGACAATTGTTCTTCAAGTGATCATCGAATCATCTGCCCCGACACGCGTCGACCTGGCCGGGGGCACCATCGACATCTGGCCGCTCTACCTGTTTCATCCCGGGGCCGCGACCTTGAACTTCGCCGTCAATCTGCGCGCGAAGTGCCGCATTGAAACTCGCGACGACGGGCGCATCGTGCTCGAATCGCGCGACCGTAAAGTGGCTTTTGAAACCGAGCTCGCAGCCATCGAAGATTTGATTCGTGAGGAGCGGCTTGAGCTGATTTCAAAGCTGGTTCACTTTTTCAAGCCGACGACAGGTTTTCACCTGACGACTTTCAGTGAAGCGCCGGCGGGCGCAGGGCTCGCCGGATCATCCGCGCTCAACATCGCCTGCATCGGCGCATTAAACCATCTTGTCGGCAATCGTTATGACAGGCGCAAGTTCATAACGATTGCCGCCAACATTGAGACCACGGTGATCCGTGTCCCGGCGGGGTTTCAGGACTATTACTCTGCGCTCTACGGCGGCGCCTCCTGCATACACTTCCGGCCAGACGGCATTGAGCGCGAAGCGCTGACGGTGGACTACGCGACACTTGAACGTCGCATCGCCGTCTGCTACACGGGCGAGCCGCGTCTTTCAGGGACGAACAACTGGGAGATCACCAAACATCATATCGACGGTGATCCGGAACTTTTTAAGCTCTTTGATGGCATACGTGATTCGGTGCTGCAGATGCGCACGGCACTGCTCACGGACGACTGGCAGCAAGTCAGAACGACGATGCGGGATGCGTACCCGAATCGCAAACGGCTCGCCCCCGGCGTAACCACGCCGCAGATGGATATGTTAGTAGAGAAGGCACTGGCCAACGGCGCGGAGGCGGCTAAGGTCTGCGGCGCCGGCGGCGGCGGTTGCATCGCTTTTTTCTGCGCCGAGGGTCGCCGCGCGGAAGTTGAACGAGCACTGGCACAGGAAAAAGGTGTTGAGATCCTCAACTGGAAAATCGCTCACGAAGGTTTGGTGGTGCGTAAGAGTTAGATACTAAATCACCCCTGAGCGCATAATGGACATCATGCTTAAGTGAAAAGAGAGGGAGACTGCTTCCAATAGTCACCCTCCCTCTTCCTGAACATCCGGCACGCCCGACTGCTTTAGTACCGGCGATGCCTGTTGCGTAGCTTATAGGTATAGAGCGCTGAACCGCCAGCGCCTGCGAGAGCGCCAATGGCTGCGCCCTTCTTACCGCCGGCCAGACCACCGATGAGGGCGCCGCCGCCGGTGCCCATTGCGACCGTCAGCTTATCGCGGTGCTTCTGCCAGAAAGATCGCCTCCTGTAGCCATAGTCATAGTAAGCACGACGCGTCCCGTTATTATAGTAGGCCGTGCGCGCATACCGCGACCCGCGATAATGGCGGGCGTAATAGCTGTGATGCCTGCGGTGTCTCGCGCATGCTAAGGCCGGCATCGCCGTTCCGGCAAACACAAAGAGACACAGCAAAACTACTAGTAGTTTTTTCATGGTTACCTCCTGGTACTAACCACTTTTGCCAAAATAAGGGAGAGTCTACATTTTGTTACATCTTGAATTTGAGGCAACGACTATGCCATTAGGCAACTCCAGGGGCTTTAGCCTTGAATCTACTTATAAATAAAAGAGTTAATAACCCTTTGACACTATGCCTGGAATGGTTTGAAGCTCCTGGATGAACGTACGAAAACGGCGCGCGTAGTGTTCGTAATTGTGCAGGCTCAAAAGCCCACAGCTGGCGCATTAGCAATACGTGAAAGCCCGAAAACCTAGTGAAAAATGTAGCCAAGGTGACTGAATATGACCGAGCGTTCTTTGTTACACCGTACCGCGAGGGGCACGCTAGCGGGTCAGCAATTGCGATGTCTGCGCCTACAATCAGTTTGCTCTAATGATCGTCATCGTGCTCACGACGGCCCTTTCTTTTCTCAAATTTCCTGCCCTCATCATCGCCTTTACGCTCAATTCTCTCTACCGGTAACCTACAACAGTTTGCGATTTCGTGTCGCTCTTCTTCGCCTTGCTTGGCGCCTTTGCGCCTTTGCGTGATACTTCCTGGCCGCCAGCACGAGCAGGATACAGTCAATTGCCACCCGCCATAAACATAAGAATTGGCCGGGGGCTGCGCCGGAGAAGGGCACGTTCCGGCAAAACGTTTCTCGCTATAGGCGCGGGCCTCTTTGGTATTTCCGGCGCTTTTTTGAGGTCGCTGCCGTTAGCGATTTGAACCGGAGGCGGCGCGGGTGTTCTTTCGGTCTCATTAGCGACTGCGCCTGCTGCGGGATTGGGAGTTGATGCATTTACCGAAGGACTGCTGTGCTAACGCCGCCCAATACTACTGCGGCTAACACCGAAGCGAGGAGAAAAGCCTGGGGCCAGGAGCGTCTTGCCGGTGGGCGGAATACTACCTGCGGCCCGCTTTTGGCTGAAATTGATACACAACGACCTGTGTTCTTAAACGGTAAGTAAAAGCGATTCCACGTGAGTATTAAAAAGGAGGGTGGATCGCGACTTTTTCAGAGTAATTTGTGATAACGTAGCGCACACAAACAGTTGTAAGGAGAACCCGACATGCCGGTGATTGACAACATCTTCTCAATGGAGACTTTAATTGGGATGACGATTCTGTCGCGTGCGACTGGGAACATGCTCGGAAAGGTTGATGACCTGATCGTTGATCCGGTTAAAGGCACGCTGGTGGGCTTGATGGTGCAAGCGCCGGACGGGAGCAGTCGTGTGCTCGATTACCACGAGATCTCCAGCTTCGGGCAGGATGCGGTGATGGCCCACAGCGACAGTTCCGTTGTCCTTCCCGAAGAAGGTCAGTCGGTCGGACAGCCACGGGCCAAGAGTGATTTGGTTGAAGCAAAGATTATCACCGAGGGGGGCAAGCTTCTGGGCCAGGTCGCGAACGTCTTTATCCATCTTGCGCCGCCGCCGCTGGCGATCTACGAAGTTCGTGAATCGGTTCTGGATAAGCTGCTGGGACGCGGATTGTTCATTTTGGCCTCGCTCGGCCGGGCGCTCTCAGACGACGCCGAACGGATTATTGTGCCAAACGAAACTCCCGAGAAAAGCGCAGACAGTCTGGAGACGCTGGCGACACGTGAGATTGCGCCGCTGGTAGAGGAAGAGACGTTGGTGCGTGAACACAATGGTGATGTTGATCTGCCCTACACCCCCACAGCGTGAGTTACTTACCTTAGCATGTTTAACTTGAGTGGGAGAAATGGAGGTAAATCGTAGAGCAACCGTGTCAGAAGTCAAGTAGAAACCTGCTCGGATTCGGCTCGCCACCGCCTGCTGCTCCTGACCGTCGCATTCAAGATCGAAAACGAAGTCACAGGCATACGAAAACTCCTTTCCGGGCTTGCAAATGCGGGCTGATTTAGCCCAGACAACTGTTAGGGTTATGTAGAACGGATGCGGCGGCGCTTGCTCTGTGACGGCTTCTAAGAACCATGACACAATCGGTCTGCCGCATCCTCCGAGGCTCACATAGCGTCGCGAGTCTCACGTAGAACACACAGGGACGAAGAGGAAAAACAGAGGAAACTTTGAGTAACGGAGGTGAGAGCTTGGCGAGAAAAGAGATGATTGGCGTCGGCATAATCGGCGCGGGATTTGCCCGAACGACACAGATCCCGGGCTTTAAGGCTTGCCGCGGCGCACGCCTCGTCGCAATTGCAAGCAACCATCGTGAGAACGCCGAACGCGTCGCACGCGAGTTCGGTATTGAAAACGTGGCTAACGACTGGCGCGAACTGATCGCGCGCGATGATGTTGATCTGGTCAGCGTCGTCACGCCTCCCTCCACACACAGGGAGATGACCATGGCGGCGCTGGATGCGGGCAAAGCCGTGTTATGCGAAAAGCCGATGGCGATGAGTGCGGGTGAAGCCGACGCGATGCGCAACCGCGCGCAGCAGGCGGGTGTGCTGGCGCTGATCGATCATGAGCTGCGTTTTCTGGCGGGTCGCCGGAAGATGCGGGAGTTGCTGCGAAGCGGTGAAATCGGCCATGTCCGTCATGCGAAGCTACTTTTTCGTTCCGATTCGCGCGCTGAAGCGGAACGCGCCTGGAATTGGTGGTCCGGTTTCGAATATGGCGGCGGCGCTCTCGGCGCCATCGGCTCACATGTGATAGACGCCTTCCGCTGGCTGCTCGGCGCAGAGGTCTCACGGGTCTTCGGCTCGCTCGCAACCCACGTCACCGAGCGGCCTGATCAGCAGACCGGCGAGATGCGCCGCGTCACAACCGATGACGAGGCCAACCTGCTCCTGCGCTTCGCCGACAGCGCGTTGACCAAAGGCGCAACCGCCAACATCTCGCTATCGATGGTAGAGCAGGGGAGCGGCCTGCATCGCCTGGAAATCTTCGGCTCGCGTGGGGCGCTGATGATCGAAGGAGACGGCGAGCTGTGGCGCTCAGAAACCGGCGCGGGTGAATGGACGCGCATTGAAGTGGAGCGCGGGGAGCTTCCGCCCGGCATGCGCGATAACGAGTGGTCGCGTGGCTTCACCGCTTTCTCGCGCGCTCTAATCGATGCTCTGCGCGAAGGGCTCGTGAGCGTTGAAGGCGCGGCGACTTTCGATGACGGATACCGCACGCAGCTCGTGCTTGATGCGGCTCGCCGTTCGCATGAGAGCGGTTGCTGGGCCACCCCCTCTGATAGTGACAAGCGACGAGCAGGAGTTTAACTTGTCCCCGCCTTTATATGCCGAAGCGAAAGAGAAATGTGACGCCGCGCGTTCGTGTCGGGGTGGACACGGGCGGGACATTCACGGATTTCGTGTTTCAGGGGGGCGAGGGCTTGCAAATCTTCAAGCTCGCCTCCACGCCCGCCGATCCCTCCCTGGCGATTATCGAGGGCTTGAAGCGCATCGCAGGTCTCACGGGCGCAAGGGTTCGCGACATCGAGGTCGTTCACGGGACGACGGTCGGAACCAATGCGCTGCTCGAACGCCGCGGCGCCCGCACGGCACTGGTGACTACCGCGGGCTTTGAAGATCTGCTTGCCATTGGGCGGCAGGCCAGGCCAGCGCTCTATGATCTCAATGCCGTGCGTCCCGCCCCACTTGTTCCCGACGGATTACGATTCGGCGTGCGCGAGCGGGTCACGGCGTTCGGCGAGATTTTAGAAGAACCGGATGAGCGTGCGCTCGCGACGCTGGTCAATGGCTTAAGAAGAGCGCGCGTCGAATCAATCGCTATCTCGCTGCTCTTCTCCTTCGTTCACCCGGAGCATGAGCGGCGCATCGCCCGCGCGCTAGCGCCGCTCGGTGTGCCACTCTCCATCTCACACAAAATCCTTCCCGAATACCGCGAATACGAGCGCACTTCGACAATCGCAATCAACGCTTACCTGCAGCCGTTGATGAGCGCGTACCTCAATCGCCTCAAAACTCATGCGCCCAGCCTGCGCGTAATGCAATCTTCGGGCGGAAGCATCTCTGCCGCGGTCGCCTCCGCCGAGCCTGTGCGTACAATTCTTTCAGGCCCGACGGGCGGAGTGGCCGGAGCGCTACGCGCCGCGCGAGCCATTAACGTCGAGAACATCATCACCTTCGACATGGGCGGCACGTCAACCGATGTGGCGCTTTGCGACCGCGAGGGGATGCGCATGACGAATGAAGCGACGGTGGCTGGTCTGCCCGTCGCCATTTCGATGATGGCGATACACACCGTAGGGGCGGGCGGTGGCTCGATTGCGCGCGTTGACGAAGGCGGTTCATTGCGCGTCGGGCCGGAATCGGCGGGGGCAGACCCCGGTCCGGCCTGCTACGGCCGCTCGCTGCTTCCCACTGTGACAGATGCGCATCTGGTGCTCGGCCATTTTGTTGGCGCGGGGCTTTTGGGCGGCGAGTGGAAGCTTGACGAAGAGCGGGCGCGAGAAGCTCTCGCCAATCTGGCGCGAGAGATGAGCGCGGCGGCCGGCCGGCGGGTCGGCACTGAGGAGGCGGCGCGCGGCGTGCTGAGCGTTGTGAACGTCGAAATGGAACGTGCGCTTCGCACCATCTCGGTCGAGCGTGGTTATGACCCACGCGAGTTTGCGTTAATACCATTCGGCGGCGCGGGCGGGCTGCATGCCGTCGAATTGGCGCGCGCTTTACGCATCCCGCAGATCATTGCGCCGCCGGACGCAGGCGCGCTGTCGGCCCTGGGCGCGCTCGCCAGCGAAGTAGTTAAGGATTGGGGGCGCACTGTCATGCTGGATGCAACGGGCGACAACCACGCCCGTATCGAGCGCGCCTTCCGCGAAATGGAAAGCACGGCCCGCGCCGTGCTCAAGCGCGAAGGCTTTGTTGACGCGCGACAGCGGCACGAAAGAAGGCTCGCCGTGCGCTACAAAGGACAATCGTTTGAGCTGGAGATCGGTTGGAATCATGGACATGACGTGGCCGGAATTTTCCATCGCGCGCACCGCACACGCTACGGTTACGCGCAGGAGGCAAACATCGTCGAGATCGTGAGCTTACGTCTTCGTTCGACCGGCATTGTCGGAGAACTGAAGACTAAGCGGGCCGAGGGTGTGGCCGGCAAGAGAGCGCTTGCGCAGCCGCACGACTATGCGAGGGTCTATTTCACGAATCGCGAGACAAGCGCCGCCATCTACCGGCGTGAAGAGCTAAGGCCGGGCGCGCATCTTCGCTCACCGTGCATCATTACCGAATATTCCTCGACGACGCTCGTCCCACCGGGTGCACGTGCTTCGTTGGACCAACACGGAAATTTGATTATCAAGCCATGAAGCGAAGCCGGCATACACGGAAGGGCGGTAAACGAGCGCGCAGCTTTGATCCGACGACGCTGGAGATCTATCGGGCACTTTATACTTCCGTAGCGGAAGAGATGGGCATCGCGCTCCGGCGCACGGCATTCTCGCCGAATATTAAGGAGCGGCGTGACTACTCTTGCGCCGTTTTTAACGCCGGCGGCCGAGTCATCGCGCAGGGCGACCATATGCCTGTGCACCTCGGATCGATGCCGATGGCGGTCGCCTCGGCGCTCGCCGAGGTTGAGCTTGCGCCCGGCGACGTTGTAGCCCTCAACGATCCATTCACGGGCGGCACACACTTACCGGACGTTACGCTTGTCGCCGGAGTCTTTGCCGAGGCGCGGCGACATAGTGTTATTTCCCTGCGTCGCCGCGGCTCCGTGTCGCCACGCCCCCGGCTCGCCCGCTCGCCGCGCCTGCTTTTCTATGTTGCCAATCGCGCGCATCATGCGGACATCGGCGGGGCGACGCCGGGCTCAATGGGGATGGCGACAGATGTGTACGGTGAAGGGGTGCGGATTCCGCCCGTACGTATTGTGCGCCGCGGCGAAGTATCTGAAGATTTGATGCGGCTGCTGCTGGCGAATGTACGAGGCTCGGTTGAGCGCCGGGCGGATTTCGAGGCGCAGATTGGAGCTTTGAAAACCGGCGGGGCGCGTCTGCTTGAGATTATTGAGCGGCGCGGGGCCAGGGATGCGCTTGAGTATGCGGATCACCTGATCGCGTATTCCGCACGCATCATGCGAAGCGCGATCCGCGAGATTCCGAACGGGGAATATCAGGCGGAAGATGTGCTCGATGATGACGGCGTAACCGGGGAGGCGGTGTTGATACGTGTGCGCATCACGATCAGCGGTGAACGAGCGCACATCGATTTTAGTGGCAGCTCACCGCAGGTGACGGGCGCGATTAATGCCGTCGAGGCGATTACCGTTTCCGCCGTGTCATATGTTTTCCGCTGCCTCGTCGGCGGCGAAGTGCCGGCAAGCGCAGGATTGATGGAGCCGGTCGAAGTCGTCGCGCCCCGCGGCACCATAATTAACGCTGTTCATCCAGCATCGGTCGCGGGTGGAAACGTGGAAACATCGCAGCGCGTTGTCGATGTATTATTCAAGGCGTTGGCTGAGGCGTTGCCCGGAAAAATTCCGGCGGCCAGTCAAGGCACGATGAACAACCTGACCATTGGCGGTATTGATCCACGCACGGGCGCAGAGTTCGCATACTACGAGACCGTCGCGGGCGGCATGGGAGCGCGTCCGCACCTCGACGGGATGAGCGCGGTTCATACGCATATGACGAACAGCTTGAATACGCCCGCCGAAGCGCTTGAATACGCTTACCCGCTGCGTGTGCGCTCCTATCGCATTCGCAAAAACTCTGGCGGGAAAGGAAAGCGGCGAGGCGGCGACGGTGTGGTGCGCGAGATAGAAACGCTTGTGCCGGCGCGCATGTCACTCCTCGCTGACCGCAGGAAAACTGCGCCTTATGGGCTACATGGTGGAGAGGACGGAAAAGCCGGGCGCGACGCCATCATTAAACAGGGCGGCTCGCGCGCCATTGCGGCCAAAGGAAGCTGGCAACTGTCGGCCGGCGACCGCGTGCGGATCGAAACACCGGGCGGGGGCGGCTACGGCGACTGAAACACTTGTTCATTTGACCGTCGAACCGATAAATAAGTGCTAAAATAAGTTTCATGCGCGTGACCATCGGACAAATAAATACGACGAACGGCGATTTCGAGAGCAACACAGCAAGCATCTTGCGGGCCATCGAGCAGGCGAAGCAGGATCGCGCCGATCTTGTCGTACTGCCAGAGGTAGCCATACAGGGGTACACATCTTTCGACTGGTTTCTTGACCGCGACGTGGCACGCTCTGTCTTGGAGCCGCTCGACAAAATCATTGCGGCGACGGACGGGCTGACGGCCGTGGTCGGCACGGCGCGACCAAACGATCAGCCGCTGGGCCGCCGGCTCTACAACTCGGCGGCGGTGATTCGTAACCGGAAGCTGCTGGGCTTTGCCGACAAGTCACTGCTGCCGGAATACGACGTGTTCGATGACCCGCGCTACTTCGAACCGGCCCATGAGCGCCATCTTTTCCGATTGAAGGACGCGAGCCTCGGCGTGGCCGTGTGCGAGGATATGTGGAACGACAAGAGCTTCTGGAAAGAGCGGCTTTACACGAACGATCCGGCCGACGAATTGATCGAGCTGGGGGCGAGTGTGCTGGTTTCGATCAACGCCTCGCCTTTCAATAAAGGTAAGATGGGCCAGCGCTGCTCAATGGTCTCTCACCGCGCGAAAGCGGCGGGCCTTCCCATCGTATTCGTCAATCTGGTCGGCGGCAACGACGGAATCATTTTCGACGGGGCCAGCATCGTCGCGGATTGTAAGGGCGAGATAATACTACAGGCGCCGCCCTTTGAGGAATTCTTCGGCACGGTTGACCTCGATTGCGGGGTGGCGGATGAACGCTGCCTGCCCGGCGACGACATCGAAACAGTTCGCCACGCACTGGTCCTCGGCATACGCGACTACGCGCACAAGAACCGCTTCACGAGCGCGGTGCTGGGACTGTCCGGTGGAATTGATTCGGCCGTGGTGGCTACGCTGGCTTGCGAAGCACTCGGGTCGGAGAACGTGCTGGCGGTGATGATGCCGTCGCCTTTCTCATCGCGCGGTAGCATTGACGATTCGGTGGAACTCGGTCGCCGCCTCGGCATGAAGACCATCGAGCACCCGATCACGGCGGCCTTCGATACTCTCTCGAAAGAACTCGGCCTCAGCAGACCGGACAGGGGCGGCGCATCACTCGCCGCGGAGAACCTACAGTCACGTTTGCGCGGTAATATCCTGATGACAATCAGTAACGCCGAAGGTCGCCTTTTGCTCTCCACCGGAAACAAATCAGAACTCGCGCTCGGCTACTGCACGCTCTACGGCGACACGAACGGCGGGCTTGCCGTTATCGGAGATCTTTTGAAGACGGAAGTATACGCGTTGGCGCGGCACTACAACCGCGAGGGCGAGGTTATCCCGCCCGCCATCATCGACAAGCGACCGTCTGCCGAACTCGCGCCGGGACAGTTTGACGATCAATCGCTCCCGCCGTACGACAAGATTGATCCGATCCTTAAACTTTACTTTGAACAGAAAGCGACGCCCGAAGAGATCATCACCGCCGGGCACGAACCTGAGCTCGTCTACGATTTATTGAACCGGGTGGAAGCGCCCGCCAATGAATTCAAGCGCCGCCAACTGCCGCCTACGCTGATTATCTCAAGGCATGCGATCGGCATCGGTCGCCGCCGCCCCGTCACGCACCACTACCGCCGGCATCCGCCTCAGAAATGAATTCTGCTTCCCGACCCATAGGAGTCATCCGCCAGCTTAAGGGTTTAACACTTTTCTGTAAGCTTCCTTTTCGGTTAACCCACAAACCAAATCGTAGGGTTGATCCCCTGACTTCAAGTATCCCTTTAACCTTTGCGCTGCCGCGCAGCACTGTAAGCGCAATCATGTGCAATGTTTCTATAAAGGCCGGCCGCGCATCTTCTGTGGCACAAGACTTGATGTAGGAAGAGAGTGTCGACGTAATATAAATGATCGACACTAATTGAGGGGCCCATTGTGAAGGGGAGAGCACAATGGGTCCCTCTTTTGGGACCTGGCTTGAGCATGCTTGACTTGAGTGAAAGGAAGAAGGCAAGGTGAACCACAGAGGTCAAGCTTAAGGAAATCAGAATAGATGGTAGCAGCTCCCTTCTGATTGATCATGACTTCCGCGTAGCTACGAGCGCCAATCGCCCTGGATTAAATTGATATAGCCTTTTATTATGTGGCGTAGCGTGCGTAAACCGTCTTCACCTTTTCCAGAAAATCGCGGCGGTTCACGATATAGTAAAGCTTCACTGCGCCCTCGCCGCCGGTGAGGTGCTCGACCAGTTTCTCCAGCACATCGAATTGATCGCGTTCGGTAATGCCCTGCGCGTTCAGATGCCCGCTGTAACGCAGACGGCGAACAAGCTCGGTGAGCGTGAGGCGGCCTTCGAGAGTGCGTCCGCCGTGTTTGTGCGAGCGGCTGACGAGGTATTGTACAAGTAATGCGTCATTGTAGAGCGCTGGCGCGAGAAAGAGGCGCACCCCGTCACGCTCCCATCCTTCTTCGAGACGCTGCGAACGTCGGACGGCGCGCAAATCTCCAAAGACTTCAGCCCAGTCGGTCTTCGGCTCCTGCCTCTCCAGAAATGCGCGAGTAGCTTCGATCAGCCACTCATCACTTTCGAAATCAAGAGTGCGACCGAGTGTATCGAGCCACTCGAAAAAGAGCGCGCGGCGGTCAAATTTGGTCTCGATGACCTGAAATTGTTCTTCTGATTTGGGGAGCGATTTTACGAGCGCGCGCCGCGCCGCGTCGGTCGTCTTGCCACCTTCAATGCGATAGGTGTCGAAACGCGCTTGCCAGCGCTTCGCCGAATTGCAGTAAGGGCAATGCGGGTTCTTTTCGTCGCTGTCGAAGTATGGCCGCGTGGCCTGCGGCGCAGTCAGCTCCTGCACCGTCGGCGCGTGACGTTTGATTTCGGAATAGGCTGTGCGCGGCGCAAGACTCAGTTGTTTGGTAAAAATGTCAAAGATGCAGGCCAGGCATACGTGCGTTGTGTATTCTGTGACGGTACCGGGCGGAAACTCGCTGAAATCAGGCTCGAATTTTTTGGCGGAGGCGGGCATCTCAGTTTTTAGGCGAGCGAAACCAGCGCCGGGCCGGCGATGACGCCCGTATGGCCGACGGCCAGGTCTAGTTCCGCTTCAACGTCGCCGACGCCCGGCGCGAGACTCTTGAAGTCGAAGAGGTTTGGGTCGAGCAGATGAGACGGCACGGCGTTGCCGAGCGCCGTCAACATCGAGCTGCGTATATTCGGTATCTCCCTTTCCAGTTCCGCGATCAGGCGTTTCATGCGGGCCCGCTTCAGGTCTGCTTGCGAGCCGCAAAGGTCGCACGGGATGATCGGGAAATTCCTGGTGGCGGCAAACTCCGCGACCTCCGATTCACGACAATAAGCGAGAGGCCGGATCACGGTGTTGCGCCCGTCATTCGAGCGCAGGATCGGCGGCATCGCTTTGAGCGTGCCGATAAAGAAAAGGTTTAACAGGAACGTCGTAATGATGTCATCGGCATGATGGCCCAGCGCGATCTTGGTGCATTTTTCTTCAACGGCTACCTGGTAGAGAATGCCGCGCCGCAGCCGCGAGCAGACGGAGCAATATGTCTTGCCCTCCGGCACGAGCCGCTTCACAATCGAGTATGTATCACGCTCTACGATGCGGTAAGGCACGCCGGTGCTCTGCAAATATTCGGGCAGAACATGCTCTGGAAAATTCGGCTGCTTCTGGTCAAGATTGACGGCAAGCAAATCAAAGCGGACGGGCGCGCGCTGGCGTACGTCCATTAAGAGATCGAGCAGGGTGTGGCTGTCCTTGCCGCCGGACAGGCAGACCATCACGCGGTCGCCGTCTTCGATCATCCCGAAATCCTTGATCGCTTCGCCCATGCGCCGAAGCAGCTTAGTCCTTATTTTGCTCTCCACAAACATCCCGGACTTATATTCCTCCCGAGGATCTTTGCTATCAGCATGCCATGTCCGGCGTGTAATTGACAACGCGCCAACGCCTGAATTCAAAAGATATTATTTCCTCTTCAGCGTTTAAACGCTGGACACACTGGCGACGTTTATTTATCATGGGGGACGCTTTCACCCAAAGCGTCTGCTGCGCTTACAAGCAGATGCGACAGTTTTGGCTAGCATCGCAGCTAGCTTTTACCTAACTTGTGCACGGCTCGCGCGCCGTTTACGTTGACTCTACCGACACCTTCGGCACCTGTTGAATCAACGCCTCGCGGCACTCAGAGCGGAGGTTTAATATGCTCAGAATGGGGAAAAATCCAAAAGATCACGCTGACACTGAACATACAACGGATAATCAGGCGACACAGCGCAACACGGCATCCGGCTACACGCCACACCAGCAGAGCGCGGAACCGGCTCGATCATCCGCGCCTGAAGCTGCTCCAACACGGGCCGTGACTGAAAGCGAATCACTGGCGCGCGACATCAAAGAAGGCACCCTCAGCGGCTTCGTCGGTAACGGCACCTCGCTCACCGGCGAGGCCACCTTCAAAGGCATGCTCCGCGTCGACGGCCACCTCTCGGGCCGCATTAGCTCCGAGGGCGGCACGCTCATCGTCGGCAACAACGGGCAGGTCGATGCCAACGTCGAGGTGGCGGTAGCGACCGTCCACGGGACGGTCAACGGGGACATCATCGCGAGCCAGCGGCTGGAGTTGGGGCGCGCGGCGAAGGTCAACGGGAACATCCAGACGCCGTCGTTGGTGATCGAGCAGGGGGCGGTGTTCGAGGGGAGTTGTCGGATGGCGCAGCAGCAGAAGGGTGTGGGTGGTGACAGGCAGCGGCGGCGCGAGGAGCAGTCTCAGGCGCGTCCTGATGAAGGGGTTGATGGCGGAGGGGTGCAACCGATGGCGGAGGCTGGTGAGTCGTCTG